>CANHVO010000016.1 GCA_947463915.1 Planctomycetaceae bacterium
GGTCGACTTGATCCCATAGGCTTGGAGACTTCTTTGCGTTGCTCGCGCCGGGGCAAGGGCGGTCCACGATCAACTTGCCGAACTGCTCCAGCTTTCGCCCCATACCGAAGTCGAGCAAACGGTAGTTGGTATCCGGGGTTGGCATCTACTCTTCTACCCCCGGCTTACTCGGTTGTTCGCAGTATTGGCGAACAACAGGCCGATGGACGAGCTTTGCATTGACATGCGGGCGTTTGCGCAGCAGATGCGATTGCGCCTCGGGCAACGCCATGGATCGGTGGCGGACCAACCAACAAATGACCACGGTGGCGCTTCGTGCTCGCCCTGCTTTGCAATGCACGTAGACCTTTTCGCCGAGTGAAGCATGCTTTTTAATGAAATCGACGCCGCGACTAACATCTTCGAAAGTTGGGGGATTGAAATCGACCGTCGGAAGCCAGAGTTGATCGATTCCTAGGCGTTGATACTCCGACTTTGGTCCGGGGTATTCCTGACACATGTTGATAACGCCTCGCACACCAAGAGCGTGGAGTGGCTTGGCGTCCGATCGCAATGGCATGGCTCCCAAAATGATTGCTGGGTCGACTTCGTCCCACCAATTCCGGACCTTCAGGACTCGGCCCAGCATGTAGTTCCAAGTGAACGTGGGGGCGAACAACGCTCGAGATAAGACCGGGTGCAATTCAGGACCTTGTTGAAATAGGATATTAGGTAAATGTATCTCGTTTAACGGTTAGCCGTAGGCGTACCGTCGAAGGAATCAAGTACGCCTTCGGCTGACTGTTAAACGATTCGGTGGCATGTTCATCCGTGTTTTGCTAGATGGGCGGCATATGGAATGGGCCTGCTACTTGGTTAGGCTCGCACGTTTTTCTTGAATGGTTTGGAGCAGTTGTTTCTGCGGAGCCACAAACTTGGCAACTCCTTGTTCCATCAAGGTCTTTTCCAAGTCCGGAACGTTGACCGCAGCGTCCAGCTCTTTCGCAATGGACTCGCTGACCATCGTATCGACCTGACGCATGAAGCTTTGATTGCTAGCGGCGACAGCGGCGTTCGTATCGGGTGGATTGGTTTGGATGTCGGAACCGGCTAAAGCCGAAACATATTTCCATGGGGCATCGGCAGCGTTTTTGGTTCCGGTACTCGCGAAGATGATTTCTTGTTGAAGCGGCGTCACGTGTTCTTTCCAAAACTTTTGGTTGGCAGTCCAAATTCGTTTTGCATTGACAATTCCGTACTGCCCCTGAGCTTCAGGCGACAGTTGCTTGCAATTGTCGGCAGTATATTGATCGATGCGGGAAACGAAGATGCTAAACACGCTTTTGAAGGAATCGAGCGATGTGCGACGTTGAGCTCCACGCCAGACGGCATCGCGTGCAAGGTCATACTGACGCATGGTGAAGATCAAGGTGACATTGAGAGTGACTCCAGCCGCGGCCAATTCTTCCAAGGCATCGAGTCCTGCTGGGGTGGCTGGAACTTTGATCATGCGGTTATCGTGTCCAGCAGCCCACTTCTTACCTAGGGAAATGTAGCTAGCGACACGTTCCGCGTGAGGTAAGTTCACGGCAGGATCTTCCAGAAGCGGGTCCAGTTCGAAGCTGACCCAGCCGGCATTTCCTTTTGTCCGTTCCCAGACGGGATGAAACTCTTTTTGGGCGTCGCTGACTAGGTCATTGGTCATGCTCCAGCAAACCGCCGAGTCATCTTGACCGCGCCCAATGTAATCGACAATGGATTTGTCAAACCGACCCGTCCGAATCAGACCTGAAATAATGATGGGGTTGCTTGTTGCCCCGACGGCTCCCCATTCCAGGTTTTGAGCCACCAACGTTGGATCGATCGAGTCAAGATACAAATTGGTCCCTGTGTCGATCAGGGATTGGATTGAGGCGTTCTTCATATTTTATCCTGTTGCGGAGATGGTTTTTGAGGGTTTTTGCCCGCCAGTGCAAAGACTATAGTAAGCTTCTGGATGCTTCACCAACAGCCCGCAACGGCCGATTCCTAGTCGGAGTCTGGGAATTGGGCCCTCAAAACACAGGAAACCATGCAAATCATAGATCTTCGCAGCGATACCGTTACCAAACCAACCCTTGAAATGCGTGAAGCCATGTTGAACGCGCCAGTTGGCGATGACGTAATCGATATCGATCCTACGGTAGTTGAATTACAGGAGTATGTCGCTCGGTTGCTAGGTAAGGAAGCAGCTATCTTCATGCCCAGTGGAACGATGACCAACCAAATCGCCTTGCGTGTCCACTGCGTACCTGGCGACGAATTCCTGTGCGAAGCAGGTTGCCATATTTACAACTACGAACAGGGGGCATTTGCGCAGTTGAGTGGTCTGGTGGCCAAGACCATCGAAGGCCAAAATGGTTTGCTGGATTTAGACCAAATGCACGGAACCGTTCGCCCTGAAAACGAACACACGGTTCGAACCAAATTGCTCTGCCTGGAAAACACGCACAATCGAGGTGCGGGCAAAATCTACTCGCTTTCGCGAATTGAAGCCTTATGCGAATGGGCTCATGCGCAAGGCTTGAAAACGCACTTGGATGGCGCGAGACTTTTTAACGCATCTGTCGCAACAGGTGTCTCGCTGCAATCCTTCTCGGAACCTTTTGAGTCCGTTAGCGTCTGCTTCAGCAAAGGACTCGGTGCTCCCGTCGGTTCATGCTTGGCTGGCTCTCGAGACTTCGTAGCGAAAGCGCGACGTGCGAGAAAACTTTTCGGGGGTGGAATGAGGCAGATCGGTATCCTTGCAGCAGGCGCACTCTACGCTCTCCAACATCAAATGGATCGTTTGGCGGACGACCACGCCAATGCTCGACAGCTAGCTCACGCGGTAAGCAAATGCAAGTCGCTTCGACTGAGCGACAAAGAGCCCGATACCAACATTGTGATCTTTCATGTAGACAAGGAATGGGGGACGGCATCGCAATTCTCCGAGTCGCTTAAAAAAGCGGGCGTACTGTCGTTGCCTTTTGGTCCGCAAAGCGTCAGGTTAGTCACGCACCTTGATGTTTCCTCGCAGCAAATTGCGCAGGCTTGCGAAACGATCGAGAGTGTCGCAAGTAGTTCACTGCTGATTTAGACAGGAAGCCGTTGAGAATGAAGGTGGCAAGATAATCAAGCAGATAACTTCGTTTCCTGGAGGACGAAGATTCCAGTTCCTTGATCCGAGCGGTAATGAATTTGCCGTGTGGTCCGAATAACAAGAATTCAAACGTCGAGACCAAAACGTTTCCTAACGATGCGCCAATGGTGAGCGACATGCCCAACCAAAATCGTCGCAAGTTTGTGAACCGTTACCTCATGCCCCATGACCTGCCCCATAGCTCCCCAAGCATCCTCAGGTAGATTTTGAAATAGAGCCAACGACGACGACCTCACCGCCTGAAACTCTGCAGCCAAGGAAGTGATCGCAAACTCCTTGGCTTTAGACCGGCGAGAAAACTCATCTTCGTCAAACGGAATGAGTGGCATGTCACCACCTCGGGCAACCCAAAGTGCACGGTAAGCAAAAACGCGTTCGCAATCCGACAAGTGATTGACAACTTCTTTCAAAGTCCACGTATACGGTGCGTGCACAACCAAAGAATCCGATTCGGAAATGGTCCCAAGCCAGAGCCCAACCTCTTGCCCCTGATCTGCCATCATGCCAACAAGGTTCGTTTTTTCGTCGATCAGATCGGTATACTTTTTGAACGTGGGTTCGGTCATTTAGAATAGGGTGGGCTAGAATGAAGATGCGAGGTCCAGAGCAAAACCGTTGCTCAGTTTAGAGTTTTCCCAACTAAATCCCAGGTCGTTTTTGTTTTCACAACACAAAAATCGAGAAGAACTCTCCAATAATCCTTCTCAACCTGCGAACTAACCGCAACCGTCGATGCCTTTGAATCATCACCTCTAATCCACTTCCAAATCATGAAAACGCTTGCTTCCACTTTTGCGATGGCTTCATTCGGTCTTGCGATCCTTTCTGGTTGCAATATGCCGCAATTTTCTGCGAAACGAGATTATCAAAAGGTCATTCCGATCAATTCTCAGGTCAACGTAAATGCCGAAACATTCAACGGTAGCATTACCGTAACCCCAACGGATCAATCGGAGGTGGCATTAGTCGCTCACATCAAGAGCCATGGTTACACTCAGGAAGAAGCAGACGCCGCGCTGGACTCACTAACTCCCGTCATCGATACAACCGCTTCCACATTGACGATCGCTTGCAAGCGTCGCAATCAAACTCTCATGTACTCGGATTCGGTTAGCTTGGAGCTGAAGGTACCCGCAAGCTGGCCATTGATACTGTCGACTTCGAACGGGGCGGTCTCGACCACTCAAAGTCGCGGGCCTGTTACCATCGATACTTCCAACGGAAAAATCGAAGTCAGAGAAGCAGCCGGCTCGCTTCAACTTTCGACCAGCAACGGGAAAATTATTGTTGAAAACTCGGCCGGCAATATTCAGGCAAGTTCAAGTAACGGAGTTGTTGAAATGACCAACTGCTCGCTCGAGGGGAAATGCAAATTGGAGACGAGCAATGGCCAAATCAAAGTCAGCTTTTCCGACCGCAGCCCAATCAAACTTGACGCAAGCACTTCGAATGGCTCTATCCAATTCAATGAAGCCGACGCCGATTTGACCAAGAATTCAAAGACTCATGTCGCGGGAGTGCTTTTCGGCAAAGCAAACGGCCCAATACCAGCTAGCTCCTTAGACCTCGAAACTTCTAATGGAAACATCACCATCTCGACGGATTCATCGATTCCCAAGACCACAGCTTCGGAGCAAACGGCAGTCGGACTTTAGCTGAAGGTAGCAGGCACACTCCGCGCGCCGCACCCAAATCGATTCGTTATACTAGGCAGACATAGCGATTGAAATGTGCATACCAAGGCCAACGGCGATTTGAATGAAGTCCATGGAAAAAACGGATCAAATTGCGGACTGGCTGACCTTCGATCGACAGGTGTTGCTAGCAGCAATTGTGAGGCAATTGAACCTTGAGGACCACCTGGACCATGGCTCACTATGGACTGACGATCTTAAAACGCAGTCCGGAATAAAGCACTCTTTCGCTATCGGCAGTTGGTTGTCAGATCGTATCAAGATCGGCGATGATGTATGGCGTTTTCTCGCAACACATTCCAACAATATTGTACGCGAATGGGCAGCGATCATCGTCGGTTTGACAGATAGCATCCCATTCGCTCGCAAGCTGGCTTGGATGAAAACTTTCGCTGACGACGAGCACCCAGGTCTTCGAGAAATCGCATGGCTAGCATTAAGAGCCGATGTTATTCGCGATCCATTATCGGCAATCCGTTGTTTAGCCCCTTGGACAGGGAGTAGAAACGAGCGGCTTCGCAGGCTTGCGGTTGAAGTAACACGCCCCAGTGGCGTTGGGTGTTCGCCCATTCCGATTCTCCAAGATCAGCCGGAACTCGGGCTCCCTATTTTAGAGCCGCTTTTTGCGGACGATTCAGAGTACGTGCAGATCGCCGTTGGCAATTGGATCGTCGACGCTAGCAAATCCAAACCCGATTGGGTTCAAGCCATAACGGAACGATGGCTCTCGGAGTCGGCGTCCGATAACACTCAAGCCATCCTAAAGCAGGTGTTGGGCGCAATCGAGTGATGCGACGGACACGGATTTGGCTAAGCGATCTCCAAGTGTGCGGTGAAGCATTTTCCGCTGCCAAAAACAGTCTTTTCTGTAGCAAAAGTCGTCAAGACTTTCGGCTGCATTGCATAAACAACCGAAACTCTTGACGAGTTTCGCTACAAAGTGCTTCTCAGCGTTCCCTAATAACAGCGTTCCCTAATAGGGTAATGTCGCACTGGACCTCATGCCTACAATGCATGCGATGCATAACTGAAATGCATTGGATAACTTACCGCAAATGCCGCAGAATATCCTTCGTTCGCTCGCTCGCGGCATCGCATTCGCGTTGCAAAGCCAGAACCAATCCCTATTTCAGGAGTAGCAAATGAAAAAGTCAAGCCGTTTCACTCAGGCCGTGACAAGTTTAGCGATGGTGTGTATCGCATCTCCCGCGTTCGCTCAGACTCAAGCTAGCCCAACGAAGAACAATAGCCCATCGGCTGGAGAAATCAAAATGGACAGCAGCAAATGTCCCGTAATAGGAGGGACGACCAGACCTACCTCAGAAAGAACGACTTCCGCTGGTGGTCAATCAACAGCCGACTGGTGGCCAAACCAATTGAACCTAAAGATCCTCCACCAAAACTCGCCCAAAAGCAACCCGATGGGGTCGAGGTTTGATTATGCCAGTGAGTTCAAAAGTCTCGACTTGGACGCATTGAAGAAGGATCTTAAGGAGTTGATGACAACGTCCCAGGATTGGTGGCCTGCGGACTATGGCCATTATGGCCCATTGTTTATAAGAATGGCTTGGCACAGCGCAGGCACTTACCGTATCGCCGATGGCCGTGGCGGGGCATCCTATGGCACGCAACGTTTTGCACCGCTCAATAGCTGGCCTGACAACGCCAACCTCGACAAGGCACGTCGCTTACTGTGGCCCATCAAGCAAAAGTACGGCAACAAAATATCATGGGCTGACTTGATGGTCTTAACCGGCAACGTATCACTTGAGTCGATGGGCTTCAAAACATTTGGATTCGCCGGTGGCAGAGAAGACGTGTGGGAACCACAGGAAGACATTTACTGGGGACCTGAAAGCGAATGGCTCGGGGACAAACGCTACTCAGGTGATCGGCAGCTCGAGAATCCGCTTGCAGCGGTTCAAATGGGACTTATTTATGTCAACCCAGAAGGTCCCAACGGAAAGCCTGATCCACTCGCCTCTGCCAAAGATATTCGAGATACCTTTGCACGCATGGCCATGAACGACGAAGAGACTGTTGCTCTGATCGCTGGCGGTCATACCTTTGGCAAAGCCCACGGGGCAGCCGATGCGAGCAAGTTTGTTGGGCCTGAACCCGAGGGAGCTAGCATCGAAGAACAAGGTCTTGGCTGGAAGAACAAATTTGGTAAGGGCAACGCAGGCGATACGATTACCAGCGGCTTGGAAGGGGCATGGACGACAACTCCAACGGCATGGTCCAACGGATACTTTGACAATTTGTTCGGTTACGAATGGGAATTGGTGAAAGGACAAGGCGGAGCATGGCAATGGACACCGAAGGAGGCATCTGCAAAGGGGACCGTGCCTGACGCCCACGATGCAACAAAGCACCATGCTCCAATTATGTTTACCACCGACATGGCTCTCAAAATGGACCCTGTCTATGGGCCGATTTCAAAGCGATTTCATCAAAACCCATCGGCCTTTGCTGAAGCTTTTGCAAAGGCATGGTACAAGTTAACGCACCGTGACATGGGCCCAATATCGCGTTGCCTCGGTCCCTTGGTGCCAGAGGCACAATTGTGGCAAGATCCGGTTCCAGCAGTCGACTTCAAGCTGATCGACGAAAAAGATACGGTTGTCCTCAAAAGCAAGATTCTCTCGTCGGGGCTTACTATTTCCCAATTGGTTTCGACCGCTTGGGCGTCCGCGTCAACGTTCCGAGGCTCCGACAAACGAGGCGGTGCCAACGGTGCTCGCATTCAACTCGCTCCACAAAAAGATTGGGAAGTCAACAACCCTGCCCAGTTGACAAAGGTCCTAGCCGTACTCACCAAGATCCAGCAGGACTTTAACAAATCGCAGACAGGTGGCAAGAAAGTATCGCTGGCAGACTTGATCGTATTAGGCAGTTGTGCAGCCATCGAAGTCGCAGCAAAAAAAGCGGGTAACGAAGTCAGCGTTTCATTCACCCCTGGACGTACGGATGCGACTCAAGACAAAACCGACGTTCCTTCGTTTGCAGTACTCGAGCCGAAGACCGACGGATTCCGAAATTACTTTGGCAAAGAGCAGGATCGCCCCGCCGAGGAGCTACTGGTCGACCGTGCTCAGCTTCTTACCTTGACTGCTCCCGAGATGACTGTTCTCATCGGTGGACTACGTGTTCTCAACACCAACACAACGTTTCCTCAGCTTGGTACACTCACCACTCGCCCAGGAACATTGACGAACGACTTCTTTGTCAATCTTCTGGACATGAACACGAATTGGGAAAAGTCACCGATCTGTGAACACTTTTATGAAGGAAAGGACCGCAAGACAAACAAGGTCAAGTGGACAGGCAGCCGAGTCGATCTTGTGTTCGGCTCCAACTCGCAGTTACGAGCGATAGCTGAGACGTATGCTGGCAACGATGCTCAGCAAAAGTTTGCGGAGGACTTCGCAGCGGCGTGGAGCAAAGTCATGAACCTGGATCGTTTCGATCTCGCTCCAGGGGTTCGAAATGGTACGGTGCGGGAAAAGCCAACCGCAAAGTAGCAGTCAAAAACAGGATAAGGCGAGCGGCGAAATGAGTACTACCGTAGCTGAATTCGTAAGAATTCAGAACCGGCTGAATTCTTGCGAATCCAGCTACGAGTTGTGGTATGTTTTTTCTGCCGCTCGCATTGGGTGACTTTGCTCATCCGTTCGAGTCAAGTCATGTCCTGCATCCGATTCAAAACCGAAACCTCACAATGCTTAACAAAGACTCGCTTGATACGTTATCTCGAATGGCGTTGGATTCTGTCAAACGAGCGGCTTTGATCCAGCACTCTTACTTCCCAGTAAACGCTGGCGAAGTGGAGTGCACTTCTTGGCGGTCGAATGGTTTTAGTGACTCGGCTATCTACCGACTCGCAACAGAATCGGGTGTGTTTGCCATTCGTAGTTGGCCGAATCGATTTGACTCCCCATCGAAAGTCGAGTTTTGGTCGAGCACCAACAAGTCGTTTGCGGGCGAAACGAACAGTTTATCCCATGTCGGAGCCTCCAACCCAAAGCCGTTTCCCAAAATTGTGGAATGGCATTCAATGGATGCATCCGGTGGATTATTGCTGCCGTATGCAAACAAGCTGTGGACGCTTTGCGAATGGGTTGAGGGGAAGCCTGTCGAAGCCAAAGGTGTTTCGAAATCTACGGTTCAGCATCTTGCCACTATATTGGGGCGACTCCATTCGCATTCAAGCCAAGTGTTGCAAGCCTCAGGCTCACCCGATCCCAAGCAAATGATGCGATCCAATTCGCTTCGGGAGCGATTGGATCTTCTGAAGACGATGGACTATCGCTTGTTGGCGACATGCGATCCAACCCATTTTTTCGCAAACCAACAGTTGCTCGAGAAGGTAAAGCACTGTTTGGCCATCGTGATAGAGCGGCAGCCAAGTTGGCTTCGTTTTCTAACGATTTGCGAGTCGCAAAATCGATATTGCCATTGGATCGTTCGCGATCTTTGGAGTGAAAACATCTTGATCGACGAACGACAGCGTTTTTCTTCGATCGTTGATTTAGGAGCCGCCCGGTTCGACTGGCCAGGGCTCGATTTTGTCAGGCTTTTCGGGAGCCTATCCTACCGAGATGGGGAGCGTACTGTCTTTGCAAATGACGAAAGCGAAGAGGACCTTTGGAACGACGCTTTCGACTCGTACACTCAATCGCATAACGACCATGCAATCGAGTCCCTTGACGAATGCAAAATGCTTCATAAGGTGTCACTTGGACTTTCCATTGTCCAGTGGGTGCTCTGGAATCAAGGCGGAAGCATCGATCTGAACATCTCGGACAAAGCACAGCGTGTCTCTAATCGGATATCTGCACTCTGTGACCAAATGTTGATTGAAGCTGTTTAGCTGCAGGGGACAAAAGCCGGCTTAAGCCGGTACACCAGCGCTAGGCACCTTTGATCGCTTGGCAGATCATTCTTAACGACGCTTCCAAGTCGCCGCTTGCGGTTTTGAAAGCGTCTGCGTCGATGGTTAACGGCGCCCCGAGTACGACCAAGGGTGCCCCGTAGGCCGGGCACTGAATCGCTTGTTCCAAAGAAAGCCCCCCCACCGCTTGAACTGGAATCTTCACTGCATCGGCTACTTGCCGAAGCTGATCCAATGGGCTTGGCATGCGTAGCCCACGAGCGGCGATACCTCGACGCTCATCGTAACCAATATGGTGGATAACATAGTCGCAACCGAGATCTTCAAGCCATTTTGCGCCAGCGACCATGTCAGGGCAAACCATGTTGTCCCCCATAACCTGAACGCCGAAATCCTTGCCCGCTTTGACAACGCATCGAATCGTTTCTTCGTGAGCGCGCGCCATGACGACCACATGGGTTGCGCCGGCACCAGCCATCATTTGGGCTTCGAGGTACCCACCGTCCATGGTCTTGAGATCGGCAACGATAGGTGTTGTTGGAAACGCGGCGCGCAGAGCGCGAATGCCGTGCAACCCCTCGGCCAAAATCAACGGTGTCCCGGCCTCAAGCCAATCAACGCCAGCTCGCATCGCCATCGCGGCTGTCTCAAGGGCTTCGTCAATGTTGGTAAGGTCCAGGGAAATTTGAACAATCGGTTTCATGAGCAAGCTTTAAGGTGTGAGGAGCAATGAGTTAGGAGTTAGTAGTAAGGAGTTAGTGAGGTGAAAAGCTTATAGCTTACACCTTATCGCTAACCGCTTATCTCTGAAGTCGTTTCATTTTGGATTTGATATCTTCCACGGACGTTCGCAGACGATCGACTGCCGCTTCGGTCGGGATACCATCTTTGTCGCATGGCACGTCTTTAGCCGTCGTTTCAAACGTTTCGCCTCCGAAGCGAACGGAGATAAGAAAGTCGGCCAGGCATTCCTTATCACCAGTTTCTCCAAGTCGCACGTCGCCCGATTTTTTGACTGCCACTTCGCTCTTGTTGAGCAACCAACCCGTACCATCGTGCAGGCTTACGATCACTTGATTCACTGCCGAGGGAATTCCCATCCATGGTGCTGGGTTGGAAACGGCTTTGTTAGTCACGGGCTGATCGCAACCGCTGAAAATCGCGATAGCAAAAAGAACGATTGTTACTTGCTGAAGTCGCGGGAAAAAAAGTCGGACCATGGATGTCCTCCATCTTGAGGATTGATTGCGCCTTAACTTTGGTTGAGCGGGCCAGCATTCAGTATACAGAATGCACCAAAATCAGTACACCTACTCTGCGGCGAGCGCATATTCACTGCGACGAAAATCGATAAGTCTCGCAATGATGCGAGCCATTGCCACGCTGCGGCTGCTTTATGTTACATTCTTGACGCATTGCTTTACCATGCCCTACGCCACTTAGGAAGAAGAAATGAAATGAGCGACAATCCGTACGAAGCCCCTCCATTGACCACAACCGCGCCTGCAGCAATCGGAGTCCTTAGCGGCACCCGAGAAGATCTCCGCAGCGTTGCGAAGTACCAAAAGGGAATTCTTGTGTGCATCCTGGTGTATTTGATTGCAGTCGTCGGTCAATTCGTTCTGCCACCTGAACTCCGCGCTCTTGTCGGTATCCCCGTACTCATCGCCGGGATCGTAGGCGCGGTTTTCGTCTTTTTGTTGGCGATCAAGGTTTATGGTACAGGTCTTGGAATCGTGCTTGGCATACTTTCCCTGATACCGTGCATCGGCCTAATTGTACTTCTGATCGTCAATCAGAAAGCGACCAGCATATTGAAGCAAAACGGCATCCAAGTCGGATTGCTCGGCGCGAACCTCTCTGCCGTCCATTGAAATAAATAGTGGATTCACTAGCTTGCGGGTTTGCGCGTTTTGAAGTTGCACTGCATTGAGAAATATAGCTGAATTCGTGAGAATTCAGACACTTTGCAATGAAGACGCGGCCAAAATCCTCACGAATTTTGCTACGAAATCACAAGTGTGCAACTTCAAGACTTGCGCGTCGTGCTAGGAGTATTGGAACTTTCCACTCGCCTAAAGACGATACACCAGCGCTCACCCAGTTCATTTCCTCCCTTCCTGTTTCGACATGACCCCTTGGACTCAGCAGTACGACCCGTTTGGGAACATCTTTCTATCCGCCGTTTTTGCCGCATTGCCCATCTTTGTGCTGCTTGGACTTCTGGCTGGCTTTCACGTGAAAGCTCAATATGCCGCTCTTGCGGGCTTAGCTGTGTCTTTGGTGGTTGCTGTCGGGCTATTCAAGATGCCGACGACGCTCGCACTCACTGCCGCGGCCAACGGCGCGGCCTATGGCATGTTCCCCATAGGCTGGATTGTGTTGACCGCGATCTTTACCTATGACATTTCGGTCGCGACAGGCAAATTCGAAATTCTCAAACGTTCGATCGCAGGTCTCGCGGACGATCGACGCATCCAAGTTCTGCTGATCGCCTTTAGCTTCGGTGCCTTTATCGAGGGAGCCGCTGGATTTGGTACTCCCGTTGCCATCTCGGCCGCGATGCTCATCGGACTCGGCTTTAAACCGCTTCCCGCAGCTGGATTGTCGCTTATTGGAAACACGGCACCCGTCGCTTTCGGTGCCCTAGGCTCGCCGATTATTGTATTGGCCAAGGTGACGGAGCTGCCGCTCGATTCGCTCAGCATGATGGTGGGACGCCAATTGCCTTTGTTCTCCCTACTAATTCCCTTCTGGTTGATTTGGGTAATGGCAGGTTGGCGTGGAATGATCGAAGTATGGCCCGCTTGCTTGGCTGCAGGCCTCAGCTTTGGCGTTATGCAATTCCTCGTGAGCAACTACCACGGGCCTTGGCTGGTGGACGTGATTAGCGCGATCATCTCAATCGCAACTCTCGTTGGCTTGCTTCAGGTTTGGCAACCGAAAACCACTTGGCGATTTGCGGACGAGCCGGCCGCCATCGACGAAGTTCCGCCAACGCTCCGTGAAACATGCATCGCGTGGCTCCCTTGGCTCGTTCTTTCGGTGACAGTATTCCTCTGGGGGCTGCCGCAAGCCAAAAGCCAACTCAACGCATGGTCGAAACTGAAACCTCAAGCGAAACAAGTTGGCGAAAAGGGGCTTGAGCTGGAAGTGCCAGGCTTGCATTTGATGGTTGTACGCGACCAACCTATCGTCGCTGTTCCTACTCCCGAAAAAGCGATTTACGAGCTCAATTGGCTGTCCGCCACCGGAACGGCTCTCTTCCTTGCTGGAATCATGTCAGGTACTTTGCTCGGGCTTTCCCCCGCAACGATGGCGTCGCTTTTTTGGGGAACACTCAAGCGCACAACCATCTCGCTAGTAACGATTGCCGTGATGTTGGCGCTCGGCTACACGACCAAGTACAGCGGCTTGGACGCTTCGATGGGCTTGGCATTTGCAAGTACTGGAGCGCTGTTTCCGTTCTTTTCGCCGTTGCTGGGTTGGCTGGGTGTCGCACTCACCGGCAGCGACACCTCCTCCAATGTCATGTTCGGCAACTTGCAGCAAATCACCGCGGAGCGAGTTGGGATTTCGCCGATTTTAGCTGCTGCAGCCAACAGCTCTGGCGGGGTCATGGGCAAAATGATCGATGCCCAATCCCTTGTGGTGGCAAGTGTCGCTACCAACCAGCGAGGCCAGGAAGGGACGATCCTCCGATATGTTTTCCTGCACAGCATTGTCCTTGCGATCATGGTTGGTGTGATGGTGGCAACACAAGCGTACTTGTTACCACAGATGATCCCGGTTGTCCCTGTGCGTTGACCCCACCAACTGCAACTTTGGAGTTCTAGATTCACGTCGCCGGATCGCACAACTCTGGACTCGTCGCACAGTTTAGAGCGATTGTCTCAATCGCTCGGCGGGCACTTTAGGTCCCATCCCGCAGAACAAAGAAGCCTCGACTTGATGGTGCAATGGCAATGCGATTGTGGTCTGCACTTCCGAAACGATTGAGGACAATCGCTTTATACTCGAGACTTATGCGTCTTTGTTTGGGTTGAACAGCTTGAGCATCTCGTAGGCTTTGGCCGTCGCGCAGCGTCCTCGCTGGGTTCGAATCACGTACTCGCTTCGCAGCAGAAAAGGCTCCACCTCGTCCTCGAGCGTGTCGGCAGACACACTCATGGTGTGTGCAATAGCTTCCACGCCAGCCGGGCCACCGTTGAAGACGCGAATGAGGGTTTCCAAGTAACGACGGTCCTGTCGATCGAGGCCAATCTCGTCGATCCCCATCATGTCCAACGCTCGCTTGGCGATGTCAAGATTGACTTTACCATCCGCCTTGCTCATAGCAAAGTCGCGAACCCAAAGGAAACGATTGTTGGCAATTCGTGGCGTCCCTCTCGCCCGCTTGGCAATCTCGACTGCTGCGTCCGAGTTCAGCGTCACATTAAGCTTCTTCGCATTGCGTGAAAGGATTTCAATCAACTCGTCAACAGAATAGTAGCCTAAATGCTGTCGGATGAGAAACCGATCGCGAAGCGGCGCGCTGAGCATGCCTGCTCGCGTAGTGGCACCGATGAGCGTGAACGGTTGCAATTGCAAATTCAACGTTCGCGCGTTGACCCCTTCGCCCAAAATGATATCGATACGATAGTCTTCCATGGCCGTGTAAAGAAACTCTTCGACCGGTTTGGGAAGACGATGGATTTCGTCGATGAACAGTACGGAGCCGTGTTCCAGATTCGTCAGATAAGGAATCATTTCCTTGGGGGCTTTGAGAACCGGGCCGCTTGTCATATCCACCTTGACCCCCATCTCGCGCGGGATACAAGTGGCAAAGGTTGTTTTCCCTAGTCCAGGCGGGCCATCAAAGAGAATATGCCCTAGTGGTTCATTGCGTTTTTTGGCAGCATCCATGGCGATTTGGATGACGTCCATGACTTCCTGTTGGCCGACCATGTCCGCAATGCGTTTCGGACGTAGGACGATATCATTTTCGCCAGGCGCCATGATTCCGGAGCCCGGGACGTGACTGGATGGTGGTAGAGAGCTCCCAGCTCCTGCGTCCCCTTCGTTGTAGCCTTTCTCTTTGCCGTCATCGTCATCATCGGGCTCAGCTGGAATGATCTTGCGTTCTCGAACCATACTATTTTTCCGCACCTGTGTCCAAGATCGCCATAAATGCCTTCTGAGGAATGTCGACCGAACCGATCGATTTCATTCGCTTCTTGCCCTCTTTTTGCTTCGCCCAAAGCTTTTTCTTACGCGAGATGTCACCGCCATAACACTTTGCCGTCACATTCTTTCGCATCGCAGAAACGGTTTCGCGTGCAATGATGCGAGAGCCAATGGCTGCCTGGACTGCGACTTCAAACATGTGTCGGTCGATTTCTTCTTTGAGCTTCTTCACAACGGCCCGGCCGCGACGTTCTGAGTCAGCAGTGTCGCAGATAATGCTGAGCGCATCGACCCGTTTTCCATTCACGAGAATGTCCATACGCACCAAATTTGCGGGTTCATACCCGATGATCTCATAGTCCATCGTGCCGTAACCGCGAGTTACGCTTTTGAGTTTGTCATGCAAGTCATAGATCACTTCCGCCAAAGGCAAATCGTAGCTGACGAGCGCACGTGTTCCGGACAAATATTCATTGCCGCGCAGGATCCCGCGTCGATCTTGCGACAGCTTCATCACAACTCCGATGTACTCGATCGGCAGCACGAAGTTAACGCGGACAATCGGCTGACGAAATTCTTCGATATCGCATGAATCGGGCACTTCCTGCGGACGATGGATTTCCAAAGTGGTGCCATCCCGCTTGACGATTTCATAGGTGACGTTGGGAGCCGTTTGAACGAGGTCGACGTCGCATTCATTTTCGAGCCGTTGCTGGATGATTTCCATGTGCAGCAGTCCAAGGAACCCGCAACGAAATCCGAAGCCGAGAGCTTCACTGGATTCGGGCGCAAAGTCAAAAGACGGGTCGTTGATCGATAGTTTTTCGAGGGCATCGCGGAGTTCAGTAAACTCTTGGCCGTCGCTCGGATAGAGTCCGCAGTAGACCATCCGTTTCGGTGGCTTATAACCAGCAAGCGCGACTGCCTTGTCGTCGTTGGCCATAGCGACCGTATCGCCGATCCGAACATCTTTGAGCGATTTTATGTTGCAGATTAGATATCCGACTTCACCTGCCAGCAGCGAATCGACCGGCATTCGATGGGGGATAAACTGACCAAGCTCGAGCACTTCGTAGTTGGCCCCGACGCCTAGGAAACGCACCTTGTCGCCACGCTTGACTTTGCCTTCCATGACTCGCACGTAGGTAATGGCGCCACGATAATCATCGTAAAGGGAATCGAACACCATGGCTTTGAGAGGAGCGGTGCGATCGCCGACCGGTGGTGGAACGCGTTCAACGATGGCTTCTAGCAATTCATCGATACCGATACCAGCTTTGCCGGAACACTTGACTATTTCGGTTGGGTCGATGCCGAGGCTTTGCTCCATTTCCGTCGTGACTTCATCGACACGCGCGTGCACCAAATCGATTTTGTTGATCACAGGAATGATCTTCAAATCGTGTTCCATAGCCGCGTAAGCGTTGGCGACTGTCTGTGCCTCGACCCCTTGGAAGGAATCGACCAAAAGCAATGCACCTTCACAACAAGTCAACGCTCGAGAGACTTCGTATTGGAAGTCAACGTGTCCAGGGGTATCGATCAAATTCAGCTCGTAAAGCTCCCCTTTGTGCCAATGGTTGAGCGAGACCGATTTGGCTTTGATGGTGATACCACGGGATCGCTCCAAATCCATGCCGTCGAGCAACTGCTCTCTCATCTTGCGAGTCTCGACAGTGCCTGTGCGTTCGAGGAGTCGGTCTGCGAGCGTGCTCTTGCCGTGATCGATGTGCGCAATGATGCAAAAGTTCCTGATTTTGGCGGTGGGCATTTCACCCTGTTGTTGGCCACCGTGTTTGCCGCCAGTGCTCATGCGTGAATCCTAGTACTTTGTTTCATTTGATTTCGGTTAATCGATTTCCAGGGATTTGCAATCACGTTGCCAGCTTCTTGTATTCCATGCGAGCGATGCCAGCCGCTCCAAGGTAACCAGCATCGCCACCTAAAGAAGCAAACTCGATCTTGGTGCCGTTCGCGACATACTCGAAGCTGCGTTTTCGAAACGCCTCGCCGATTCGCTTTAGAAACCGCTTTCCAATAGGGCATTGCGAGCCACCAAAGTTCATCGCACCGCCCAACACAATCAGACCAGGGTCGAGAGTATGGACAACGGTTGCGATTCCAAGTGCTAGATAGTCCGCCGTTTCGTCAATAATCTTCAAACTGAATTCATCACCTGACGAGGCAGCTAGGTAAATCTTTTTTGTAGTAAGCGTTCCCGCATCGGATGTGAGTGAACTCACTGCGCCAGCCGCAAGCTCTTCCTTGGCTCGTTGAACAACGGCACTGGCACTCGCGTACGCTTCCAAATGGCCGCGTCCTCCACCCCAAACACAAAGTCTCGCATTCGGACTGGGGTCGATGATCATGTGACCGCACTCACCCCCGAAACTGTTGTGTCCTACCACCAGTTGATTGTCGATAATGATGCCGCCCCCAACACCTGTCCCAAGCGTCAACAGAACCATACTACTGTACACAGCACCTGTGCCGACCCAAAATTCCCCAAATGCGGCCGCATTGGCATCGTTGGCGAAAGAAACCGGCAGCCCGATTGCGTCCTCCAAACATTTCACAATTGGAAAATGGTGCCAATGCGGGTGATTGGGCGGCTCGATGAGCATTCCTTTGGGTATGTCCTGACTGCCAGGTGTTCCCAAACCGACTCGCACAATGTCTTTTTTGGTCAGCCCAATCGAAGCCAGGAGTTCTTCCGAGCTGGAAGCAATGCGCTGCATGGCATCGACCGGTCCGCGTGGTTCTTCCGTTGGAATGGACGTAAACCCGAGTGTTTTGCCATTGTCATCGACGACCCCCACCTTCATGCCGGTTCCGCCGACGTCGATTCCCAAATAAAGCGGGTGCGCGGCTCGGGAGGCCGGCAAAATAGGCTGTGACGTCATAAGGCGTTTGCTGAAAAGGGGTTGCGATGAATGGTGTCGAATATCAGAGATGGCTAAACATACAGTATAAGCCATGCTTTCCAGGACAAACAGGGACAATTATCCTTGGCAGTTCAATGCAGATATCAGCTTGATTCATCACAAACTTGCCTAAGCCCCTAGCCGCTACCCTTGCAAACGCTGCAATTTGGATTTCGATGGATTTTTCGTTTTGTAAAGGACATGTTCGCTAAATCCATAGTCAGCATCGTGCCGCTAAGTGTTTCGCCAACTCCAGTTATCAACTTGATGACTTCCATCGCTGCCAGACACGCAACAGTCCCTGCCACAGCACCAAAGACAGGAAACTCTCGGCGCCAAGCGGTGGGGGCAACCGGTGACAAACAGGCAAGACATGGCGAAACTCCCGGGAGAATCGTTGTTAAGCTACCCTCATACTCATACATGGCGCATTCGACCATCGGTTTGCATTGTCGTACGATGGCTCGATTCATTTCGAAACGTTCTTCAAACAAAGGGGCACAGTCGACTACGACGCCTGCTCCTTTTATCAAAGCCTGAGCGTTGGTGGCGTTTATGTTCTCGTTATGGAGCTCCAAGATCAGTCGTGGATTGAGCGCAAGCAGTCGCGCCCGGGCGGTCTCCACTCGGGACTGGCCGATTCGATCATGAGTCATCAGCAATTGCCGATTCAAATCGCTAGGCTTGATCTCTCCAGCGTGAGCCAAGATCAGCTTGCCGATGCCGGCTGCTGCTAGCTGATACGCAACCGTTCCGCCAACGCCGCCTATTCGCGAAATCAGAACCGTTGCAGCTTTCAATTTTCGTTGACCTAGTTCGCCAATCCCATCGGCCCACATCTGCCATTCATATGTAGCGAACTCTATCGCATCCAGTTTCGGGAAATCATTTTCCATGCCGTTAGAGAAGTTGCTGTCTGACATTTCTAACCGCCAGAGATCAAGGTCGTGAGGGTCAATTCTGCACCATCTTGCAATACGCAGGGCTTCTCTTTTGCGACAAGCTCATTGTTCAGAAAGATAAGCAGGGAGGGCCGAACGGAGTCGTGCTCATCCATTAAAGCAGATCGCAATGCTCCCGTTCCAGAGTTGCCAACTCGCTGAATGACCTCGAGCAGGGGGGTATCTTCATCCACATCGAGCGTAACATTGCTGCAGCCCGCTAGCCGGCGGACTTGGGAGTCAAAGTGGACGTAGACTTTCACTTGGGAGGACCTTTGGGAAATTCCGTTTGGCGGCGACATCCGATCTGATTCAACCGCAACGGGCCGAATGCAACTGGGCTCCATTGTAGCCGAACGAAGTGATCGCTTACACTGACGTTGTGGTGGCATCTTTTCGATCATCCGATTCCGCGAGATAAAATGACAGTCCTCAATCGAGTTTCCATAGCCTTACTGGCGGTAAATTTCATGCTTGGATTCTCTCATTGCATTCCGCTCAACGCAGATGAGCCTAAGCAAGTTTTCCTTCTGGAGTCTCCTCCCGAATTCACGGCGTCGATTGTCCGTTCTGTCCGCACACTGGTCGAGAGCAATCATGTTCTTCAGCCAAGCTTTAACGACGAGATATCCTCGCGTGGATTCGAGACATTCCTATTGCGAATCGATCCCACCAAGTGCTTCTTTTTCGAAAGGGATATCGATGAATTTTTGCCGTACAAAACACTACTGGATGACCAAGTCAGGGACGACAGCATTGCATTTGCGTATGTCGTGTACAAACGTTTTTTGGTTCGTCTCGATGAAGTGCTCCCGATAATTCATCGACAAATCGACTCGCCACAAGACTTCGATTTAGAGGAGACCGTATTCAGAAGCTCATCGAAGATTGGGTATGCCCGCGAGCAAAAGGACATGGTGGAACGATGGCGAAAGTCCATCAAGCTTGAGATTCTGGAGCTTCGTCGGGATAATAAAAGCGCCCCTGAGATTAAAGATATACTCCATCAACGCTATCGCCAATTCCAATATCAAGCGACAAGGTTGAGTTCGGATGAGTTGCTCGAGAGATACCTTTCATCCCTAACGAATGCGCTGGACCCGCATACGACCTACAAGGCGCCTCAAACGCAAGAGCGTTTTGCCAGCGAGCTCAAACTGGAGATGAGTGGAATCGGGGCTGCTCTAAAGCAAGTGGATGGGGCCACGATCGTCACTTCATTGGTTCCGGGAGGTGCTGCTGAAATCGACGGGAGACTCAAGATTGGAGATAGGATATTGGCCGTTGCAGAAAATGACGGAGAGCTTCCTATCGAGATTCAAGACATTTCCCTTAGCGAAGTTGTCAAATTGATCCGAGGCAAAACGGGAACTCGAGTTAGGCTTCATATCAAGACGGGCACAAACGATGAAACTCGAATTTACGAAATCGAACGAGCGTTGATCCGACTTGAAGACGCAGCTGCGAAATCAGAGATCGTTGAGGAAGGCAGCAAAGCGGATGGAGCTCCGTACAAGTTTGGTTACATCAAGCTAAATAGTTTTTACCAAGATTCAGAGGGAGCCAAGGCAAATAGAGAGAACTATCGCAGCGCGACTCGCGACTTGCGGGCAATTCTGAATCGGCTGAGCGAAGCTACCGTCGATTGCGTCATTCTCGACCTTAGCACCAACGATCGAGGGGCACTATCCGAGGCTGTTTCCGCTACAGGGTTGTTTATCGATCAAGGGCCAGTCGTGCAAGTGAAATCTCCTGACGGAGCGTTCAGAACACTTGCCGACGAAGAATCGGGAGTCGCTTGGGGCGGGCCTCTCGTTGTTAAGATCAGCCAAGCGAGTACGAGTGCAACAGAAGTGTTTGCAGGCGCAATTCAGGATTACGCCCGAGGTCTTATTGTTGGCGACCCGAAAAGCCACGGCAAAGGAACGATTCAGAGAATTCTTGATATCGTACCCGACTCAAACGGACCGGAACAAGGAAAGCCCTATGGTGCTTTAAAATTAACAGCGCAACAGTTCTATCTCCCGGGAGGCAAGTCGACTCAGCTTGTTGGTGTGGCAGCAGATGTTGTCCTACCTTCCTTGATTGCGAAACTGGACATTTCGGAAGGTGACTTACCCTACGCTCTGCCCAGCAGTTCCGGCCCAGTTTTGCAACATCACAACTTTGGAATGGTGGATTCGGCGATCAAGGTAGAATTGCAAAAAGCGGTTGACGTTCGAATCGCCCAAGACGAGGGGTTTAGACGTCAACAACGGGATATAGAGGCTTATACGAAACAAAAGACATTCGAATTAATTTCCCTAAATGAGGCCAAATACCAAGCGAGTCGAATTGAGTTAGGCTCGGAGCAAATACGAAACGCATTCCTAGATTCCAATTCGGAGCCAGGCCGAATCTACATAGATCATTTTTACAATCGTGAAGTACTTCGAGTTGCGCATGATTATGTGGAATCCATCATGCGAAATCCGCACGCTGTTCCTAACTGAAGTCGCTATGTTGTCTTTATTACAGTGACTCACTACAGCCCAAACAACAAAACAGAAAATTATTTGACGTCGCAGGTCAAGTCATATCAACATGTTGCGGCTGTCAAGTGGGGTTATTCGGCGATCGTAAGCTGTTGACAGATCCGTCGGATTTGACGAAGGTCTTAGGAGTACATCAATCACGAAGATTGCTGCTATTGATAAGCAAGATGCTCGCGTTGTAGGTTCGAAACGAGGGAGTGTTTTTATGCAAAAGTTTGCATTCTGTTTTCTTTTGGCGAGTGTCATGCTGACCGCCATGTTTTCAAGCGGCGTTCAAGGCTGTGATCATTGCGTTGCAAACCAAAAAGCCGCGCAGCAAGCGTCGGAAGGGCGAATGCGACACGTTGGAGGTAGCATGGGCAGTGGCCGATACGAAGGCGTCGGGTTCTCAACAGTGTCGGCTGACGATGCAATCCGTAAATGCTGCTACTGGGGACAACGCAGTCCAGTTGGCATTGGTGTCTCGCGTGGAAACAACGGTTGGTATGCGACAGTGCTCTATCGCTAGTCGCAGTGCTCTATCGCTAGTCGCGGCTCTTTCCTGTAGGGCATTCGCCACAGGCTAGTTAGGCGAGCGGCCGCATGAGCACTAACCTAAGTATGACGCGCAAGTTTTGAAGTTGCACGTTTTCTGTGTTTCCGGGCCAACGGCCCAGCAATTTACATAGCACAGTCCAACAGGCTTTGCCCCTAAAGCAAATAGTGCAACTTCAAAACGCGCAAGCTAGTGAATCAACTATCCAATTGACTAACTTGCGCGTCGTGCTTCGGCATCTACAAGCCCGCCGCTCGCCTTAAAGTCGAATTTGATATTTGAGTGACCAAGAACAACCGGCCGTAAGCGAACACTGCAAAAACGTTTCATCAATCTCAACCGTTTATTGGAACGCTTTGGGATTGCAGACCAAACTCTCAACACCGGACAAATTGAGGAAAACAATGCGGAAAATTGCGAATTGGATTCAATTGGGAATTTGCTTTGTTTCAATGGGAGCCTCAGCTTTTGCAGACGATCCTAAACAACCCCAAAAGGAAACCCAACGGCGTTTCGATCTCGTTGTACGGGAGGATATCTTCGCCGGCTTTGGAGGAGATTCCGCAGCCCTTGATCGCGGCGAGAGCGAATGCGAAAAAGCGTTAAAGGAGGATTCAAAAAATGCGGAAGCGATGGTTTGGCTGGGCGCCGTCCAAATGTTTAAGGCAGGTGGACTGTTTGGGAAAAATAAGCCAGCCGAAGCCTTTCCGCTTTGGACGAAGGGCCTGAAGAACATGGATGATGCTGTTAAGCTGGAACCAGACAATGTCGGAGTCCGCATTCCAAGAGCGTCGGTACTGCTACCTTCGGCTCGAAACGCCCCCGCTGTCATGGGAGCACCTTTGCTTAAGACGGTACTGAAGGATTTTGAGTATATCTACAAGAAGCAAGCGGAGCATTTGGATGAATTGGGGACACACTCACGTGGCGAACTGCGTATGGGGCTAGCAGACACCTATCGTTTACTTGGCAAACTTGAAGAGTCCAAAGAGCAACTGGAAGCGATTGCCAAGGAGCTTCCCGATACCGAATACGCCACGGAAGCCAAGGAGTGGCTGGCAGCTGCTCCGACGGCCAAACTTTCGCATAACTGCAAAGGCTGCCATTCAAACTGATCAACGCATGAGCGAGCTCGTCCGCGCTTCGGCTCGCGAGACAACTTCCCGGACCAGAAACAACAAAACCCAGCGAATTGCTGGGTTTTGTTGTTTCTTTGCGGGCTAATGATGCCCTATGTAATGACCCCGACGGGAGTCGAACCTTTATCAAAATCGCTGGAAAAAACAGGGGCCACGCAATCTCGCTCCTTGCCGGTTCCCTTATCCGAATTTGCTGAGCTGTTCGATCTTTTTTGCTCCTTGGATGCGTCAGCTCGGCGCGAGCTCCTTGCTGAAGCCAAATTGGCGCAATCGTGCGGCGCTTCAACTTCCGAACAACCTCTCCCACGGCCACCCTAATCTCCCCGGCTCTTGCCCCATGCTATGACAAGGACGTCTAGCATCCCCTCGGGTCCGGCCTCTGCCCGACTCGGCTTTGTTGTAGATGCACTCGCATTTCGTTGCTCACCCTGACGGAAAGTCACTCCTCCTGCTTAGGCTCAAAACCTCGGTGCCCAATTCCATCCCTCGAAATTCGAGGGAAGTACCCGTTTATCACGTCTCCCTTCATACGTTTTCAACCTCCCTCTCGTGAATAAGGACATTCACATACATCATGTCAAAGAACTCAAAGTTAGTAATTTACGCTCGCTACTCCACGGATTTGCAGTCCAAAGCAAGTTGCGAGGACCAAGTTCGACAGGTTCGCGAGGCCTTGACCCGGCTTGGCATCGACCATAGCAATGCTCTCGTTCTGGCAGACGAAGCGATTAGTGGCACAAAAGCCGACCGCCCCAATTTTCAACGCCTATTGGCAATGATCGAACGGGAGGAGGTTTCCATCCTCGCTGTCGACGAGCAGTCGCGACTTACCCGCGGATTTGACGCAACGAAAATCATTCAAGACCTTCAATTTCGGGGAGGCCGTTTCATTTCGATAACCGATAGCGTCGACTCCAGTAACAGCTCTTGGAAGATGATCGCTGGATTCAAGCAGATCGCGAACAATGCCGTCGTGGATGAGACCGCAGCCAGGGTACGCCGTGGGCAAAAAGGCAACCTAATTCAAGACCAATCTGCCGGAGATAACCCTTTTGGCTACGAAGCGTATTACCTAGATCCAGAAGCAGCTCTTCGAATAGGCAATGGCCCAAAACCAAAAAAAGGAGTGCGGATCAACGAAGTAGATGCACAAATCGTCCGAGAAATCTTCCGGCGATTTATCTCAGGCGAATCGATGTCCGCGATAGCACGCGATTTGACGTCGAGGAAAACTCCGCGAGGAAATCGCGTCAAGGACACAAGATGGTCGCACGCGCAAGTGCACAGAATCCTTGAAAACTCCAAATATGTTGGCGAATGGGTATGGGGAAGGACTAAGACGATTCGCAATGGCGGTGGCAAGACACGTCAAGCCAAAACGCCGAGGGAGGATTGGTTTAAAGCCGATCGTCCGCACTTGCGGATTGTTGATCAAAGCACATGGGAAGTTGCGCAAGCCAAACTCAAGTCCATGCATGACCGATATGGATACAAAGAAGGCCAGCGTAAACGAGGGCCTGCGATCCATCATTCTGTCGACTACCCGACGGGACTACTTAACGGTCTCCTGTACTGCATGTGCGGCGCCCGGATGCACGTACACGCTAAACTAAGAATAGGTGATAATGAGCCAGAGAAGTACTTTGAATGCCCAGTGCAGAATAAGGACAGAGGTTCTTGCACGATGGCTTCCCATGTCCCAGCCGACAAGGCCGAACAAGCCGTGATGGAAACCATTCTCGCGAGACTTACCAGTTACCAAGACTGGCAAACCGTCGTGCTTGACCAAATGAAGGCGAAAATCCAAGCCAATTCGCGTGCCGCTGGCTCAACCGTCACTAGCTTACAGCATAGACAGAAGGAGACTAAGCGAAAGCTCGACAATCTTTTCGACGCAATAACCGAGGGCAATTTGACCGGCCAGTCCGCCAAAGCACGCGTTGCCGAATTGGAGACCGAACTCGATTCGATCAATTCGGCATTGGAGAAGCAGAACCAGCTACTCTCCAAACCGCTCGAGTTACCGGACGAGAATTGGATTGCAATGCGGTTTCAAGAGCTCTCCACGCTCTTGATGGACGAACCGAAAAAAGCGGCGATACTCATTCGAAAGCTGATACCACGCATCACTGCAAATCACGTTATCGCCCCTGGTAAGTCGAGAGGCTACACGCAAATTAGGTTCTCGTTCAATCGCCATGCAGCGATCCAAACGGCGATCAATAACCCGCGCATGGAAACTTTCGCGGATTTGCAGGGGCAAAACGAGCCCGCTCTAGACGATGATCTTGGCATCCTAGATGATTTTGTGATCGACCTTGGAGGTCCAACACAATACGATGCCCTATCGCCCAAGATCGCAGCGATGCGAGCCGCAGGCGCAACTTGGAAGACCATCCAAGCGGAAACAGGCATAGCGATCGGAAACCTCTACAACGTCTGGGCACGCTACATCAAGGCAACGACAGGCAAAAAGCCAACGAAGTCCAAAGGCACGCTGATGTCGAACGATATCTCATCGATGGAGCAGCCCGATAAGTCCAAGTGGGCTTCTTAGTCTGCCTAGTGTCAATCGGGCACCTATTCTGACGAAGCAACGGCATTGGCGTAATAGGCTTGCCTAGTACGCCAATGCCAGATCTATAAACACACATCACAGGCTCGGTTTCAACCGAGCCTTCTTTTTTGCAAGGAGACGACAATGGAAACAATTTGGCGAGAATTCGCGAATCTGATAGGCGAGGCGATGGCAAGGCACTGGATCGCGGAGTGCGACCGACGAACTCAAGACAAATCGCTCCAGACAACAGAAAACAAGAAAACGGACAACGCCGCGCGCTCATGGACGAGTCAAAAATCATCAAGCGACGGCAAAGCCATTTCCCCAACGCACGAGTAGTACTTACCTACGAAAGAGATCGAAGCCTCAAAGCGGCCTCGATCTTTTTTTAGCTATTCGCAGGCGGCCCAGTCGTCGATGTCCGAAGGAAAAACAGAACTCGAAAAGTTCATTCAAAAGTGCACCTTCGGCAACTTTGGGGACCCAAACGTGCCGAAAATGGTTTTTGCAATAAACTCGTTTGCCCCTCTCGACTTACGTCGAGCCATCCAATCTAGTGTTCCCCGCAGGTGCGAACGATCCGAACAAAAGGCTACCGGAAATGACTGCTGGTGGCGTAAGCCGCTTGGGATTTTCTTGCTTTGGGACGATCGATTTCGTTGGCTTCGCGGCGGGTGTAGCGTTTCCAACGCCGTCCGGAGAGGCCTTTTTACAAGCAGTCCCGCTCAACTGAATGGGTAAAAAACGACATGAAAACGAGGCGTTGCGGGAAACCGACGGCTGGGCACGAACTCGCTCCGGTTTGGGTGACCGGAGCGACTTGGACGCGACCTTGATTCGACTTTTTTGCGCCGGTTTGTAGTCGCGAAATAACACGCCCACTGAATCGCGACTGCGATGACGCTGATACGAATTGCGAATTTCCGAGTATTCCAAAGCCCCAGAACGAGCACATCACATCGAGCGGTTCCGTTGGCGCGTCCATGTTCCCTACGCTTACTTTGCTTTCGCCCATAGCCGTGAGGTCATCAATTCGAAACTGGCTCCCGCAACTTCTCTGCTTGGTTAGGAAACTGACCGCAGTAGGCTATTTGAAGAAGCCGACGTTTAGCAAGCAAGCAAAACGTCGGCTTTTTTCGTGTATCCCTGCAATCTTCCGGGCCTCGACCGCACTCCAGAGACTCGATTCCGGTCCGCGACTCTCGCCAAAACAGCCCCTCTCTGGGGTCTGATCAGAGACAAATACTCTCAGAGTCTCTGGGTTATGAAAACCACCGGGTTAACGAATCTGGGCTATGAACCGTCTGACTGACTCGGGTATGTTTTTTGCTGCCCAGTCTGTCTTGCTAGGCGGTCCAAAGTTGCGAAATTTAGTGTCTGGTAATGGAAAACAGAAAGCCCTAGATGAAAACGGCTAGTTGGCCTGAGATGCAGCGAGCACTTGCATTCCGGGCTATTCCAATTTGTTTCGGTGCGCTTTGCGATAGTCGCGAGGTGAACATCGACATTCTTCTTTAAATGCTTCGTTAAATCGACTCAGACTCTGAAAGCCTGCTTCCATTGCGACGTTTAGAATTGTGTCGTCTGTCGTTACCAATAATCGCTGTGCATGGGAAAGTCGATGCTGGACCACGAAGGCGGTCATTGTTGTTCCAAATGTTTTCTTAAAAAGACTCATCGCATAATTCGGATGCACTTCATTTGCAGCGGCGATGGATTCAGAAGTTAGCGGCTGCTGGTAGTTCTTTGCGATAAAGCATGCAAGCTGGTCCGCGCGTGATAACCCAGGCGGCATAGGAGGGTTTAAAGCCGACGTAATCCGTCCCGACATCCGTAGGAGCCTTGCCCTAACCTCCAATTGTGCAGCTCGCTCGAAGACTGGCGATTGCGATTTCAAGTCGCCTTCCCACCTAGCGAAAAGGGATGCATCCGCGTCATCAACCACACTGTCGATTAATAACTCACCCTGCAATGCTCGATTCACAAACTCGCGACTAATCCCAGCGCGTAGGAATTCAGTCAACGGGATCGTCACGACGAAATAGGGGAATTCCGTGCCAAAGTCAACTATCTGATGCGGAATCGCGGCCCAAAAAAGACCGAGTTTACCTGCGGATATGGTTGTTCGACTCCCACCGAGTAAGTAAGTCAACGAGCCAGATGCAAGCCAGTTCAGCTCGATCTCGTTATGTCGATCCGGTCGCAGCATCAAAGCCGGAGTCCACGCCTCGCACGTGAATCCATACGGTGAAAACTCAGGTCTTTTGTCGTCGAACTTCTTCATGCAGCTTAGAATACCGTGAATTCTTACTGCTTGACAGTGAGATAAACGGTGAAGCCGAAGCTAAACTCAAAAACCATCCAGCGGGTTTTTACCCTCCTATCCAGGCCCCACCTTACTAACCGGTATGCTTGTCCGGCCTGCCAGAATCTCCAAACCGAGTACCCAAGTGAAAAATATTGCCGTACGACTTACCTTGCTGACGGCGATCGCGATTTCTGTCGTTGATTGTTGTGCATTCGAAGCCCCAACTGGCATGATTGCCACGAAACCTGCCCAGAAGCCACGATTTCGTGTTGTCGTGACAACCGACTTTCCACCCATCGGTGTCGTCAAAGAAGGCAACGTGCCGAATGATCAAAAAAGCGATCCAGATGATATGCAGTCGATGGTGCGTTTTCTACTTTACGCAAACGAGTTTGACATCGAGGCACTCATCGCTTCGTCTGGAACGTTTGCCAATGTTGCTCGGAAACAGAATATTTTTGATGTCATTGATCGCTACGCAGAAGTTCATCACAACCTATCAAAGCATGATCCGCAATACCCAAAGCCGGACTACCTCCGGTCAATTACCTTTGAGGGGCGAAGTGGAACGTGGGGTAAAAAGGGGACAGACAATATCGGTGAAGGTAAAGATAGTGAAGCATCCAATGCTTTGATTTCGATCGTTGACAAACCTGATCCGCGTCCAATCTACATTTCGGTATGGGGCGACAGTAGTGTTGTGGCTCAAGCAATCTGGAAAGTTAAAAAGTCACGAAGTGACGCCGAGTTCGAGCAGTTTATCGGTAAGTTGCGAATCCACCAGATTGCAACCCAGGACGGTACTATTGGCTGGTTGCGAGAACAGTTCCCAAGACTATTCATCATTCATTCCGAGAAAACATATTTCGGAATGTTCGGCGCGAATGATGCAATTTCAAATCTTGATTGGGTCAATGAGCACGTTCGTCGCAATCACGGTCCACTGTGTGACCTGTATCCGAAGGAAGGAGTCGGTTGCACCGGAGTTTGCGAGGGTGACTCGCCCGCGTTCTTATGGCTGGTCAGCGGTAATCGCGGACTTAACGATCCAGAGGACCCGACACAAGAAAGCTGGGGCGGTCAATTTAAAAAGAATAGGGGTACGAATCACTTCGTTGATGGTATTGGCGGTGTTAGCATCTCGAAATGGCGTAAAGATTTTCAACGAGAATTCGCCGAGCGCGCCGACTGGTGCGTTGACAATTAGTCTTTGACGCCAAGCCACATAAAACATTTTAGTAATCATCAGTTAAACACAAAGACAATGGTGAAAGCACTAAAGGATTTCAATGACAAGCCGTAGCCGCATCTGTGTTATCGGGTCCGCTAACGTGGACCTAACCTTTCGAACTCCGAGATTTCCGCGACCGGGTGAGACGTTGACTGGAAATTCGTTGCATCAATGCATGGGAGGCAAGGGAGCTAACCAGGCGGTCGCCGCTGCGCGTCTGGGCGCTGATGTCACGTTCATTGCATGTGTCGGCGACGATTCATTTGGCGAGAAAGCGATTCGGCAATATCAGGTAGATGGTATCTGCACTGACTATGTACGTCGCGTCGGTGGTCAAACCACAGGAACAGCTGCAATCGTGGTGGATGATAATGCAGAGAACTGCATCATTGTTATCCCGGGTGCAAATGCGCAGTTATCTAGATCTGACATTCAGCGAGCTGCCAGCGTTATCGAACAAGCCGACGCCATCGTGTGTCAGCTCGAAACCCCTATAGATGCAACTTTAGAAGCATTTCGAATTGCGCGCAGGGCGGGCAAACTCACCGTTTTGACTCCTGCTCCAGTAGTTGAATTGCCAGAAGAGTTACTTTGTTTGTGCGATTTGTGTATTCCAAATCGAACTGAGATTGAAGTGCTAGTCAAGCGTGTAGTCAGTAGCGAACAAGATGCGCATTCAGCAGCCGACCTGCTACGTGCTCGCGGCGTGGGGGCCGTTGCATTGACGATGGGTGGTCATGGAGCCTTTATCGTCAACGATACCGATGCCATGCATATTCCTGCCATGCGGGTTGAAGCCGTTGATACTACGGGAGCTGGCGATGCGTTCTCGGCTGCTCTGACCGTCTTTCTCTGCGAAGGATTTTCGCTGCGTGAAGCGGCTACACGGGCCAGCGTAGTTGGCGCGTTGACGGTGACCCGTATCGGAACATACTCTGCATTCCCTAGTCGTGATAAGTTATTACAAACCATCGCCGCCCCTTCGATGCAGCCTTTTTTGTAAGCACTCGTATCACACAGCCAATCCAACCATCATCGGAATTACCACGCTTTGAAAACCAAAATCTTGCAATATGTTGCGTTGTTAGTGTTCGCATGCGTATCTTCTACCGTTTGCAGCGCTGATGACGCCAAGCCACGCGTGGTCGTGCTCACAGATGTGTCGACATGGGAGACAGATGACAGTGAATCGTTGGTGCGATTGATGGTCCATGCAGACCTGTTAGAAATCGAAGGAATCGTGTTTACGACTGGCTGGAGTCTAGGTGAAACGCGCGATGAGTTCATTGGGCTCATTCATAAAACCATCGACGCTTATGAAAAGGATCTTCCAAACCTGCTCAAACGCTCTGAACAAACTGGGCATGTACAGATTGAGTCGCGTCAATCTGTTGGCTATTGGCCTAGTCCAAAGTATCTCCGCGATCGCACCATGTTTGGTAGCAAGAAGCGTGGTGCTCAACATATTGGGGAGGGGAACGATTCGCCCGGCAGTCGACTCATTATTGATCTTGTGGATGAAGATGACGATCGACCCCTTTGGGTTAATGTCTGGGGTGGAGGCAACACTATAGCTCAATCGATCTGGCGAATTAAACAAGATCGCAGCGAAGCGGAACTCAAGAAGTTTTTGGGCAAGCTGCGAGTCTACACCATTACCGACCAAGACCGCGATCAGAAGACTCCGTTCAGCGACAGTGCCCATCAATGGATGCGACGCGCCTTTGAAAAGGATCTATTCTTCCTCTGGGATGAATGCGCTTGGAAGTTTCAAAATGGTACTGGGCGAAGGAAATGGGATGAATATGAGGAACATATTCAAGGACATGGAAATCTTGGAAATGAATACCCCAAATACAAGTATGGAGTCGAAGGTGATACTCCCGCGTTCTTGCATCTGTTGCCCATTGGTTTGAATGACCCTATTGTGCCAACCCACGGTGGTTGGGGCGGTTTTTTCGAATGGGGCATCAGCGAAGATAAAGAGACGAAGTGCTTCACGAACTTTGAGAAACCTGCATACGATCAGTGTCGCAAATTGGAAGAGCATTTTTATGCAGCAACCTTCAACAACTTCGCGGCACGCATGGACTGGGCGAAGGACGGAACGGGGAATCGAAATCCGATCGTCAAGATTGATGAGGACTTGTCTTTAAATATCCTTACGAAGTCCCCGAAGGTCGGCGAACAAGTAACACTCGATGCTTCCGGCTCATTCGATCCGGACCACAATAATCTATCGTTTATTTGGTGGGTTCTTTCGGATGCTGGCACCTATAAGCAGGCTGTCGAGATTCGCGGCCAAGACCAGTCCAAAGCTACATTGGATGTCCCAGTCAATTCAGCGGGCAAAACGATCCATGTCATTTGCGAGGTCACTGATGACGGCTCTCCTAGTTTGACCAGTTACCGCCGGGTGATCTTCGAACCATGCGAATGAGAACCCGCTGGACGCTGGCCGAGTTGAAAATTGAACTGAAGAAAGACTGGGGATTGGCCATGAAGACACGATTGGCTTGTTTGCTTGTGGTTATGGTGCTGGGGATGGCGAATGCCGAATCGCCGAAGCCAAGGATTGTGGTGCTTACAGATATAGCGCCGACCAATTTTGAGCCGGACGATATGGAGTCTTTGGTTCGGTTGCTGGCGCATGCGGATTTGTTTGAGATTGAGGCGTTGGTTGCCACGACGGGGTGGAGCAACACGGGAGGGAACGAGCGGATCGACCTGATTGAGGCGGTTGTGGATGCGTATGAGAAGGATCTCCCGAATCTTCGGAAGCGATCGAATCAGACGAAACACTCAGAGAATGAGTCGCGGCAGGAGATCGGGTATTGGCCGAGCACAGAGTATCTGCAGGCCCGAACGGTGCTCGGAAGCACGAAGATGGGGATGAAGTTTGTTGGTGAGGGGAATGATTCGGCGGGGAGCAATTTGATCATCAAGCTGGCGGATGAGGAGGATAGCCGTCCGATTTGGGTTTCGACGTGGGGAGGCGGGAATACGCTTGCCCAAGCGATCTGGCGGGTGAAGATGGATCGGACTCCGGAACAGTTGAAGGTGTTTCTGCACAAGCTTCGGATTTATACAATTACGGATCAGGATCGGCCGTGGTCGAAGAATGACGATGTACCTTACGACGTGAGTTCGCATCAGTGGATGCGTAGAGAATTTGAGAAGGACTTGTTGTTTCTATGGGATGAGTGCGCGTGGCATTACCAGTGCGACTTTGGCGCGAAGAACTGGGCGGCACATGCGCAGAAAATCCAAGGGCATGGGAAACTTGGGGAATTGTATCCGAAGTATAAGTGGGGAGTGGAAGGTGACACTCCCGCGTGTCTGCATATGTTGCCTATCGGATTGAATGATCCCAATGTGCCAACACACGGAGGCTGGGGTGGCTATTTTGCCTGGGGCGTAAGCGAAGACAAGGAAACTTCGTGCTATACGAATTTTGACAAGCATACATTCGAGCAATGCCTCAAGCTGGAAGAGCATTTTTACCCAGCAACCTTCAACAACTTCGTAGCTCGCATGGACTGGGCGAAAGATGGCACGGGAAATCGAAATCCAATCGTCAAGATTGATGACGATCTGTCATTGAAGATCCTTACGAGAGCTCCAAACGTAGGCGAACAAGTTACACTCGATGCATCCGGTTCATCCGATCCAGACCACAACAATCTGACGTTCAAATGGTGGACGCTATCTGCCGCTGGCACCTACGATCATGCGGTTGAGATTTTCGGTCACGACCAATCCAAAGCCACATTGCACGTGCCACTTGATTCGGCAGGCAAGGTTATTCATGTCATTTGCGAGGTCGCTGATGACGGCTCTCCTCGTTTGACCAGTTATCGAAGGGTGGTCTTCGAACCATGCAATTGGCCCCACTAACAACCTTAGTTTTCCGTGAATATACACCTGAAACCAGGAGGACTTCTTGTTTGGTGGCCGTAACAATAGTCAACAGACTGGTGCGAGTTGATGTGATCACGCTCAAGACCCGCACACGCTTTACAAAGTGATTCAAAAGCAAAGGACTACCTATGACACAATTAATTGAAGACCGACCAGCAACCAAGTTAACTCCAAGCAAGACCACACAGGTTCGTGCGGTCTGCATGACAGCTCCAGGCCAGACGGAGATGCGTACCTATCCTTACCCGAAGATGGATCACGACTCAGCAATCGTGAAGGTTGACATGTCGGGTATCTGTGGAACAGACCGGCATATTTTCTTAGGAGAAGCGACCGAGTTGCGGGGCAAGTCGATCTATCCCTATATCGGTGGCCATGAAGTCATCGCTACGATCGAAGAGATCGGTGACAATGCCGCTCGAGTGATGGATTTCGACGGCCAGTTGTTACAACCGGGCGATCGAGTTGCGATAGCGGTTGAAGTGAACTGTGGCGAATGTTGGTATTGCCGCAATCAATACAACAATAAGACGTGCGAAAACCAACTGCAGGCTTACGGACTTCATCCAAGCGCCGACATCGCTCCTCACGTGCGAGGTGGTTTCGGTGAGTACATGTTCCTGCGCCCAAAGACTCATCTTTTCAAGATTCCCGAGGAGATGTCGACGGATGTAGCGGTCTTCGTCGAAGAAATGGCTGTCGCTTACCATGCATTAGCTCGCGCAAGTGTGCCATTCGCGCCAGTAAACGAAGGCTTTGGCCCAGGCATGTCGGTAGCTGTGCTTGGTAATGGTCCTCTCGGAATTCTGCATGGCGTTATGGCAGGCATTCAAGGCGCTGGTTTGGCAATCGCAACAGACCTATCCGATTTACGACTCGGCATTGCCAAGAATCTGTACGCTGACGTGACCATGAATGCGTCCAAAATCGACATCGAAGAGCGCATTCAGCGAGCAAAAGACTTGACAGAGGGAGTTGGTCCGGACTTGGTAATCGAGGCAGCTGGCGAGCCCGAGGCGTTCGTGGAAGCGCTTCGCATGGTTCGCAAAGGAGGAACAGTGATCGAAGTTGGTAATTGGGTTGACTTAGGTAAGACGGTGGCGATCGACGTGATGCGTCATATCAATTCAAAGAACCTGCATATTCATTCAGTCTTCCATTGCGGAACGAACTGGAAACCTGTGTTGAAGGTTCTTCAGCAGCAAGCGGACCGATATGATTTCCCCTCTCTGATCACTCATCGATTCAGCCTGGACGAGCTAGTCACAGGATTCGGGACGGTGACCGACTTCAACAAGTGCTGCAAGATCGAGGTCATGCCGCACAAACGGTAAGTTTTTCGAGAGCATGAATCGATCAGTTAGTGGTTCAATTGAAAGTGCTGGAATTTAAGCCAAATGAAACGCGGAAGATTGTTGAACAGTGAATTGAGTTATGAGATAAGCCGAATCGGCCACACTGCTTCGATAGTATTATGCGATGCGGGGCTACCGATTCCTGCCGAAGTCAAACGTATCGACCTGGCAATTGAAAGTGGTTATCCATCGTTCATTCGGACGTTAGATGTATTGCTTAGTGAAATGCAGGTCGAGGAAATCATAGTCGCCAGCGAGATACATCAAAGAAACCCAAACATCTATCGTGCGATGATGGATGAATTTAAGAAGCATGGCATGGCACCCGTTGTTACTGAGGTTTCGCATGATCAATTCAAACTAATGACGAGAGACAGCGAAGCGATAGTGAGGACGGGTGAGTGCACTCCGTATGCGAACGCAATACTTAAGTCCGGTGTGGTGTTTTAGTTTGGATAACTCTAAGGCGGAAATCATGCATCGTTTCAAAGTCAGCACGAACCTTTTGCTTCTTGCAATCTGCCTACTTGCCATTGGCATCACCGGCTGTTCTAACTCGTCCTCCACGACAAAGGGTGAGGAATCTAGCAAAGGCAGTATTCCGAAGAAACCCTTGAAAATAGCGGTGATCATATCGACTCTCAACAATCCATGGTTTGTGGTTCTTGGTGAGACTGCTCGCGATCGAGCGATTGAACTCGGGTGCGAAGCAACAGTCTTTGACTCGCAAAACGATACGGCTAAAGAGGCCGCACACTTTGACAATGTCATAGCCGCAGGATTCGCGGCGATCATCTTTAATCCGACCGATGCCGATGGGTCTATCGCAAATGTGAAGAGAGCAAAGGAAGCTGGAGTGCCGGTGTTTTGTATCGATCGCGAAATAAACTCGAGTGATGCTGCAACCACTCAACTACTCTCGGATAACTGCTCAGGCTGTATCGCTCTCGGCAAACATTTCGTTGAGATGGTTGGTGAACAAGGAAAGTATGTGGAATTGCTCGGCTTGGTTGGCGACAATAACACTTGGAACCGCTCAAAAGGTTTCCATGCCGTGGTTGATCGTTACGAAGGTCTGAAAATGGTGGCTCAACAAAGTGCTGACTTTGATCGCAGCAAAGCGATGGAAGTGATGGAATCCATTCTGCAGTCGCATGACGATGTTCGTGCCGTATTTTGTGGAAATGACGCTATGGCGATGGGAGCATACCAAGCTCTGTTAGCTGCCGGCAAGTCGGACTCGGTGAAGGTCTTTGGCTATGACGGTTCGGACGATGTGATTCGTTCGATTAGCGAGAAAAAGATTACAGCGACGGTTATGCAGTATCCCAAATTGATGGCGACCACTGCTGCTGAATATGCATATGAATATTTAGTAAATGGCAAGAAAGATTTTGAACAGAAGATTCCCGTTAACGTGGACCTGGTAACTCAGCAGAATATTGCAGAGTTTGCTGGGTTTGGCAAAAAGGAGTAGCCATTTTGGGCAGGCAACGATTCGTTTTAAGCGGACTTCTTGGAATTTTTGCGATTCTATGCTGGTTCTTTCCGCTATTTCACGTTCGCCAACTCGGTGGAAGTGATGCGAATACCGCGGCAGCCAAGGCCACGAGTGAAGAATCGGAAGCCAATGATCAACCTAGTCGGTTAGAAGATTACGCTACGAAGGCGACGGACCTAATGCAGTTGTGGGAAGCCTTCGAGACAGACGCTGCGAAAGCGAAGAAACAATTCGGCCAGCAAGCGGGACTCGGTGGCTCGGTCTACTTCTGCGTTCGCGGCAGTGGAACTGTCGAGTCAATCGAAAAGGATCGTGTGATGTTAGCAGTTCGGGACGCCAAACGCCGTGTTTGCTTAGAGCTCGGTATCGTTGTCGATAGCACAGTGCGTGACGCCGTCGGAGTGAAGGCCAGTAAGTTTCCGAATTCACAAGAGTTCAACGCGTTTTCGTCGGAGTTGAATCGTCAAGTCGAAGATGCTGTTCTTGCTCCCAATCGTGAGCTCATCAAAGTAGGTACCCTAGTCGACTTTGTTGGGTGCGGGAAGGTCGGTGGTAAATCGGACCTCGATCCCTTGTGCCTCATTCCGATTCAGTTGAAGGTATCCCAGTAGAACTAAACGTGCTTCGGTGACATAACGCTCCGATGATTAACCATGACTTCAGCCGTTCAACAACTTTTATTAGCAGGCGAAGGAATCTCCAAAAGATATCCTGGAGTCGTTGCGTTAGATCGAGTTGACTTCACGGTCCACGTCGGCGAGGTCCACGGCTTAATCGGTGAGAACGGTGCAGGCAAATCCACATTGATGAAGATTCTCGCTGGTATCATTCAACCGGACGAGGGCGTGATTCGCTTGGCCGGTCAACCGATTCAACTCTCAAGTCCACGTGATGCAAACGATCGAGGGATCGCACTGGTGCATCAGGAACTCAATCTCGTACCCTATCTGACAGTAGCTGAGAATATCTTTCTCGGCCGTGAAATAGTATCAAAAGCAGGTCTCATTCGAGCGAATGAACAGGAACGCAGTTGTCGCCAATTGCTTGCAGAACTCGACCCTTCGATTGATCCTCGCTCCGAGGTTCACCGTCTTCGGGTCGGGCAACAGCAAGTCGTTGAGATTGCAAAAGCGATCAACTGCAAGGCTCGAGTTATCTTCATGGATGAACCGACTTCAGCGATTAGTGATACAGAGGTCGCCGCTCTCTTTCAGTTGATTAGTTCGCTGCGAAACTCTGGCGTGTCGATTGTCTATGTCTCTCACAAGCTAGATGAACTGCTCAAAATCACGGACCGAATCACCGTGCTGCGCGATGGCAAGTTTGTTCAGACGGTTCAAACTTCTCAGGCAGATCGCAACACGATCGTGCGATTGATGGTCGGCCGCGAGCTAAGCGATCTTTACGTCCATTCGCCTCCGCAGCCGCAGCGTTGCGAGCGTTTACGTGTCGACTCGCTAACGCTGAATCGGAAGAACACGGAGCGACCTGTCGTCGATAACTTTTCGTTCGAGGCCTATGGTGGCGAAGTTCTTGGTATCTTCGGTTTGATGGGTAGTGGCCGAACGGAACTGCTTGAAACAGTTTTTGGCCTGCACGCTCAGCAAATGTCTGGCGAGATCACGATTGATGGTGTACCCAAAACCATCGACTCGCCCGCCGAAGCCATACGCTTAGGACTGGGGCTGGTTCCCGAGGATCGTAAACGCCAGGGCCTGATCCTATCGATGAGCGTTGAACAGAATATCAGCTTGTCAAATCTGCAAGACATGGAAAGCAGTGGCATTCTCAGCCATCATCGCGAGCGCCAGCATGCTGAAAGCTACGTGCAACAGTTTGCGATTAAGACACCAGCAGTTACGCAACCCGTTCGAACACTCAGCGGTGGCAATCAGCAGAAAGTTGTTCTGTCGAAAGTGCTGTCTAGTAAGCCTCGCGTTCTGATGCTTGACGAGCCTACTCGCGGAATTGACGTGAGCGCCAAGCGTGAGATCTATGCACTGATTGATCGACTTAAAAGAGAAGGTATGGCGGTTATTGTTGTCTCATCAGAGTTGCCAGAACTGCTGGGAATCGCCGATCGCATCCTCGTGATGTGCGAAGGTTGCAAGACCGCAGAGTTCGATCGAAGAGACGCGAGCGAGGAATTGCTCATGCAGGCTGCAGTTCCCAAAGAGGCAGCAATTACAACCTAGGTGAAAGAAAACAACCCACCGCTTGACGCATTCAACACAAATACAAGTTAAACAGAAGCTTATCCTCGAAATTTATATGCCTCATAAACAAAAAGTTCTTCACTACGCCAGCCGCTTTCAATCGCTGCTGGTGCTTGTCCTGATGATCGTCGCGATGAGCCTTCTGTCAGATCGCTTTATGACGACTGCGAATGGCTGGAACATTTTGCGGCAGATCTCGGTGAATGTCTGCTTAGCCATCGGGATGACAATGGTAATCGTATCGGGCGGCATCGATCTCTCAGTCGGCTCGGTACTGGCATTCTCGGGCGCGATTACCGCCGGCCTGATCAAGAATCCCATCCCAATTCCTTGGTTTGGCTTAGAGCTTCAGTTCACTGTCTGGGGAGCGATAGTAGCTGGACTGAGTGTCGGTACGTTTCTTGGGTGGTTCAATGGCCTCATGATCACCAGATTGAAGATCCCGCCATTCGTAGCAACGTTAGGCATGCTGAGTATTGCACGGGGGCTTACGATGCTTTGGACCAAGGGATTTCCAATTACTGGCCTGGGAGACGATTTTGCAGTTTTGGGAACACGAACCTATGCAGGTGTTCCTGCGCCGGTTTGGATCGCAGGGATACTTGTCGGCTTCTTCGTTTTGATTACCAAGAAGACACGTCTCGGTCGTTACATCTATGCAATTGGTGGTAACGAGATCACTGCAAAGCTATCGGGCCTAAACGTTAGTGGAATCAAGTTGACTGTGTACACGTTAGCTGGGGCGCTTTCAGCAGTTGCCGGGCTGATCATGACCTCAAGATTAGACTCTGCTCAACCGAACGCTGGCACTGGATATGAACTTGATTGCATCGCAGCGGTTGTGATCGGTGGCACATCGCTGTCTGGGGGACGCGGATCTATTTGGGGGACTGTTATCGGCTGCCTCATCATCGGCGTGTTGAACAGTGGACTCGTGCTTTTGAATGTTTCTCCTTTCTGGCAACAAGTCGTTAAGGGAGCCGTCATTCTCGTGGCAGTCGCCATCGACCGAAGGCGAGAGTCCAATGAGTAGGCTTAATTCACTTCGCTTCAAAACGGCATGTAGATCGCTGGGGGCAGTGATGAGATCGGAATTCATGAAACAATCTTCCATTGCCTACCTGACTGGCAAACGCCAAGGACACTGAAATGATGAAAACAGATACTTTACTTTCCAAAGCGATGTTGCCGGCCCTTTGCGTGTATCAGTACTCAACGCTGGCGACAGCTCAGGAGCAGCCGGAACCGAAACCTAGGGAGATCGCTACGACGGACGGTGAAGTCGATGATCGAAGTTCGATGATTCGCTTGCTGCTCTACGCATGCGACTTGTGATTTGTGAGGTGACCGACAACGGCAAGCCAAATCTGACTCATTATCGGCGTGTTATTATCGAGCCCAATAGATAGCAGCACGTCAACATTGCGACCGTGCAAACTCGCTTGGTCCGAATATCAACATGACAACGGAAGGCTATTACCATGAATCCGAATCTCTTAATTGCTCAAACTACCATTACTGTTTTTGCATTGTTACTGAATTCATTGAATGTAGACGCTCAAGACTCTTCTGTCGCGACGAGTATAGGACTAAAGCAACATTCGAATGGAAACTTTTTGGTCGGCGCCGGTGTCTCGGACGAGATAGCAATTCAGCAAAAAGACTGGCCGCTATTGACACAAAATTTCGAAATAGTGACTCCCGAAAATTGCATGAAGCCTCAAGCGATTCAGGCCGTCGAGGGAGTGTTTCAGTTCAGACAGTGCGACGCATTTGTACAGTTCGCCGAAGACAAAAAACTGCAGATAGTTGGGCATTGCTTAGTTTGGGCGAAGGATGACCGTACGCCCGAATGGTGGCTCATGGAAAACGAAAGACCGACAGGCAAAGCCCTGCTGCTCAAACGTTTGAAAGATCACATCGACGCGGTCGCAGGGCGATATGGCGATCGTATCGCCGCATGGGATGTTGTAAACGAGGCTTTGTCAGATGACGAATCCGACTATTTACGAGATTCCATTTGGACCCGTGTCACGGGCGAGGAGTTCATTGTTCGCGCATTTCAGTATGCACGCGAAAACGCTCCCAAGGCGCTGCTCATCTACAACGACTACAACTGCGACAACGATGGCAAATGTGATAAGTTGATACGATTAATCAAGTCCTTAAAGTCGCAAGATGCGCCCGTTGACGCGGTAGGCTTACAAGGACATTACGAACTAGACTCCATTCCATACGAGGGACTTGAATCACTGCTGTTGGCTATGCGCAAGCTTCGCATTAAAGTAATAATCTCGGAACTGGATATTGATGTTGTACCGCGCGGACGATGGTGGGCAGACGGCAATAAATACCGTGAGGAATTGAAGTCATTCGACCCTTATAGCGACGGTTGCCCGAGCGAGATACTGGCTCGACAAGCGGATCAGTACGCGCAACTCTTTGATCTGTTCTGTAAGTACGATGATGTAATACAGCGTGTTTCATTCTGGAATCTTCACGATGGACAAAGTTGGTTGAATTACTTTCCTTGGAATCGCGTGAACCACCCTTTACTATTCGACCGAAACAGCAATCCTAAGCCAGCATATACTTCCGTCGTCACCACGCTAGATCGATTCCAGAAGACTAAGATTAAGGAGGCAGGTGAAATAGCTAAAATTCACGCAAATCCACGCGTAATTGTCACGACCGATGGTGAAGTGGATGATCGCAGCTCCATGGTTCGCTTTTTGCTTTACGCATGTGACTTCGACGTAGCGGGTATCGTTCAAGTTAATTCAAAATTCCAGAAGCAGGGGCACAGCGACAAAAAGTGGATTGATGCTCAGTTGGATGCCTACGAGTCAGTCCTGCCGAATCTGCGAAAACACAATCCAAATTTCCCAGACTCCGCGCAGTTGCGAAGTGTAATGCGAGTCGGCAACGAGACCGAAGCCGATTTATGGATCGCTCCGCCTGACATGCAGACAAAGGACACGCAGGGTGCCCAATTGATTATCGACACACTTCTCGACAATGACCCACGCCCAGTTCATGTTCTCTCCTGGGGAGGAGCCAATACGACGGCGTCTGCACTGTGGAAACTGAAGACAGAGTATTCAAAGGAAAAATTTGATTACGCGGTGTCACGCATTCGTATCTATTGCATTTGGTATCAGGATGGCGGCGGCGAATGGATTCAGAAAAACATTTCCGGCGCCTACATCTATGAAGCGTACAAATGGGACAACGTCTGGGACTACGAGAGCTACGATCATGCACGAAAGCAAGGCAAACTCAGTGCCAACCCGCCAACTGAACAAGAAGTCATGAAGCCAGCATGGTTTAACGAGCATATTAAGAATGGGCACGGGCCGCTTGGTGCAATGACACCTCAGAAATACATCAGTGAAGGTGACACGCCATCGTTTTTTAACCTGGTCAACAACGGACTCGCCGCTGACAAAGATTATACGCTCGGAGGTTGGGGCGGGCGTGGAGCGTTTGATGACATGGCTTTTCCTAACCACATCTCGGATAAAACGATTACCGACGATGGCGATTCACACAAAATGTTTTGGCGCTGGGTTCTGCCGGCGCAAAACGATTTTGCCGCACGCATGGACTGGTGCGTGAAAGAGTTCAAAGAGGCCAATCATGCACCAGTTGCCAAAGTGATAGGCGAACTCCATCGGGATGTACAACCAGGCGAATCCGTGACCCTTCAAGCCACCGCCAGTGATCCTGATGGCAATAAGCTCACCTTTAAGTGGTGGCAATATTCCGATGCGGATTCCGCTGTCGCAACCGTGGACATTGCGAACGCCGAGTCGCTCGATAGTGCAAGCTTCATTGTGCCCAACGAGTCCAAGAAACAGGTCCACATCATTTTAGAAGTAACCGACAATGGCACACCAGCGCTCGTCGGCTATCAACCAGTCATTTGCAATATCAAGTAACAATGCTTCGCTCGTTTAATCTCATGAAAACAAGAACTCCAATGGACGATCGACCTTCGTTTTTTATTTGCCGCACCTGTCTGCAATGGACTGCATTGGGATTGTTAAGCTACGTGTTAGTCGCGACACAAGCGTTCGCAGTTGCAGATGATGGCGCAATCACAGGAGTGAGGCATCGCATCTTGGTATCAACGGACATTGGTGGAACAGATCCCGATGACGTTCAGTCAATGGTTCATCTGCTGGTTTATGCCGAAAGCTTTGACATCGAGGGATTGGTCTCGTCACCTTACGGTCCAGGCCGCAAGGAGCATATTTTAAAAGTCATCGATGCCTACGAGCGTGATTTACCCAAACTTCGCGCGCACTCTGCTTCTGCACTGAAACAATACCCAACAGCGGACGCGCTTCGCGCTCTTTCAAAGCAAGGAGCACTTGATGCTCCGGGTGCTGCCGGTATTGGAGTTGCAACTGAAGGATCCAATTGGATCATTCAGTGTGCCAAGCGGGACGACCTTCGGCCCCTTAATGTGCTGGTCTGGGGTGGGATTGAAGATTTGGCCCAGGCTCTTCACGATGCACCGGAAATCTTACCAAAGCTGCGAGTCTTTTTTATCGGCGGGCCGAATAAAAAATGGAGCGTGGATGCCTACAACTATGTGGAACAAAACCATCCTAAACTTTGGATGATTGAGTCCAACGCGACCTACCGTGGCTGGTTCACTGGCGGTAATCAGAAAGGGGAATGGAACAACAAAGAGTTTGTGACCAAACATGTCGCAGAACATGGAGCTTTGGGCAACGCATTCTTCGAAGCCAAGGCAGATATCAAAATGGGCGATACGCCATCGCTCGGTAGACTCCTTCGTGGCGTGTCTGATGATCCCACGAAGCCTGGATGGGGAGGCAACTATGTGCCGATCTGGGACGATCGCAAAACGATTTTTGATCGATTGACGGTCGAAGCGGATCAGGTCGAAGTGTTCGGCGTCACCGAGTTCGCATTGCCCATCCCCGAAGGTTACAGGTCGAAGAATTCAACAACAATGATTTTCAACAAAGGCGTTCCTTCCTCTGCTGGAGTCATTGATGGGAATGTACTTCGTTTCCGATTTTCGCCACGCGACGCATTCGTTTGGTCGTATGTCATCGAAAGCGATTACGCACATCTCGATGGCCAATCCGGAAAATTCACCGCAGTACCACCGCCCATTACTCGTACAAGCAAACGATCCGTTGTGCATCCGAACTGGTGGATCGACGATCCAAATCCCGCTCTAGCCGAAGGAGTTCATCCTGGCGCGAAAAGCGTCAGTCAATGGCGTGAGGATTACTTACGAAACTTCGCCGAACGATTGAAGCGATGCTGCTCGAATTAAGGTCTGAGAACCTAGCCCTCTACCAACAGAAACTTCCATGTTGTTGCATGTGCCGAAATTCGTGTTTCATGCAACTCCACACGCATCGCAAATTGATACCGCTCACTCGGTCCCAATCGCCAAGAGTACTCTCTGCAGTTATCGCAGTCTTAGCCATGACTCCATTCGACTAGCCAGTAGAATGTGTATAACGGTACCGAGCCGCCGGCTGCCTGAAAAGCTAATTGATACGCAAACTTGGAGTGGAGGTGATAGAGATTTGGCAAAAAAGAACGACGGATATCAACTGCTACACCCAGATTGCCTTAGGGGGCTGATTGATAGATCAACCAACTGGCATATCGCAGTCGCGGCCCTGAGTTGGATCGTACTGAGGCTTAACTATTCCTACGTACCACGACTATCTGGAATTGCATTTGAAGTTGTCGCGGTAAATTACCCATGCTGGCCCCAACTCGCTCCGGTTTGACACGCCGGTGCGTCGGCGTTTGCTTGGCTTCCAGCCAAACATTTACCTCCAAGCGGCTCACGGGCCCATTCAATCAGCCAGATGGGGTACCTTAGGAAGGCGTTTACAGGCGCCTCGCCCGAGAATTACA
>CANHVO010000017.1 GCA_947463915.1 Planctomycetaceae bacterium
ACCCAGCAAAGGTTGCAGGCTACCGATTGATCGGTTACGAAGACCGACGATTGGCCAACAAGGATTTTGACAACGATCAAAAGGACGCAGGCGAAATCGGGGCTGGGCATCGAGTGACGGCTCTATACGAAGTCATTCCGACAGGCAAATGGGTAGGGACAGTGCCACCGTCCGAGGGCGAGACGTCCAAGTACTTGAAGAATCCGAAGCTTGACACAAGTGCACAAACGTCCACAACGACCGAGTTCCCTACCGAGCTGCTGACGCTGAAGGTCCGTTACAAAGAGCCTGAAGGCAGCGTTAGTACCAAGCAAGAGTTTGTGCTCAAGGACACGGATCGCGGCGAGCAGCCGCTAGTTGATCGGGACATGCAGTGGGCAACGTCGGTCGCGGAATTTGGCCTGTTGCTTCGACGAAGCGAGATGGCACCTCATGCCGACTGGACTGAGATGCTTGAGCGAGCAGCAAGTTCCGCCGGCGGCGACGCCTACCGGCTAGAGTGCTTAGCCATGATGCGAAAAGCACGAAGCATGTTTCGTTAGTCGAGTGTAAAACGATTGTCCCCAATCGTTTAGAGTGTAGAACGATTGTCCCCAATCGTTTAGAGTGTAGAACGATTGTCCTCAATCGTTCCTGCTATTGGGCAGTTTCAGCAGTGCAAGGTCACTCTCGGCAAGAGTGACCCACCGTGGGGCTCACCTGCCGGGTGAGACCGTCGTCCCTTAGGGAGCCTCCGCTTCATTGCGTTCCCAGACGGAGCCCAGGAACGAGCTTCAATTCGCATGACCAATTGAGGACAATTGTTCGACACTCTACTCAAACCGATAACCAACGCCGTATACGGTCTGAATGATTCTTGGGTTCTTCGGGTCGCGTTCCACACGATTGCGAAGCTGGCTGACCATCTGATCGAGCGTTCGGCTGTTGGGGATATAAGAGTATCCCCAACAGAGATTAAAGATAAGATCGCGTGCAACGACTTCACCCGCGCGTTCGTGTAACAGCTGGAGCAATTGAAGTTCCCGACTTGTGAGTTTGATGGTCGTTTTGCCGCGCATCGCTCGCAACTTCTTGGGGTAGATTACAAGACCATCCATCTCAAAGCATGCTTCAATCACGTTTTCGCTGGTAGTTGGAGCTCGCTGAGATCGCCTCGCAACAGCATGAACGCGCGCTAATACTTCTTGGCATCCGAACGGCTTGACGATGTAGTCGTCGCCACCCAGCTCGAGGCCAAGGACTTTATCAAATTGCTCGGATTTAGCAGTAATGAAAATCACCGGCACGTCGGAGCGAGCACTGCGAAACTCCCGGCATAGATCGTAGCCGCTCCGGCCAGGCATCATCACGTCCAAGCATACCAAGTCCGGAACAATCTCGTTAAACAGTTTCGATGCTTGGTTTCCATCGGCAGCCCCAAAACATTGATGCCCGTCGGACGTGAGCAACTCGAGAAGTGCCGTTCTGGTATGCGTGTCATCTTCGGCCACGAGTATCTTCATGACATTTCACCCTCTGATTCCAACGCCACCGGTTTCACTCGCAACGTTAGTCGGAAGCGACAGCCCGATTCGCTATCCAATAATTCCAAGCCGCCACCATGTCGCAACGCAGCTTTCCGGGCGATCGTCAGGCCAAGACCTGTCCCCGAAGGTGCGGTATTTGCGTCATCGATCCTAAAGAACGGCTTAAAAATCCGATTGCGAAAGCGTGCTGGAATTCCATGCCCTGCATCGCAAACCTCAATCGTCAAAATGTCGTTCTCCAATTTCGAGGTCACATGGAGTGACTTGCCGGACGCTGCATACTTTTCGACGTTGCTGATGAGATTGATTAGGATTTGCTCTAGCACGTCCGTATCCAATTCGACACGTTGCTGTGCTCTAAGTTCAGTTGTAATTGCTATTTCGCTGCGGCTCAACGAGGGAGCAAACTGATTCAGAACATGCTGAACCGTATCATCAGGGCTCGCTGATCGCCACGACAACGATTGAGCACTTGCGCGTCCTTGCATAAACTCGAGGACTCCAGAAATCAACCGACTTAGCCGTTTAGATTCTGAATCGATCACGTCAAGTCGATCTGCAATGCGATGCACAGCCGGAGTGTCCTGCGACAAATCGCGTTGTGCCATTTCTGCGTACAAGCGAATGTTCGTCAATGGAGTGCGAAGCTCGTGAGACACTTGACCGACAAAGCTAACACGCTGATCGGCGAGCTTTAACTGTTGCATGGTCGCGACGGTCACGTATGCCCCAAGTCCCAACAGCGTTAGCGCACCCGCGGAAATCCCTAATCCCCACGGCAAAAAACGGGCCCAGGAGGCGGCACCAGTCTGATGATCCTGCAGATAATACTTGAGACGCCAAGCAGCCAGCGGTTCCTTGAGCGATACCTCAGCAAGCGGTTGAGCCATGGAAATATCGCTGGCCCCCCAACGGTAGAGAATGTTACCATTGGCGTCCGTCAGAGCCGTTGCACCGTTGCTAGTGCCTGGATCTACGTCGGGGAGAATGGCAATCAAGTCCGCAATCCAACGTGCTCTTTCTAGCCAATAGCCGGTTGCCGACCCATCGGGCAGAACATCCCAAACGACTAATTGCAGGCCTTCGTCAAAATACGATTCATGCCATAAGGAGTCAGCCCTGGACGTTTCAGGCTCTACCGACTCTTGCGCTTTGACCAACCCGTCTCGATCTTTGGATTCTTGCCGGATGGCTGAACTTGATCTCGTCACAGGAGCTGTTTTGGCATCTGAAGCAGCAATCGCTTTTCGAACAGCCAATGGAACCGGTGGCCGTTGACGCGCCATCATCAGCAATTCGTTGTAGATCAAAAACTCGTTGCCAGTATTGATCGTGGGAGCAGGTGGGTAAAGCAATTGTCCGCGAGCCGATACCCACATGGCGCGACGGACGTACGGGTCCGTTCGCTCAACCGACATCAGATGTTCCGCCAGCCCCAGTCGTACCATCTTTTGTTTGAGAGCGCGATGGTGACTGGACATAACGTCATCGATGGAGCGAACCAATTCATTCAGCCTGGCCTCGGCAAGCGAAGTCACTTGCCGTTTTGCATTCAACTCTTCGTTTCGAATCAATACGACTCCGATCCAGCCTAGCATAGCTAAAGGAGCGGCAATCAAACAAAGAAGTGCGGTCAGGATGCGTAGTGGCAAAGCGGTTTACTTTCCTCTCTTCCCATCTTCTTTGTAGGACTGCTGACGTGATGTTTGGTCTTGGTACTCCCGCATGCCCTTGCGGTTGACGTTCCATTTCGCATTGTCAGCTACTTCTGCGGACTGCTTTTTGTTCAGAGCACATCCCAGTTCAACATCAGGGCAAACATATTGGTTCTTTGCGCTGAAGTCAGCAATACTTCCGAGGTCGGTCGCGTTCTTCACGAGCAGGAGCCTTGCTTCCTCAATTTTCCCTGCATCTCGCAGGGCAGTGGCTTCACGGTTGCGTTCAGCAGCAATTTGGACAGCGCTCAGTACCTTGGCTTCCACATCCACGTCTGCTTCCACTTTTTCTGGCTTGTCGGAATATCGGACCGCGATCTTGCTTGCCAGCACGTCGGTCGTGTGAGTGTTCATGTTGCGATACTGTACTCGAACATCGGCCATCGGTGACTCTTGTCCGTTCTCACCCGCAGGCACTTCGACCTCCAAGATGAAGTAGCGTTCTTGTTTCGCGTAGAGTTGGGCTAGAGGCAGTCGGATAACTTGACCTTGGATATCCGCCTTATTGCCCAAGCAACGTACAGGTCGCATGGTACCCGCAAGAGTGATTTGGATTTCGAATTCCGAAGCGACCACGCTGAGAAGATCGTCGAACTCGTTGTTGAACACTCCCACCAAATTGTCAGCGTTCTCGATGAAAACGTGGTTTCCACTCGATGCGGCGGCCAAGCTGGTCATGAGGTCTTCGTTGTAGCCGGAACCGAGGCCCAGCGTGCTGACGCTGATTTTTTCTTTGAGAAGCGACTGCCCCAGTTGTTCCAATTCAGACGGCGAACTTGGGCCGACATTGGCGATCCCGTCGCTGAGGAGAATGACTCGATTGACGTGTTTGTCATCTAGAAACTTTCGCACTTCAGCGGCCCCTTTGGAGACGCCGGCAAAGAGTGCAGTATTGCCATCTGCTTGGATGGATTCGATGGCTTGCCGAATCGAATCGCGATCGCTGGCACGCGTTGCGGGAACGAGAACGCGAACGTTGGTGTCGTAGGTGATGACCGACACGATGTCTTCATCTCGCAGCCGGTCGATCGCGGCCAAAGCGGCTCGCTTTGCCTGTTGGATTTTTTCCCCTTTCATGGACCCGCTTCGGTCCATCACGATCGCGATGTTCACTGGGGGGCGGTTTGCTGCTTTTGGCAAATCGAACCCGGTAAGTTTGATCTTGAGGTGGTTGAGAGATTTTTCGCCGGCAAGCATAGTCGGCTTGGCAAGTGCTGCATTGAGCTTGATCTGCTCGGCAACGGCGGGCCGAGCGCTGAGGCACAGGCTGATGCTTGCAAAGGCGAGCAAAGCGAAATACGATCGAGTCGAATTGCGATTCATCATGATCACTCCTTTTGAAACCTTAAAAACGCAGGGCAGCACCAGCGTGCGGCTTGAGACTGCGATGAAGTCCATTTCACCAGAGTATGCATTCTGAATGGTCTAAATGGGTTCAGTCGATTGTAAAAAGAATGTAAGACATTTCACGGGGCAAGAGTGCAAAGAGAAAACGTCGATTCAAACTTGCCTCGTCCATCGCTTTGAAAACTCACTAAGGAAACGACCCAGACATTGTCAGAAAGAACTGCGTCAACGGCAAAACAGTCATCTGGCAACATCATTAAGTCGCCCGACCGACGATAGAGGAACGAAGGAAAGTTAAAGGGACCGTTGGCAGGGCTGGGATTGTTTAGGCCTCGTACAATCTCGTACTCGTTTTCAGACTCGACGTAGGAAAGGAGCCCCAGCCCACCAAGTCTTTGGTTGCCCTGGTTGACTGTTCGTCTTAGAGTCTTTAGATGTGTCGGATCTAAACCTATGTTTTCATGATCGCGATGTTGCCAGAGCGCCACATTGCAAGTCGATTCAACGTATCGCCGAACATCACCTGGATTCAGCCCCCTCAGGCGGATCTGACGTGAGTCATGAAAAGAATGCCAGTTCGGCGTAACATCTGACTGTACCAGCTTTTCTGTCCTTTGAAGCGTTTCCTTTTTCGGGTCCACGAGAGCCCGCATGACGAACGCTCTTGGAGCATCTTTGGACAAGTAGTATGCCTCAATACCTTTGTCGGACGAATCGAATCCCGCATAAACCGGTCCAGGGAGTTTTACCTTGCCTGTATCGTAGCCATTCATGTCTATGAAGTTGATTTCCTGCTTAGCTGCAATTCGGAACATCGCAAACTGTTGAGCACCGCTGATCCATTGGATCTCAAGATCCTTCCAGTCTTTATGGGTATCATGTTCCAATCGCTTCTTGACCCATTTGGGGTTCCAGTTCACCAAGTTTTCGCGGTTGTCGAAGTAGAGTAGATCAAGAAACTTCAGACTGGGTTTACTCGCACCGTTGTTGCCTTCCTTCTCCGAGTCCATCAGTACAAATATGCCACCTGTAGCAGCGTCCGACCATGCGTGAACAATCAAGGGGTTCACCGAGACAATACGTTCTTGCAAATCGCGGACGCTAAACAGCGACAACTTCTTGTGCGGCTCGGCAACGATCAATTCACCGCCATCGAAAGTCAGCGTGCCGTTTTGCGATTTTTGATGAAGATCGCTAATCTTACAAACCTCGCGAACGACAAGTTTCTTGAGTGATGGTGCATTATTGATGGCAGGCCCGTCAGCAAAAACGCCAGGTTCTGTCACGTACCATAGAACGGGAAGGTTACAAAAGAAAAACAACACAGCCGAAAAGCGTCGCATGTTCTAAGGCCCAATCAAGCAGAATAAGAACCGTCACCAGTCTGACCATTCTTGCCAACTGTATTCTCCGCCGCTAGTCCCGGCCAAAAGAAAACCAAGCGATTCGATTTTCGTACCCTCGCCCCGTTTAAGCAACAATGTAAGGCATTATGTAGCGAAACTCGTCAAGAGATTCGGTCGTTTAGGCGATGCAGCCGAAAGTCTTGACGACTTTCGCTACACAAATGTGCTTGGCTTAACGCTTAGGGCTAACTGCTTATCGCTTACGCCTTAAGCCTCGTCGCCACCCATAATCAGATCGAGGATTCGACCGATAGCTTCAGCTGATTGCTCTCTTGGCATCGAAGATAGATCGCGACGGCTGTGAAGCACTTGTTCTGGGGTCAACGGGAAGTGCACAAAACCGACCGAGCAACGGCGATTGCGGACGGCATGCCAGTGATGTGTCAGAAACATGGCTGCATTGCAGAGATAAGTGCCCGCGTGAAACGAGACGGAGCACGGAATTCCGCTGGAGCGCAATTCTAGGTTCCATTGATCCAACGGGAAGTTGGTTCGATATGCAACGGGACCGCTGGGCACAAGCGGGCCGAAAAAATCGCCGACCGTTTCGGTCATGCCAGCGACATTCACGGCGATTGCTTCCATTTGGACACGGCTGATTCCGGGAGCTTGGCCGAGGTGCAACACTGCGTCAAAACCGAGGGCCAAATCCTTGTCCATTCGAGACTGCATTTGCCCCAAATCAACGGGATATCGGCGAGTCGTGACTCCTGCTGGAATTCCGCGCTTGTGCAAAAACGTAACAAGCGCCTCCCAGCTGGAATTTTGTTCCCAAGTGTCGTATGGCTCGAAGGCAGTTAGCAAAACTCGCAATTCAGTCCTCGTGTTCGGAGCGGCTTCCCTTTTTGGTTGTCCTGAGAGCTTAATTCGAAATCCAGCGAATCCACTAACTCAGCTGAGTCAGCCACCTATTTATACCGATTTTGTGAGTGAAAAACCCGGTCGTGAGCCTCGAAGCGGAAAAACAAGCCTGGAATTGAGCTCTTCATTGGGATAAAGTGAGAAGGAATCTCCCCCATGACCACTTTCGGAAGGCGAATTGGATGCTTCTTTTGGAAAATTCTCTCCGTCGCGGATTCTCGGTTCTCGCGATCGCTTTTTCCCTTGCACTTCCACCCCGGCAAGCCAATTGCGATGATTTGTTTCCCGATAAAAGTCTAGAAGCGGCGGTTCGTCGCGAGGTTTTCGAAAAACGCTACAACAGCGAACCGTTGACCGCTGACGACGTCAAGAACATTTCCCAAGTGGTTGGAAAAGGTAAAGGGATCAAGAGTCTGGAGGGGATTCAGAATTGCAAAGCCCTGATGAAGATCGATCTGGCCAAAAATGAAATCATTGATTTGTCACCGATCAAAGAGCTCCAACTGCTGCAGTCGATCGATTTGTCTTTTAACAAAATCGAGTCGCTGGAACCGATGGTGGGATTGATCAAGTCCCAGTATTTGCAGCTATCTGGTAACGCGATCACGGACCTCGCACCCTTGCGAGAAATGAGCAACCTACGCAATCTCTACATCGCGGACAACAAAGTCAAATCGGTTGAGCCTATGTCAACGTTGAAACGCATGGTCAGCCTGGATTTGACCGGCAATCCGATCGAAGATATCGCGCTGATTGGCAAGCTATCGGGGCTAAAATCGATCACCCTCAAGGGATGTGGAATCAAGAGTCTCGAATTCGTTCGAACTCTGACACCGGATTTCTTGATGTTGAATGGAAATGCAATCAGCGATTTTGGACCACTCGTAGAAATATGCGAAGCGGATTTCAAGGGCGATCGAAGGTTTGCTCAATTCTTGAGATTGTATTTGGATGAGACCACGCTCAAAGACGCCGCGCAAGGTGCTACGATCGAGAAACTGAAGACCGCGAAGGTACGAATCAATCCAAGCAATTAAGAAAATTAAGCTGACCCTACGTAGCGGGTTTCGTGAGAAACCAGCTTTCAAGAACCAATGTATTACATCTGGTTTCTCACGAAACCAGCTACAAATGTTTCTTAAGAAACCAGCTACCAATGCTTTCTAGGCCAACCCTAGGCTTCAGCCTAAAGCACAAGCGAAACACCATGACAAACACTTTGAAACGCTCCCTTTTTTCTGTAACCCTGGCTATGTCTTGCCTGGGCACGTTTGCGAATCTTCGCGCCCAATCGGAGCTGACATTCCGATCCCGCACCGACACGAACGCAGAGCGAGATCTGCAACGACTTCGCGACGAGCTAAACAAGGCTCAGGATGTAAACGGTCCAATCAATCCATTGGGGGCATTTTTGCAACGCGATGCGGAAGCGATCGAAAAGGCAAAAGCCAATGACGCTGCGGCTCGTTTGGAGATCGGACCAGACGAACGAACCCAGGATCGTGACTCCGAATCGGAACGTGCTCCTAGCTTGTCGCCGCCGGACACAAAACGACAACTTTCACCTGCCCCAATTACCAAACCGCCCAAAACCGCCGGAGTGTTGCCCGGCCCACGCTACACCATCGTTCAGCAAGCGAGCCCGCAGATCCGAGTGGAAGATGGGTTCCGTCCAGCTCGTTACGTCTCCGACATGGAAGCGTCCGTTCGCCCTTCCTTGCAATCTCCTGTTAGTCTTGCGTCAGCGAATTTACCGATTGTCGGACAGCCGACGAACGTTATCTCTAATTTCCAAGAGATTCCAAAAATCTACCCAACAGCACCAAGCACGCTCCCTGGTGGATTCGCAGGCGGTGGGGGATTGCCGCCAGGCGGGATGACGCCTGCACCAACCAATATAATGCCGAACTTGCCCAATCCGGCTGTTGGAAATGTGCAACAGGTTCTGCCAAGTGATGCAAGCAATGCACCTATCTTGCCATACCCCTCGAACCTCAGTCCCGCAGTCAATCCAAACCTCACTCCGGCAATCAACGCTCCTGGGGCGATGGGAACGGCTCCTCCTATCTATTCGATACCGATCCAGAACGGAACCTCCAGCATCGCCGGTCCTCCTGCAACGTATTATCCACCACCAGTCAATAACCCGACTTTGACTGGCCAAGCGTACAACGGTGCCCCACTCGCAAATCCTGGTAGCAATGTATTGCCGACGTATCCGCGTCCGGCAGGTCAGCCGGTCACCGATGCCCCCTTCGTTAGCAAACAACCTTGTCAATTTGATGCTCGTTATATGGTCTCCCGAGAAGCTTATCGTCAATGCTCTGACCCATGTGCTCCACGTGGTTCACCCTACGCACCTTACGCTACTCAGCCTGGTGGTTCACCCTTTTCGTATGTTCCGCAAACAGGGATGGCTTACAACAATAATGGCTACGATTCTGGTTATCGGCCGCTCATCGGATTCGGGCAAACTCTCAACAACGCTTATTTAGGTCGCGGTATCGTTGGCCAACCAACAGCCTATGTCGATGGCCAGCCAGTCCGCAATTTCATCCGATATATTTTCCCATAGTCAGGTAGGACCGCGTTTGGCTGTTCGTCCGAGATTTTATTTAGACCACGCCGCAACCTCGTGGCCCAAGCCGCCAGGTTCGCTGACAGCTTGCATCGATTATCAAACTTCCAACGGTGCCGCAGCTGGGCGTGGAGTGTACCAATCCGCAGAAGCGGCCAGTGAGCTTGTTCGGACAACCCGACAGGCGATCGCAAGACTCATCGGTGCACCGAACGCAATCGATATCGCTCTTTGTTGCAATGGTACCCAAGCCCTCAATGCAGGCATTCTCGGCTTGTTGCAATCAAAGAACTTGCGAGGTTGTCATGTCGTGACCACGGCCACCGAGCACAACAGCGTGTTACGACCTTTGCAACTCGCAACCCACTCTTGCGGTATCACTTGGACGGCTGTCCCCTGTGATGCGTCCGGTTGGGTCGATCCAAATCAGGTCCGCGATACGATGACAGCCAATACACGGCTTGTCGTTGTCAACCATGTTTCCAACGTGACCGGCGCCGTTCAAGACATTCATGCCATCGCTGACATTGCAAGAGAACGCGACGCACTGTTACTCGTGGATGCAGCCCAATCCTTAGGCTATTTACCGATCGATGTCGTCAAAGATAGTATCGACATGCTTGCGGCTCCAGGTCACAAAGGGGCCGGAGGAATGCTCGGAACGGGAATCCTCTACGTGCGAAACGACCTTCAGAAACAAATGGAGTCCATTTGGATTGGTGGGACCGGCACACAAAGCGACTCCATCGACGGACCGTTTGATTGGCTCGCCGCGGTAGAATCGGGGAATAGCAATCTCCCAGCCATCGCATCGCTGAAGGCTGGATTGGAATGGCTGCGCGATCATAGGCCGCCCGACTCAATGCGAATTTGGTCCGAAACAATCCTAAAGGCAATTCAACAAACGCCGAACTTGAAGCTGATTGGGCCTGGGAACGACGATCCAGCGCGAAGTCGCTTGCCCGTTTTTAGTCTTATTTGTGAAAAGCTATCATGCCATGAAGCGGCCATGCTGTTGGATTCCGCATGTGGGGTCGAAGCTCGGTCAGGATTCCATTGTGCCGGGCTAATTCACGACTATTTGGGCACAAAGGATCGCGGCGGTACATTACGCCTAAGTCTAGGGCACACCAGTACCCTTGCTGACGTCGAGGCAGCTGTTGCTGGCATCGAGATATTGGGATCAATGTAGTCAATTCCAAAGTGGGTCACTCCTGCCGGGGGTGACCGTCCGCACATCCTGAGATTCCTGGTATCAGGTATACTGTGTATCCGTAACTCGTTGCCAATTCGCCTCAAAACCCTTTATTCCTATGCGTCACATCACTCGATTGCAGTCGGCACTGCTCTTCGCAACGCTTTCGGCCCCGACCATTGCTGTAGCCCAAGAACCAAAAGCGCCGGACCTCCCTAACACCTTGGCCCCGCAGCCCGACCGAGCCATGACGGTCCAATACCCCGTGACCAAGGCCGTGCCTCAGTCGGACAAATACCATGGTCAGACGATTGATGATCCGTTCCGTTGGCTGGAGGACGTTGATTCGGTCGACACTCAAGATTGGGTCAAACGTCAAAACGAAGTGACCTTCGAATATTTGAAGTCGTCTCCAAAGCGAAACGAAATCAAGGAACGTCTGACTCAACTTTGGAACTACGAGCGATACGGCTTCCCGTCCAAACATGGATACCATTACCAGTATACGCACAATAACGGCTTGCAAAACCAAAGCGTCTTGTACATCGCCGACTTCCTTGAGGCGGAACGCAAAGTTCTCCTCGATCCGAACACGCTTGTCGCTGATGGAACGGTTGCTTTGACAGGCCATGTGCCCAGTGACGACGGCAAACTTTTGGCCTACGGGTTAGCAAGCGCGGGCAGCGACTGGAACACTTGGAGGGTCCGCGATATCGACACAGGCAAGGATCTCGATGACAAGATCGAATGGGTGAAATTCAGTTCTGTTTCCTGGACAGGGGACAATCTAGGCTTCTTCTATAGTCGCTACGACAAACCAAGTTCCGACGGTGAGTTCACTGGGGTCAACTACTTCCAGAAGCTCTACTACCATAAGATCGGCACCTCGCAAGACGATGACATACTTGTGTACCATCGCCCCGAAGAAAAGGAATGGGGGTTCGGTGGGGCCGTCACCGAAGACAACCAGTATCTCATTATCTCGGTTTGGCGAGGAACTGAAAAGCGAAATCAAGTCTTCTACGCAAAGCTCGACGGCAAGTCCGCAGGAGGAGCGACGAAGGTGATCGAGCTACTCGCTGGCTTTGATAGCGACTATCAATTCATTGGCAACGATGGAACAGTGTTTTATTTCAAGACGGATAACGGCGCTGCCAAACGCCGTATCATCGCCGTCGACATCGATCGTCCAGCCCGCGAGCAGTGGAAGGAGATCGTACCAGAGTCTGCAGAGACGATCGAATCCGTCAGTCTGTTTGGTGATCGGTTCTTTGTAACCTATCTCAAGGATGCGACAAGCGTTGTGCGTCAATACTCGACTTCGGGAAAGCGACTTGCAGATCTTGAACTACCGCCGCTTGGTACGGTGGCGGGTTTAGGAGGCAAGCGATCCGCTACCGAGACGTTTTATACGTTTACAAACTACATTACTCCACCTACCGTCTATCGACTCAACTTGACGGATAACACGGCCAAGCCATGGCGGCAACCAAAGCTTGCATTCGATCCGTCGGACTTCGTAACCGAGCGGGTTTTTTACAAGAGCAAGGACGGGACTCGCATTCCGATGATCCTCTCCCACAAAAAGGGACTTGAACGAAACGGCAAGCTACCAACGCTGCTTTATGCTTATGGCGGCTTCAATATTTCGATTACGCCAACCTTTTCGCCAGCCAATCTTGCGTGGATGGAAATGGGTGGCGTTTACGCTGTTCCAAATCTTCGTGGCGGTGGCGAATACGGTCGCGAATGGCACGAAGCGGGGATGCTGAATAAGAAGCAGAATGTGTTCGATGATTTCATCGCGGCTGCCGAATACCTTGTGGACGAGAAGATAACGAACCCATCGAAGCTTGCGATCCAAGGCCGAAGTAATGGCGGTCTATTAGTCGGTGCAACCATGGTTCAGCGACCTGAGCTGTTCGCAGTCGCGCTGCCCGGGGTCGGAGTACTCGACATGCTCCGCTTCCACAAGTTTACGATTGGTTGGGCTTGGGTAAACGAATTCGGCAGCAGTGACGATCCCGAGCAATTCAAGACGTTGCTTGCCTATTCGCCGCTTCATAACATAAAACCAGGCATGCGCTATCCAGCGACCCTCATCACGACTGCGGACCACGATGATCGTGTTGTGCCAGGCCATAGTTTCAAATTTGCAGCTCGATTGCAAGCGAGTCAAAGCGGTCCCAAGCCGACCTTGATTCGGATCGAAACCAGCGCAGGGCATGGTGCCGGAACGCCGGTCAGCAAGCTCGTCGAAACAGCAGCTGACACTTGGGCATTTGTCCTAAAGAACTTCGAGAACGAATAGAGTCTGATGAAGCCGCAACGGCCTAAGGCCAAACGAACATTGGCGGACTTCTTGAATCGCAAGGAGGGGCCGCAAATCGATTCCGCGAGTGAGGATGAGGCTGCGCCCGAAGAGTCTTCCAGCGAGGTGCTCCCGTCGCCACCGAAGCCGAAAGCAACAGCCAAGAAGCTCCGCACGGATGAACCCGCTGATCAGGCAAACGCTCAACCTAATGTGGCCACAAAATCTGCGACAAGCAAAGTAACCAAGAAGAAATCGGTTCCTGAGCACAAGCCTGAAATCGATCCAATCGAAAAGCAACGGCTCCGAGAGGCTCAAATCCAAGAAGCCGAACATACGGCCAAGCCTGACCCCACAACGCGTCGTGAAACTCAAGCCAGAGAATTGCTACAAGGCATTACGGGCCTAGAAGCCTTTCGCGACGCAACGGACAAGTGGGCTCGAGGAAGCAGTATTTGTTGGGAGGGAGCTTGGCTCGGGGCAGTTGCCCCCATGGCGGCTGGCGCTGTTCAACGATTTCGTCGTCCTATGTTGGTCATTTTGGCGCAACATCAAGATGCGGAAACCGTTGCACGCGACTTGGATTTCTTTCTCGATCGCAATTGCGACGTCTTTCCGCCATCCTCGGACGATATCGACGTCGATTCCTTGCAACAGCAGGAAGTCATCCAGCGACTACAAGTGTTATCGCGTCTGGATGCTTGCCAGTCACAGCGTGAGCACGGCCTGAACACCAAAGCGGATGTACCCGTCATCGTGACCACGATTCCGGCTCTCATGCACCGGGTGCCGAGTCCTCAACAGCTACGGCAGGACCGTCGCAGTTTGAGCGTTGGCCAGCGGGTCGATTTGGCCGAACTGAAACGCTGGTTGGCTTCGACTGGCTACCGGACAACAACGAGCGTGCAATTGCCTGGCGAATTCACCGCCCGCGGTGGAATCCTCGACGTGTATCCTCCCGATTGCGGTGAACCCCGGCGCATCGAATGGTTTGACGATGAAGTAGAATCGATCCGGAGTTTTGATTCGATCACCCAGCGGTCGCTCAATCGAATGGACCGTGTCGATTTGATCGCAGCCAACGAAGCGACCAAGGAGGAAGCGTCGTTGCTCGATTACTTGCCCAAGGACACGATGATCTTGATGAGCGAGCCCATCGCGGCCGTCTATAACGCCAACGCGTTCAAAGCCAGAGTGCCATTCCCCGAACGATTTCGCGATCCGAACGAACTCTACGCCGAGATCATCAAGTATGCGTTCGCCCAAATCACTCAGCTCGCAGGTGAGGGTTACTTAGGTGAATTGCTGCGAGTACCGATTGGTGATGTGCAGCGCATCGGCGGTGAACTTGAAAACATCGCAAAAGACATCGACAATGCTATCAGCGCACGGTCGGCATTGATCGCTTGCATCAATGAGGGTGAATTGAGTCGGCTCAGCGATTTGCTGCAGCATAGCAAAGCCTTCCAAGAGGGTAGAGTTAAGCTCGAATTGGGTTTGCTCAGCAGTGGTTTTGAGTTGCAACCCAATGGCCCGTTCGTTTTGACTGTGAACCAATTGTTAAAGCGGTCAACATTGCGGCGTTCTTCGAGGAGGCTTGCGTCACGAGCCATCGATAGCTTCCTCGACCTCCGCGAAGGGGACCTTGTGGTACATCTGTCGCACGGTATCGGCATCTATCAAGGAATGGAGCTGATCGAAAAGCAAGGGCAGAAGTTCGAGCATTTGACGATCGAGTTTGAGGGTGGAACGAAACTTTACGTCCCGAGCAGCAAGATCGATTTGGTTCAGCGGTACGTGGGGGCAACCAAAGCCAGGCCGAAGTTAGCTCGTATCGGCAGTCAAGCTTGGGTTCGCCAAAAGATCGCAGCGGAGAAAGCGGTCACCGACATGGCCGCGGACCTACTAGAACTTCAAGCCCAACGCAAACACTTGACGGGAATCGCGTTCAAGCCAGACTCGGTTTGGCAGAGCCAGTTTGATGGCTCCTTCCCTTACGAGGAGACTCCGGATCAATTGACTGCAATCGCGGCGACCAAAGCCGACATGATGAGTGTGCGGCCGATGGAACGATTGATCTGCGGAGACGTAGGTTTCGGAAAGACGGAGGTCGCGATGCGAGCAGCCTTCAAAGCCGTCGAGAGTGGCTATCAAGTAGCCGTGCTTGTACCAACCACCGTGCTGGCCGAACAACACTACAAAACGTTTCGAAAGCGAATGGCCGAATTTCCATTTGAAATCGCCAAATTGAGTCGCTTTGAAACTTCTGCGGAACAAAAGGAAACAGTGCGACGTTTGGCCCACGGGCAAGTGGACATCGTGATCGGCACGCATCGACTTGCCTCAGCCGATGTGCAGTTCTTTAATTTGGGACTGCTGATTATCGACGAGGAGCAAAAGTTTGGTGTTGAGCTCAAGGAGCGAATCAAGAAGACGGCATCGATGGTCGACATCCTGACCCTCTCCGCGACGCCCATTCCGAGAACATTGCACATGTCGCTATTGGGAGTTCGAGATATCTCCAATTTGGAGACGGCGCCTGAGGAACGCATGGCGGTCGAAACGCGAGTCGTTCGATTTGACGATGCATTGGTGCGGAATGCGATATTGCGAGAGTTGAACAGGGACGGGCAGATATTCTTTGTCCACAATCGAATCGAAGACATGCACTCGATCGCAGCGAGATTACAACGGATTGCGCCAGAGGCCAGGATCCTGATCGGCCACGGGCAAATGGCTGAAGGGGTTCTCGAGCAAGTCATGCTTGACTTCATCGATCACCGAGCGGACATTTTGCTCGCGACGACTATCATCGAAAGCGGCTTGGACATTCCGAATGCCAACACGATCTTCATCGACGAAGCAAATCGGTATGGGCTGTCTGAGTTGCATCAGTTGCGAGGTCGAGTCGGACGCTACAAGCACCAGGCGCACTGTTATCTCCTAGTCGATCGTGATCGCAGCCTCAATCCGGATGCGGCTAGGCGGTTGCATGCGATTGAGGAATACTCGCAGTTGGGAGCCGGTTTTGGCATCGCCATGCGAGATCTAGAAATACGTGGAGCCGGTAATTTGCTCGGAACGCAGCAGAGCGGCCACATCGCAACAGTGGGCTATGAGCTCTATTGCCAGTTGCTTGAGGGGGCCGTGCGGCAGCTGACTCGCCAGCCTCCAAAGATCAAAATCGACGTCGAGGTGAACTTGCCCATCGAAGCATTTTTGTCGAGCGAATACATTCCCGAGATGCGTCACAAAATCGACGTCTATCGACGTTTGAGTCGATTGCAGGACGTGCACGCGATCGCTGAACTTAGGCAGGAGCTCGCAGATCGGTTTGGTCCGCCACCTGAGGTTGCTGGAAGGCTGCTAGATGTAGCGGTGTTGCGAATGGATGCAGCGCTATGGTCGATTCGCTATATCGGCGTGGAAGATGACTACATCGCGTTTACGTATTCAGACGCCAAGCGAATCGAGCAGTTGGCTCGCAAGCATAACGGCAAGTTACGCATTGTGGACGGCCAGCATGCATATTGGCCTTTGCGCACCGAAGTATTAAAAACCGTCGGGAAACCTCTGCCAATGTCTCTATCTCGCGTTCCTCAGTCACGGGCGTCCCAGCCCACCCCTGTCGTGGAAACAAATGCGCAAGTGGTAGCAAGAACTGATTTGCTGGCAACACTCAGGTCTGTTTTGAGCCCTGGCGGATGAGAGTCGTATAGCAATCCGCGACTCCCATGAATTCGAATTTTCAGTTCTCGAAGAATGTCGAGCAATCGTGCAAAACCGGGGTATAGTATCGTGCAAAACCGGGGCATGGTATCGTGCAAAACCGGGGCATGGTATTTTGTAGCGAAACTCGTCAAGAGTTTCGGTTGTTCACGCGACACAGCCGAAAGTCTTGACGACTTTCGCTACACAAGAGCCTGGCTTTAGCAGCGCACAAAGCAATATTAAGATGTTCAAAACGACGGTTCGAAATTCCACGCTGTGTCATCCCACCAGTAGCTAGAGATCGGTCGAGCGATTTCAGGGTACTCTGTGCCCGAGTCAGGTTCGTGCAATCGAATTCCCAAATGAGCCGCGAACGCTCGATCGTATTCGGTGAACATTTGTTTGATAGCCGGGCTCACGCTATTCGGGTAAACACTGAATGCAACAAGTTGGTCTTGTTCGGAAATCGCTAAAAGTTGCCTTGCAATCACTTTGCCTTGTTGGTTCCTCGCATAAACGACCGTCTTGTTGATATCCAACACCACGGCCGCCGCGGATACTGCGAGCATTCCCCCAATGCCCAAGCAGCTACCAACGTACGTGCCCAATTGAAGTGCTTCCAATGGGTTTAATTCGACGGTCAAAGACAGGACATGACCATCGATCGCACGCTGCATTGTTGCAGGCCCAGTCCGCCAACGTTCAAATGAGACAGCAGGATGGCTTTTTAACCAACGCAAATTGGCAGAGTGTTTGTTGAGATAGTCTTCCTCACCTGAGAGATAGGCTCGCAAAAATTTTCGGAGAGCTCGACGGTTTTCCATCGCTAAATTTTGGATCTTAACCGCATGCTGAGCCGCCTTGTGTTCTGCCAGATCCATAGCGATACCTAAGGCAGTAGCGAGAACTTCTAAGGCGGAATGCCTTGCTAATTCAATTTTCGTACGCAGAAGTTCCGTCTGAATTTTCGTTTTTGCTCGAGCCTCTTGCCCTTCGGTTAGGGTTACTTCGCCACGCAAGATGGCTTTGACTTTACGAGGGATAGGGTCATGTACGCCATGAGGAAGATGTTCGACGATCAAGCATGCAAGTGGTCGCAACTCGAGTTCTTCGCAGTTGTAAATCGGATGGTTCATTACGGATTCCATCGCTGCAATATGTTGCGTCTTGGAAAGGCAACCGAAGGTATGAGCGCACTTCAACATTGCAGTTGCCGAGTTTGCCAATGCGTTAACGAGCCAAGTCGAGTAGGAGCGCGCGAGTCGGTTCAGTCCTATTGCAATGAGAGTGGCTTCGTTGTGGTTGCGACTAGCCCGATCTAGGGTTAGCATCGACTCCATTGGACCGGAGCTCCAGGCCACGAAGTCCTTTTCAACTAGATTAAGCATCGACGAATAAATGGCACTCTCGCACCTTTTGTCAAACGGCTCTGCACACACCACGGGGAGTATGTCGAGGATGCGTTCCAGTGCGTTTGGAAGTTGCTTACCTTCCCAATAACCCGCCACCACTTGAAATAGGTTGATTCCTTTAGAACGATACTCTGATGGAAGATTGCGTATCACTTCGAAATACCGACTTGAGACGCAAACCAAAACTGCAAATGTCTCTCGCATTGATTCAGGCATTTCGGTGAAACGACAATTGCGAAAAACCTTGAATAGTTCCATAGCATCGTCAGGGTTTAATCCACTCCAGTTGCGTTGATCGAAGAGCTTGGAAAGCCCAGGGAAAAAACCGCAGTCGTCCCAAGCCCCCATGGCGTTAGATTCGCGATTCCACGATGCATTCGAGCTGCCTTTTATAAAATCAATCCACGCTATGATGTCAGGGCACGGGTCCAGGTCATCAAACTCCTTGTTGACAAAGTCGTGATCCGGTTGATACCGATTCGCCATCTCGAATCCGCTCAATAGCGAGTCGAGGGAAGCACCGCGTTGAATTGCCTGTGCAAACGCCCATGAGCGATTTCGAAACGATTCACTGTCGCTCTGTTCCGACATGCGGGAGAGCTTGTTCGCCAAATCACTTGCTTGCGAGCTCGAAAGGCGAACACACTCGAGCAGTGATACGAGCACCGCTTCACGACGATCTGGCTCAATGGGATGAAGTGCTTGCAGCCACGAAAGCCGCTCTTTTGACCAGGGGTCGCGAAGGACACGAGCAACTGCTCGGCGAAGTGGTTCATTTTCGTCAAGTCTCAAAGACCAGTATTGCCCAACTATGTTTCGCCAGTCAAAATCGCTGACTTTGGCTCCTACCGAAATCATCCAAAGACAAATTCGTAATGATTTTGGTGCGGCAAACATTTCTTGAAACGATGAAGCATCGAATGCAAACTGATCGGATTTGGAGGTGTAAAGCGGCAATGACCGTACATATTCGAGAATCGCTCGAAGATCTCTGAGATTGCAGAGGTGAGGCCGCAAATCAACAGCGGGCGGCTGCTGCTGGGATGGCGGCTGCGTTTTCGTACCACGGAAAGCCCGGGGGTGTGCGGCCGTCGCTCGCGGCAACTTGGGTAGTACTGGCGGTCGCCACGGCTCGATACTTGAATGAACGTCATCTGGGATGGTCATCGCCAAAACTTCCCTGATGTCGGCTGCTACCGCTTCGTCAAATACAGTAACCTCAGACAATCGATGCCACGCCAACTGAAGTTCCCGAAGGCAATCGCGGTTAAGGTCGGCCACATCTTCGAGCGGGAGCGTTAGCTCGACATATGGATCGACGAGTAACGGATCACCATATCGCGGTGTCGCAATCTGGGTTGGGCAAGTACTGACCAAAGCAACCAGCCGAGAGGGCACTCTAAGTATTGCGACGGTTAATGCGTTCATCGGATGATTTTGGCGATTAGCTTCGGGGCTCGGGGCATGTTGATTTAGTCGTTTAACAGTCAGCCGAAGGCGTACTCTGCAGCTTTGACAGACACAGCAGACAAAAGTGAGCCTGAGGCGCTAGCCGAGTTCTTTTGACCTGCAGAAATCGAATACATGAGCCGTGCCGGGAGACCGAGGGGCAAGCGGGCTGTTGATTTAATCCCAACCCGAAGCGTGAGCGAGGGATTCCTTGCCCCTCGCTCACGCGTCGGGTTGGGAAAGGAACGTTGCCGAGCGGCAAACCCATTGAATCAACAGTCCGCGAGCCCCTCGGCTACGAACTGTCACCGTTATCGCGGCGAAAAAACAAAGCGATCGAAACTTTTTTAGAACTTGTGGCCGCGTCGAGGCCCGTTTGCGCATTGAGTTAGAATCTCGGGTCCATCCTCGCGCATCAACACCGTATGTTCGAATTGGGCAGAGAGTTTGCCATCTCGCGTTCGTACTGTCCAATTGTCCTTCGTATCGAGCTTAGTAAATCTAGTTCCAGCGTTGATCATCGGCTCGACGGTGAAGCACATTCCAGGAAGCAATCGTTCTTGTTTGCTTTTTCGGTCAGGAACGTGAGGGATGTTTGGGTACTGATGAAACCGACGTCCAAGTCCGTGTCCAACGTATTCTCGCACCACGGAGAATCCGCGGGCGGTCGCTTCTTCCACGACATTGTCCCCAATGACACTGACCGGGCAGTTAGGCTCCAGGGCCGCGATCGCTCGATGCATTGCGTCGAATGCGCATTGAGTGACCTTGCGCCCTTCGTCGGAAACATTTCCGATCAAGAACGTTTCCGATTGATCTCCATGCCAACCATCCACGATAGAAGTGATGTCGACATTGACGATGTCACCATCCTTGAGCACATATTCACACGGAATTCCGTGGCAGATGACTTCGTTGACGCTGGTGCAGCAGCTTTTGGTATAACCCAAGTAGCCAAGCGTAGCTGGAATGTGTTTGTGTTGGTGAGTGTAGTCGGTAACGAGTCGGTCGATCTCGTCTGTTGAAATTCCAGCCACGATATACTGACGCAGATAGTCCATGAGCTGTGCGTTAAACTGCCCCGCGTGACGCATTCCGTCTCGCTGAGACTCAGTCAACTGAAGCTTGCGTAAATTCTGAAGCATGCCGACCTCGAACCATCGCCTCTATATAAATGAACGGAAAATGGGAAATTCGACCAGATCAACGGCGGAAACCAGTGTAACTCCAGTCCGCGGAATCTTCAATCAACCTGTGAACATCTGGCTGATGGACTTGTTGGAGTGGATGCGTCGGATCGCTTCGGCCAGCAATGGGGCAACGCTGAGCACATGGATGTTTGGCAAGCGTTTTTCCTCGGGTAGTGGAATCGTATCGGTGATCACTAAGCTATTAATCGGCGCTTTACGCAGATTTTCGATAGCGTTGTCGCAAAGAACGCCGTGGGTTGCGGCCAAGTGAATTTCTTTGGCGCCCGCCTTATGAACCAGTTGGGCCGCACCACAAATGGAGCCTGCCGTGCTGATCATGTCATCGAACATGAGGCAAATTTTGCCTTCCACAGGACCGCCGATAATGTGCTTTTGCTGGGTCTTCAGTGCGCTATCCCGTTGTTTGTCGATAATCGCGATTTTCCCACCAAGTCGTTTCGCGTGACCGATGGCCCGTTTGATACTTCCCTCGTCAGGGCTAACGACGACAATTTCAGCGGGTTCCAACATTCTGCTTTGGAAATAGGAGGTGAAGACGGGGGCAGCGTACAGGTGATCGACCGGGACGTCAAAGAAACCTTGAATCTGCGGCGCGTGCAAGTCCATAGCCAAAACGCGATCCGCTCCTGCGCGCGTAATCACATTGGCGACCAATTTGGCCGTGATGGGAGTTCGCCCTTCGTCTTTGCGGTCTTGCCGAGCGTAGCCGTAGTAAGGCATTACCGCCGTGATTCGCGCAGCGCTCGCACGCTTGCAAGAATCGATCATGATGAGCAGTTCCATCAGATTATCATTGACGGGTGGGCAGGTTGGCTGGATCAAGTAAACATCGCGGCCGCGCACGTCGTCTTCGACTTTGCAGTTGTTTTCACCGTCCGGAAACTTGTTCAGCGTGATCGAGCCCAAATCCAAATGCAGGAAAGCGCAAATGTCTTTTGCCAATTGAGGATTGGCGCGGCCACTGAAGATCTTTAGCTCGCGCATTGGTAACCCATCTCTCGCATTTTCGACTCGACCATAGCTAGTTCATCGATAGTATTGATACTCAAGGACTCGCACGCCTTTAGCACAGGGCGAGCATCGACCTTGCGACCGTTTTTCAATAGTAGTTCCGGGCAATCTGTCAAATAATACTCGGATTGCGAGTTGTTGTTCTGCAGATTATCTAGGGCCCAAAGAAGACTTGGCCGGTCAAACAGGTACGTGCTCATATTGACCTCACCGATCTGCAACTGCTCAAGCGAAGCATCTTTGTGCTCGACGATACGCAAGAAATTGTGCTGGGGATCACGGACAATCCTGCCTAAACCATAAGGATTATCCTTGATGAGTGTGCCTAAAAGGCAACCAAAACCACCCTTATCAAATTCCTCGATCAGTTCGCGGACCGAACTGGCTTGAATCATCGGCGAGTCCCCTGCGACCACGAGGACCGGCTTGTCTCCTTTTTCCAGCTGCGACTTGCACATTTGAACGGCATGCCCCGTCCCCAGTTGCTCTGTTTGGAGTGCAAAATCGACTCCTCGCCCTGCTAGTTCTTGTTTGACCAAGTCAGCACGGTAGCCAACAACCACAATGATTTGTCGGATTCCGGCAGACTGCAGGGCATCCAAAACCCAATGGATCATTGCTCGGCCCAAGACAGGAAACAGAACCTTGGGAAGCTCGCTTTTCATTCGAGTCCCCTTTCCCGCTGCCAGGACGACAGCTGTAGTTTCAGTCATTAACGGCTCCAAATAGTCATCGACACCAACGTGAACATCGCCTAATTTGACATTGCTGGGCAAGTTCAATCACATTTCACACATCTTGCCAAAGATCCGTCAAGCTATCCAGGGCGCCCAGGCTTGGAACGCCCAACATTGACGAATTTAGCAAATTTCGTTATCGTTCTCAGTCCTGACCGGAATGGGGCTTGTTGATTTAAATGGGTTTGCTGCAAGGCAATGTCTCTAATCCGAAGCGTAAGCGAGGGGCCATGAATCCCTCGCTTACGCTTCGGGTTGGGATTAAATCAACAAGCCGGAAAGCCAGACCGGAATAATCGAACACCTGAACTCATCCCTCGCTACGATAAGAAAGAACCTGCAATGGCCGGAACCGAACGACAACGAGAACTTCGCAAACGACGACACCGCACCAAGAAATTGGCGAACCTTCACAAAAAATGTGAGAAGGCGAACAAGACTGAAAAGGCTGCCATCGTTCACAAGCTCCGTCGTTTGAGCCCAGGGGCTGAGCAACTCATTCAAGCTTGGAAACTTGCGTAGTAATGGATTGGGGGCAAGCGTTCAAAATCGCGAACACAGTTGCCCTGGTCGCTTGGATGATCCTCATTTTTCTTCCAAGGGCATCCTGGTTGATCCTCGCTTTGCGGCGAGGATTAATCGGTTGTATCTGTTTGATTTACTCGGCCGTCATCTTTCGATTTATCTCGGAAGTAGACGGCGGCGGGTTTTCTACTCTCGCAGAAGTCAAAGCTCTTTTCAGTTCGGATGCAGTCGTGTTCGCCGGCTGGATGCACTATCTCGCATTTGATCTCTTTGTGGGAATTTGGATTGCTGAGCAATCTGATCTGAAAAAGGTACACCGTGCCTTTCAGGCCCCCATCCTAGCCGCTACCTTTTTGCTTGGGCCCTTCGGCTTGCTACTCTATTTTTCCCTGGATGGTTGCTTGACGTTTGCACGACGGGGCGTCAGTGGCCAATCGCCAACTGAATCTCGCTAAGCACATCGCCGAGTGTTTTTCAGTTAGCGTAGCGGCGCGAGCCTTACGGTGTCGCTGAGAAGCATTTCCCTCTCCTGAAAACAGGCTTTTCTGTAGCGAAAGTCGTGAAGACTTTCGGCTGCATTGCATAAGACACCGAAACTCTTGACGAGTTTCGCTACAAAATCTTTCACAGCGTTCCCTTTCAGGCTAGAGGGGCTGGTTCAAATGCTTGGGTTTCGACACAATCCCGATAATCGAAATTATCCGAACGCGATTTTGCATTCGTGAACTCCAAGATTCATTTTCGCTAATGAATTCAGGCCTCAAAGTTTGACTGCCCCTAAAAGTATCCTATCTTTCACCCGTCGAGACAAACATGCCTCGCTTGCTGCCCAATCAGCAAAGTACCCAGCGATCTTTTGACTTCATGGCGATGAATTCAGACCGATAGCTCGGGATTTAATCTTGTTCACCTCAATCGGCCGCAGCCGAAACTACCTATCGGAGGGTATACCCATGAAGAATTTTGCCATGAAACTAAAGCGATTTTTGAAAAGCGAAGATGGACCAACCGCTGTTGAATACGCGGTTATGCTTTCGCTGATTATCGTCGTGTGCTTGACAGCCGTCACGAGCATCGGCAAAAACGCAAGCAGCACGTTCACCAACGTTGCAAATCAACTTGGTACGGCAAGCTAAACCGCTTGATCAAGCCGAATCAAAAACTCAAAGAACCCATCGGACAACCGATGGGTTCTTTCGTTTCATAGTAGCAGGCACGCTCTTCACTTGCCGTGAAGGCTGCGAATCATTTTGTAGCGAAACTCGTCAAGAGTTTCGGTAGTTTAGACGATGCAGCCGAAAGTCTTGACGACTTTCGCTACATAAAAGCCTGTTTTCACGAGATGAAAATGCTTCACAGCGTTTCCATGTTTCCATGCCTTCTGCGGGGGACGCAACTTGCTGGTGAGCCGAAAATAGCCTCGCGTTTTTGTCGATTTGCTTTGCTTATGAGCAAGCGGTGCATCGACTCGTCCACGGTAGCGCGCGCAATCGCTCCACAGGAATGTGCTTTCCACATGACTCACACGTCGAGTATTCACCTGTTTCAATCCTTCGAAGGGCAAACTTGATATCGCGAATCTCTGCGTCCGTAATCTCGCCGATTGCGGTAGCTGTTTGGTCGCCCTCTGACTCAACAGCCCGCTCTTCCGAATCCGCGTTTTTCGGCGCGCTGAGAGCATCTTCGATTTCGGTTGCGCGATCCATCAACTTGTTTAGTTTTGCTTCCAGGGAATTCTTGATGGCATTCAGGTCAAGCATATTTTGATCTCGATTCTTTTACACGGGAAATGAGCGCGTCGCGCTGAGGTAGTTTTCCTAAGTGCTACTAAGGAGCGAAACTCGTGCCAATTGGGAAGGAGGGGCCTCAACCAACGATTTTTGTATGGCGCTCGTGACACGAAATGTGCTGACGAACAATCTCCCGTCTTCCAAGTGTGACAACCGCGGCAAATCGGGCGAAAATCGAGTCATGATGGCTCATTTCCTATCTCTCTAATCCGTCTCGCACACAAACGAATTCGTAGCTAGAAAGGGTAAGGCCCCTGCTGAACCGTAGCGTTACAAGCTCGGCAAGAGCCTCGCTCTCCCGATTGCTAGAAGGGAACATGGCATTTCAAAGATGTTGGAAGCTGTGGACTCTCGCTTCCAAACTGGCATCGACCCCGGGTAAGCGAAGTCGATATAGTAAGCTGATATGTTTCCGTCGAAATTTACACGCTATATCCTTTGGGACGTTATCAAACTATTTGGCTTATCGCTGACCGCGATGACCTCGTTGATATCTTTGGTTTTTGTGGGGCAGCAGCTTATCGCGTCTGATTTGAGCTACCTGTCGGTGGCCAAATTGATGCCGTACCTCTTTCTCATGGGACTTCAGTATTCCGTCCCACCTACCATTTTGTTTTCTGTTTGTTGCGTCTACGGGCGAATTTCTGCGGATAACGAGATTGTTGCATTAAAAAGCGGTGGCATCTCGCCTATGTGCATTTTTCGGCCCGCCGTAATTCTTGGCTTTTTGTTGAGCGTTCCATCTGTTTGGATCAACGACATGGCGGTTTCATGGGCTAAACCTACGATCGAACACGTTATCCTGCGATCCCTAGAGGAGATCATTTACAAAGGGCTTAGTTCGAAAAAGGCGTACAATTCTGAGAAAGGGTTTGCAATCCATGTTCAGGAGGTCAAGGACCGATGGCTCATCAAGCCCAACATTTGGATGCAGAGCGATAACCAGTTGACGACGATTATCGCTGAACGGGCCAAGATTTCGATCGATCCTGAAAAGGACAAGATGATTATCGAGTTGGTTGATTCGCTCATAGTTCTTGTGGATGGCAACGGACAAAAGGAGAGCCGGATCCCTGGCTCTGAACCCTTCGAGATGCCGCTGAATCTGGCCAACAAGAACGGGACTAGTTCCGTTCGTCCTGCTCACTATTCGATAGGCCAAATACCTGCAGAGCTTGCTCGTGAAAACGGCTTAAATGACCGGCGACGCGAGAAGCTTGCGACTCGCCAAGCGATCGCTTTAGCGTCAGGCCGTTATGTCAGCTTGAACGATGACGCTTCCAGGAAGATTGCCGATGAAATGGCCGAAACCGACAACAGGCTGGCGCGCCTCAAGACAGAGCCAATGCGGCGATGGTCTCAGGGGTTCAGCTGCCTCGCGTTCGTTTGGATTGGAGTTCCGATGGCGGTATTGATTCGAAGTGCCGACTATTGGTGGACTTTTGGCGTTTGTTTCGTTCCGATTTTGCTGATCTACTATCCAATCTTTGGATTGACATTAGAATTTTCAAAGGATGGGACTTGGCCGGCATCTACTTTATGGCTGAGTAACATCACGCTAATCCTGATCGGGACTTGGCAAATGCGAAAAGTCATTCGAACCTAAACCAAGCGTTAGCTCCTGTGAGAATCCCCAATTACCGTGGATCCAAAGGTGTCACAATCAATATGACACCCATGATCGACGTGACTTTCTTGCTCATCATTTTCTTTTTGGTTAGCAGTCACTTGGCCAAGCAGGAGAACTTCCTCAAACTTGATTTACCCGTCGCAGATGCAGGCTTGCTGGATGTTATAGATCGACCAACAGTAACCGTTCAAGTCTTGCCTTCCGGCGAATATCAAGTTTCCAACGTCGCAATGCCGTTGGAACAAGTTGCACGTGCCATTTTAAGTCGAATGCGCGTCGAACAAGAAGCGTTGCGGATTCGAATTCGAACCGACCGCGCGACTCCGTACAAGTACATTGCATCCCTACTCAAAGTGTGTTCGCAAACGGGCAACTCCGACGTGGTGTTTGCGGTGTACGAGGAGAAAGGCTGATGAGAACCGCCTATTCCGATCCTTCCAAAAGCGCTTCGGTCGACAGCATGATGACACCGATGATCGATGTCGTATTCTTGCTTTTGGTTTTCTTTCTTTCGACTTCATCCTTTCAAAAGCTCGAAAAAGCCCTGCCAAGCGCAACGGCCGCAGCTCCGGATACCCAAAAACAGGGAAACGCGACCGAACAAGAGCTTGCGAAAAGCCTGAGCGATTTAAGCGATGTTGTGATTCGTATCCGCATCCCAAAGGAAGCATCCACACAAGTTGTGGAGTACACCGTGAATGGTGATACCGCAGCTTCTTTGGCGGAATTGACCAGTAGAATGAGTCAGCTCGTTCGAGTCCAACCCGATGTGCCGATTGTCATCGACCCAGAGGACAATGTTCCGGCGGGTGAAGCGATTCGTGTGTACGATATCGCGCGAGCCAATGGTTCGCTTGCGGTTTTCTTAGTGGCTCGTTAGCGCATCTCGGCTTTGGATTGAGCGTTTGTGGACGCCGACTGAATGTACTTGGGCGCCGTGATTCGTCGATGCGATTGGTGAGTCACCTCAAGATCCTCTGCCGTATCCTTGATCTTCGACAGTGACTTAACACCATCCTTTCGCATCATCTGAAGACCGTTCACAACAGCTCTTGGAACAGGCCAATGCTCCTCGAGTTTTCGGCCCCAATCATGCAGACGCTGCAACAATTGCTGGTCGATTCTACGGACCCGAGTGGCAGCGCGTGCAATTACCAATTGCTCGTCTTTTCTCAGTTGCCATAGCTGAAGGATTTCCTCGAAATCGATTGCTTCGTAGGATTGATGCAGGAAAATGAAATCACCTCGAGCCAAACACAGTACCGATTCAACCGCCTGTGCTGGTCCTACGGAGGTCATGTTGCGAACAACATTGACTTGGGGATACCTCCTTCGCATATCGTCAAGTACTTCCGGAGTCGCGTCTTCTGATTGATCATCGACGACAATCAACTGAACGTCGCTACATAGCTCGCAAAGCAATTCAAGTAGCTTCTCCACGCGGTCTTCGATTTGGGATTGCCGATCACGAACCGGAAAAATAATGCTGAGTGATTCAGGCATGCGTTGACTCGACGAAGGATGAGGAAGGGACAAACCGTCCTCGACAGTACTCAACTCAAATACGTTTATTTGGTATCGGGTGATTAGCTGGCAAAGCTCGATAGTCGTCACAGAATTAGGTTTTTTGGGGACGTAGCGGTTAGTGGGGAGCCTCAACGCTTGCTGCAGGGCTTTTGAGAGTGATTTCTTGGAAACGTTTGAAGCGTGACCTACCGTTTTTCGTCGATCGGATCAGAAACATCCAATCGTAGCGATTAGACCGATTGCGCTAGTTTCTCGCACCACCCCCGTAAAAGCCCAAAGAACATGTCCACGTCCAACATACGGACCACACGGTCGTTTCTGCCGACACTGCTGCATGCCGTCGACTCCATCATGCTTTGCTTGTCGCTACCGCTCGTACAGTGGCTAACCCTGCAGCCATTGAACCAAGCGACCACGATATCGAGTTTGGTTGCGTGCATCACGCTATTTTTCGTTGGTGAGCTTTTTGGAATTTACAAGCCGGGCCGCGGTCGCTCAGCAGACAGCGAAGTCGGCTTGGCCGCAGCCGCTTGGACCGTGACATTCGTATTGCTCATGCTCATCGGATTGTTTACGAGAAGCATTGAGACCTTTGCGCGATCGTCGCTTGTTGCCTGGTTCTTTGTCGGTGGGCTTTTTGTGCTGACAATGCACATGTGCCTTCGAAGCATACTGGAACTTCTTGGCCGACGTGGATATGGGGTCAGCAAAACCGCGATCGTAGGCTCGAATCGACTTGGGCTCGAAGTCGCTCGCAATGCACAAGAATCATCCGATAGCGGACTGAAAATCGTTGGTTTCTTTGATGACCGAGGCGATGGACGACGAGCCGATACAACGGAGAATATGCCTCCGTTCATTGGAGACAGCAACAAATTGTTAGAGATGGTTGAAGCCGGCGAGATCGACACGGTTCTCATTACGCTTCCGATGCGAGCGGAGAAGCGGATTCAATCCGTGCTGGATCGCTTGGCCAACACAACAGCGTCTGCGTATATCGTGCCCGATTTTTTCGTGTTCGAATTACTTCACTCGCGCTGGACTCACGTGGGGGGACTGCCCGTGGTTAGCGTTTTCGAAACACCGATTTATGGCGTTGATGGTTGGCTAAAACGATCCTTGGATTTATCCATCAGCTTAGTCGGAGTTGTCATGGTTTCGCCCATACTCTTGGTTTGTGGGCTACTCGTCAAGTTCAGTTCTCCCGGGCCGGTCTTCTTCCTACAAAAGCGATACGGTTTAGATGGGAAAGAGATCTTGGTTTGGAAGTTTAGGTCGATGTATACGTGTGACAATGGTCCTGTGGTTAAGCAAGCGACCAAGAACGATCCCCGAATAACGCCAGTAGGTGCGATTCTTCGAAAGACATCGATGGACGAATTACCGCAGTTGTTCAACGTGATTATGGGCAACATGTCGTTGGTAGGCCCTCGCCCGCATGCGAATGCGCACAACGAGCATTTCAGGAAGCTGATTCGAGGCTACATGATGCGACACAAAGTCAAACCCGGCATCACTGGGCTTGCGCAAGTCGAAGGCAGTCGAGGAGAAACGGACACCGTTGAGAAAATGGAAGCACGCATCTCTCTGGATCACAGGTACATCCGCGATTGGTCGATCTGGATGGACGTCAAAATCCTTTTCAAAACGTTCTTTGTTGTACTTAGACGAGACGCATACTAGGGCAAACAGGCAAAACGAGTTATCGCTCTGCCCATCGTGTTGGACTCCCCGTGCAAAGTCAATTCCGTTGAAGACCTTTGGGAGGGCGAGGCTCCTGCCGAGCCAACGGTGCCACGGTTCGGCAGGAGCCTCACCCGCCTCACCCTCCCGAGTGCTCTTAGGGGAACTGGCGTTGCAAAGATGTTTGAATCAGTGGTGGCGAACCTGCCCTTTACTTTTCGTCCGGCAGAGAATACTCAAAATCGTAAAAGTGCTTTCGATCGACGATTCGAATTTGCATTACCCCCTCAATTCCAACTAGGTCGCCCGTTCCCGAATCAGGTATCACGCCGATCGTAAGCGATTGCCTTCCTTTTGCCATCGTCCCTGAGTGCTGAATGAGGAAGCTACCTTTTTTCCCGTTCAATTCACCTTCAATCCGTTCAATGGCAACGTAACCAGCTGAATCTTTGATGCTGGTCATCCCTGTCAGCATTCGACCTTTGCCAGCCCCATGCAATTCGCCCCGATACATTTTGTCCAAAAGCATCATGCCCATTTGCGGATCGCCCGAATCTGCAGGGATTATTTTGACATCGAATTCACCCGTGATCTTTTTCATGTACTTTTTCTCGATTGAGGTTTTTGAAGGTGATGGCTCATCGGCAATCAAGTACCTGACGCGGTAATCCGTGGGCACCAGGCAATCGAGAGCGATGAGAAATAAAACGGTTCGCAAAGGAACACGAAATTGAAACATGGTTTGGAATTTGTCCGATCGTCCCCATAGAATGTCTTCGTTTGTCGCCATCGGTAGTTTAATGGAGTTGCCTGAACTAGATATTGAAGAAACACGACATGCTGACTCGAAAAACAATCCCACCCAAAGGTGTACTGCACGTTTCTCTTAACGAACCGATGTTTGGCTTGGAGCGATTCGAGCCCAGCCAATCACTCTCCCCGTTTATCGAGCACTATTGGGCCGTAATTTGGGATCATCAACCGAGAGTTCTTCGTGAGACCGTTCCTCATCCGTCGGTTCACCTGGTTTTCGAGCCAAGTCAATCCCAGCTACATGGTATACACCTAAAGCGATTTTCACGTTGGATTGAAGGGTCGGGCCGCGTTCTCGGCGTAAAATTTCGCCCTGGCGGATTTCGCCCATTCTATCAAAAGGATGTTCGCTTTCTGACGAACACGATAGTCAGTCCTTTAGCCGTGTTTGGCCCGGCCATCGCCCAGTTGGAAACGATAATCGCCGACATGAGTTCCGCGGATGCCGCCTTTGATCGCATCGATTCCTTCCTGACTCAGATAGGTCCGAATGCGACCGAAGAGTTGGAATTGGCGAATCGAATTGTACAGGTGATTTCAACCAATCGGTCCATAACGCGCGTCGAGATGATATCGGAGAACTTTGGCATCGGATTGCGTACATTGCAAAGACTGTTCCTCGGTTATGTAGGAGTCAGTCCCAAGTGGGTGATTCAGCGCTTTCGATTGATAGAGGCCGCTGAACGAATGCGAGACACCTCGCAGCAGATGGATTTTGCTATGCTGGCGTTGGAGCTAGGTTACTCAGACCAATCTCACCTGATACGCGACTTCAAGGTCATGGTTGGGATGACGCCGGCACAGTACCGACGATCGCTAAATACATAACCTTGTAATTGGCCGGTTAATTCGCTTGGAACGGGCATTTGGTTCGGGTTGTTTCTTTGGCGTTCTGGAATCCGGTGAGGTGTACGCAATCGTCGCGGAGCGACGAACGACAATGTCGCCCTTCGCTTTCTGCGAAGTTAGCGTGAGGCCAGAACGACTATCTATCAGCAACACAATATCATTCGGCCGATACTTAACCTAGTCGATGGCTTATGGCGAATCGGATAGCTCTAGGGCATAAAAGCGACTGAATGGATTTTCGGTGTAGCCGCCGAATGCCGAGCAAGGAACAAAGCCTCGCGACTCATAAAGGCGAATGGCAGGTTCAAACGCATCACCAGAGCCAGTCTCTAGGCTCAATCGGCGATAGCCTCTCAATTTAGCTGTCGAGATGATGTGATCTAGCAGTAGGCGAGCCACTCCTTTGCGCAAATAATTGGGGTGGGTTCGCATCGACTTGATTTCGCCATGTTGCGAGTCCATCTCTTTTAAAGCACCACATCCCGCAACGGCTTGGTTGTCGCGGACAGACCAAAAAGTCACTGTCGGGCCTTTGAGTGCTTCGATGTCCAGAAAGTGGCAAGCGCCACAAGGTGAGTGCGAGAGCATTCCAGCAAAATGGATTTCCAGCAGCTCTCGAATCTCAACGCCGGAAAGATCATCAAGGATTATTAGCATTTATTTGACTATTCTGAGAAAGAGTGAGCTTCGGTATTTTCGGAATCATTCCGCATTGCTTTCGGCCATTTTCGATTCCCAAAATTGACTCGAGCGTGCTACCCAAGGTTCATATTTTATTTTTGCTTCCGGCGACGAATTGATGCTTTCGCTTGCTCCCTTTTGCCATCGCTGAAAAAACGAAACCGCCTCTCTAGAAACTCGTGGTTTGCCATCGAAAACAAAATAAAACGGTGCGGTCGTAGCCATTCGGTAGCCCTTTGTGTGTTCGGTCACAACCCGAATCACCAACCAGCCCGACTTGTCGATTTCGATCGGAGGAAACTCTCCGCGTTTGTAGTGATCTTCGAGTTTCGCACTGTAGATGGTGTCTCCGTTGAAGACCACATCCAAGTAGTCGACAGGGTCCCGTACGGCCAGTGAAACCCCGATATCCAAAGCGATACTCTGTGAGCGGTAACTGGTTTGCACGCTTCCTGGTGGTAGACCGTTGATGTTCGCTCGAAGCATGGGCCCGTTGGTTACAAACGTATGTCCATTGGAAACAGCTTGCCACCACGCGGCTTCATCGGGCGGGTTGGCCGAGTAAGTGTAAACGCGGTTGTACCCGACAAGCGTTTCGTTTCCGGCGAATCCACTGCCAGCGGTTGGAGTCAATTGAAGACCTGCCTCAAGCATTTTCCAGTAGATACTTTCGCTCAGCTTACCAACACCCAGCGCATCCTTGTATCGAACGGAGTCAATTGATTCGATGGGGGCAAAGATTTGACTCGGCGATTTTTCCTTGCCTAGTGTCAGCAGAACTTTTCCGAATACACCTTTTTCGGGCGATGGTGCAACGACCATCCGGTCGTCTCCTCCCAATCGATTGCAGGAAGAAAGTATTTGCACGGAACGGATGGCGTCACTTGCCAAGAGGAGCGGGACGTCGCGTGACCAAGGGCGAAGCAATTCGACAACGACTGGCTTCTGATCTTTCGGTTGATCCAGAAGCTCGAGGGCTTCGGCCCCGTCCGATGATTTGGCTGGCGCTGGCTTCACGCCATGCAGCAGAATCGCACCATGTTCCCACTCCAAGCTGCGGCTCGATGTTTGGAGCCCCAGTCCGTTGGGATTGATTTCGGCTTTCGTGCTTTCGTCTACTGCATTGTCCTGCCCTTTGCTCGAGCGACCTTTCTGCGGAGGGTTGGTATTTAGGACCTTTGATTCTTTGACTTCTGCTGTCGAAACCGTTAGGTCGACCGCGTCGGCAGCTTGCCATCGCAACAGATCGCTCGCAGGGAGCGCAGAGAGGTGGTCTCCGCTGTACCAATGTTCGGCATGCATATTGATGGAGCGTGGGATTACGATCGAAACTGAATCTTTGGCTCGAGGCTCGATCGTAAAGCCACCTTTGATTTCGTTGAACTCAGGGCCGCGCTGGGCGGAGAATTCAAATTCTCCGTTCGGGGGAGTCAATTGCAATTTCTTTTCTGCCAGCCACTGCTCTTGGGAAAAGAGAACTTTCCGAGGTCGAACTAGTTTTTTGCCGGATTTGGTAAATGTAAGTCTAGCCGAGACAGGATCGCCGCTATCCTTATCAGTAAATTCAAGCTCCACGGCACCTTGGCCGGCGCAAAAGCCAGGACAAACTGCATGGACTAAGGAGATTGCGAGGGCGATGAGGATTCGATCAAGTGGAATGATTGTTTTGCGCATCGGTCAATTCGAGGTTGGTTTGCCCTGGGGAATCCGTTGAAATCCAGCTAAAATACTTTATCGGCTATCGACATCCGTTCCGAATTGTCTTTGGCCAACACGAGAGTACACGCATGGAAACAAGTATGGCAAACGATTATTACAAAGTTTTGGACGTCGAGAGAACCGCCTCTAGCGAGGAAATTTCAAAGGCCTACAGGAAACTTGCTCGTAAATTCCATCCGGACCTGAATCAGGACGACAAGAACGCGAAGAAGCGTTTTCAAGAGGTTCAACAGGCATACGATTGCTTGAACGATCCTGAAAAACGCAAAATGTACGACCAGTTCGGGGACAATTACGAACAGTACGGAAAGAATCCCTTTGCTGGTGGCCAATCGCGCGGGGCACCTCAAGGAGGAGCTGGGTTCGATTTCGGAGACATCTTTGGTCGTGGTGGCGCGGGCGGCGTCGACCTGGGAGATATTTTTGGTCAGTTTGCAGGTGGACAGAGTCGCACGCGACGCGCAGCTCCCCCTCGCGGTGCGGATATCTCGGCGGAGATTGCGGTACCACTGCGAACGATCATCCACGGTGGCGAGACACGCATCCAATTGGACAACGACGGCAAAATGGAATCGATCACCGTCAAGATTCCAGCCGGAATCGAACCGGGTAAAAAGGTTCGGCTTCGAGGGCAAGGGCATCCTAGCCCAAATGGCAAACCGGGTGACTTGATACTTAAGGTAAACTTGGAGCCGCATCCCTGCTTCAAAATCGTGGGAAGCAATCTTGAACTGCGACTGCCGATCTCGATCCCTGAGGCCGTTCAAGGTGCGCGTATAGATGTCCCGACTCCAGCCGGCACCGTTACGTTGACCATTCCTCCGATGAGCAACAGTGGCAAGAAGCTTCGAATCAAGGGGCAGGGTCTAAAGGGACCAGGTGGTGTCGTTGGTGACATGATGGTCGAACTGATGATCAGATTGCCTGAACAAATCCCGGCGGCAAATATGGAAGGCATCGATCAATTAGCTGCGGCCTACATTAAACCAGTCCGTGATGGCGTTCAGCTTTAACGTTTTCGACAAACAATATTGTGTTCACTGATTCTTACGCTTGGCGATGATAGGGATAACTAAATGAGCGATTCGATTTCGATTCGGTATGGCAAAGGGGAATTGCATGTGCGGCTGCCGAATGGTTGCGAACCGACGGTGATTCGCAAACCAGATATGCCCGTTTTGCAAGAACCGCTTACAGCCATTCGAGAAGCATTGTTGAACCCGGTCGACGCCCCCTCGATCGCAGAGCTTGCCAAGGGCGTGAAACGCGTATGCATAGTCATTTGCGACATTACGCGTCCTGTTCCAAACGGACCAATCCTCAAGGGGCTGATCGAACAGCTCAGTGCCAACGGCGTGACGTTGGACCGCATCACGATTTTGATTGCGACCGGTCTACACCGGCCCAATTTGGGCCGTGAGATGCGCGAGGTAATCGGAGACGACTGGGTGTTCGACAACATTCGAATCGAGAACCACTTTGCTCGCGACAAGCATTGGATGGTCGACCTTGGTCATACACCGACTGACGGTATTCCGGTCGTATTGAATCGGCATCTGGTGGACGCAGATTTGCGAATTGCGGTTGGATTGGTGGAGCCGCACTTTATGGCGGGTTACTCAGGTGGCCGAAAGGTTATCGCGCCTGGTGTTGCAGGTGAAGAAACCATTCGGACATTCCACAATCATCGCTTCATGGCCGACCCGCTGGCCTGCAACGGCAACCTACTAAACAATCCACTGCACCGGGGGCAGTTGGAGATCCTAAAGATTCTGGGGAAAGCATACGCGTTCAACACAATCATCGATGAGGCGAGACGCATGAGCTTTGTCAATTTCGGAGATTGCGAAAAGAGCCACCTGGAAAGTGTTGCTTTTGTGAAACGGTACGCGGAAGTGCCTTTAGAGCGGCAGTTCAATACCGTGGTGACAAGCGCAGCGGGCTATCCTTTGGACAAAACGTATTATCAAACAGTCAAGGGCATGGTCGCTCCCATCCAGATTCTTGCCGACGGTGGCAGGATGATTATTGCAAGTGCCTGCGAAGAGGGCCTTGGGTCGCACGAGTATCGTCAGTCCCAGTCGTATCTAGTTTCGTTGGGTAGACAAGGATTTTTGGATCGAATCCGCCCGATGCCGCTAGCGGATATCGATGCATGGCAAACGCACATGCTGCTTAGAACTCTAGCAGTAGGCAACGTTTCACTTTACAGCGAGGGCCTAAAGGGCCCAGAGCGTGAACTGACCGGAGTTCAAATGGTGGAGTCGATCGAAGACTCAATTGCAGCAAGTATCTCGCAGTCTGGAGACAAGTCGATTGCGATCATACCAGAAGGCCCCTACGTGATCCCCACCCACGCCAAATCCCGTTAGGCACTGCTAAAGAAGTGAGCCTGAGGCGCTAGCCGAATTCTTTCGACCTGCAAAAATCGGCTAGAATTTCAGGCGCCTGGTAGCTGAATTCGTGAAAAATCGACAGGAAACGAATTCTTGCGAATCAATCTACGAATCGTGGTACGCTATCCGCCGATCGCATTAGGCAGCTTGCGTTGGCGAGCTGGCTACCAACCGATCAGAAGGCTCGTTTAGCGTGATTGGGGACGATCGATTGGTGGATGAGGATCGATGGCCTTCGCATCCACTTTTGCGGCAAGATGAATTGCGAACAGGACGCCTTAAATTGAAGCCGTGAGCGATTACCAAAAGCAAACCACCAAGTGGCGTCATCCAAGGCTGAACTAAGGACAGCAACTCCGGACTGACAAGGCTAGCTGTGTATGTCGATCCTGGGTGGGCGGCGTGCATGTGCGTCTCGCCTGGAACATGATTGTGCTCGTCCGCAGCCAACTGAGCAGATTCCCGCAGAGGACGCGAGCAGCACTCGTCTGGCAAGAAAAAAGCAGCTGTGATCAACAAGGCCAAGCCGGCCGTTGACAAGGACAGAACGCGATAATCGCGAAATTTGATAAAAGCGGGCCAAATTGCCAGCGAAACCATTCCGACACATATCAAGGCCGCAATTTGATGAAACCGCGGACTTGCCATCCATTCGGTAATACTCAAAGCGGGCAAAAACACCAACAAAATAGGAGTTGCAGCACAATGGATCGCGCAAGCCACCGAGGCGAGAATGCCCAGAGAGTCTTTCCACTGATTCCCGCTTTTCTCCATGGTATAGTTTTGCTCCTAGATGAATTGGACCTCGTGTCTCCCGTCTCGTCGGTTGATTATCATATCGAATTGAGGCGCACATGCAATGTTATTGCAAAAGAAATCCAAAATGTTTGCATTCGAATTGTTCATGGATAACAAACCGGAAAGTCCACATGGCCAACTTGGCAAATAAGTACAACCCAACCAAAGAGCGTCTCCAAGCCAATTATCTTGAAGTTTTAGAACGAATTGAGCAATCTGCGGCCCGATCGGGTAGGGTTGCGCATGACGTAACAATGATCGGGGTAACCAAGTACGTTGACGCTACGATTGCGGGTTGGCTCGTGGAATGTGGCTGCGACAACCTAGGAGAAAGCCGTCCACAAGTCCTTTGGGAAAAGGCTGAATTTCTATCGGATTTGCCGATTAAATGGCATCTGATAGGACATTTGCAGCGGAACAAAGCCAAGCGAACTCTCCCCATCGTTACGGCGATGCACTCGCTGGACTCCATTCGCATTTTGGAACAAGTCCAATTGGACTCTTTGTGTCGAGACATCCCTCTTCAACTCTTGCTAGAAATGAATGTATCCGGCGATCCAACCAAAACAGGAATGATGATTTCTGACGCGGAGGAGCTACTGACCACTTGGCAATCCGAACCGAACAAGCATCCGAAGTTAGAACTGGTCGGACTTATGGGCATGGGAAGCTTGGAAGGTGGCGTTGACCAAGCTCGAAAAGATTTTGTAGCTCTTCGCAACCTACGAGACCGATGGGCAAAACAATTTGGTCTGCCACTCAAGGAGCTGTCGATGGGTATGAGCGACGACTTCGAAGCAGCCATCGAGGAGGGAGCCACCATGGTTCGCATCGGTTCGGTTTTGTTCGTGTGAAAAATGAGTGCGTAGCGAAAGTCGTCAAGACTTTCGTTGCATTACTTTCGACGCATTCACTGCCCTGCCGAAACTCTTGACGAGTTTCGCTACAAGTTATCGTGTGATGTCACGCTTCCCCAATCTCTAACGAGCAACAAGCGACTCTAAAGCCGGAGTTGCCAAAGCGGGCGTTACCGCTGGCACTGCCCGTTGTTCTGCCGCGGCCACAGCAATCACAGGCGTTGGCACGGTGGCTTTAGGCTCGTCTGGCTCTTGGGGTTGGGACTGCAAAAATTTCTTTGGGTTCTGAATTAAAGAAATACGCAGTCGCTCATCGTGAAACTTTTTGTTGGATCGCTCAGGGTCGACTTGCGTCCAGCTCTCGCGGTAGAGACGGCTGGTTATCTTGCGAAGAAGGCGTTGGTCGGTATCAAACCAATCTACCTGGTAGAGTTCTGTTTCTTGATTTTTGACCGGGCGACGGTTGAGGTATTCTCGATCCTCGACGAGACACCACGCCCTAACTTGGAACTTGCCCGTTTCTGGTGCTCGCTCGTAAAAAACGACCTGATCGTAAACGAGTCGGCCTTGCTGATCGAAAAAATGATTGAGTTCGATCAGGTCGACATACTCGTCGACAGATTGGTTGCCTTTATGTGATACGGAAGCGCAAACAATGAGACAGAATGCAAAAGACATTGATAACATGACCGCGAACCCTCAATTGAAAACTCCTTGGGTAGACCGAATGTCGTTTGAGACTATCGAGGAGATTACATGAGCCGCGAGAAGCAGCGCGGTGGTTCACTCGCTTACAAAGTGTGTGCGGTCGAGTAAGCAAACGAACCGAGAGGGCAGGAGAGTTTCCGCGTTACATCATCCAACGATTCTGCAAGCAACCACCTCACTAAAAGATAGAACCCAGACCGAATTCGATCGGAAACGAAAACGTAAAGGGAATTCGAACCAGCGACTAAGTCCATGCTTGTCAGCGTGGGCCAAATCCATTCGAAAGACCTAATAACAAAACATCGGTCGCCAAATCAAGGCTAGTTGAGTCGAAATACATTAGCTAGGGGAAAGTTCCTAGAAATCCTTAGGCTCACATGGCCCACAGAGTGACCGAAGAAATCAGAGTCGCACATCAATGTTATGCGTCAACATCAAGCAAAACAAGTCAACACCCATCGAAATCGAGCACTAAGGCGAGTGCTGGGTACCGATATACCTAGCACGACGCGCAAGCTAGTGAATTAGCACGACGCCGTTCCGTTTCCTCGTTTAACAGTCAGCCGAAGGCGCACTGGCGCCGCAGAAAGTGCGCCCTCGGCTGACTGTTAAACGAGTGGTTATGGAATGAATACAAACTCGTTTGCGTTCAACATGGCTCTCGCAAAATGCACCCAGCCATACTCAGCAACAAACGTTTCCGCCAACGCCAACTCCTGCTCGTTGGCATCGCGTCCGAAACACAGTTCGAATGCACACGCAATCTTCCTCTCGGTCCCATCGCACTCTTTGGCTAGTCGATCCACCAACAACTCAGCTTGTTGCATCACGAAGCGGCTATTCAATAAATTGAGGGCTTGCAAAGGTGTCGTAGATCGGCTGCGTTTTGGGGTCACTTGACTACCATCAGGACAATCAAAGACACCGAATGTCGAGTCCTTTTCTTGCCGCACCTTGGTCATGTAAATCATCCTTCGCCAATCAGCTGGCCCATATTCTTGTTTAGGAAAATAATGCCGTACGTTTTCCATCGCGATCTCGAACGCACTAAAACCTGGCCCACCAAGACTCAAGTCCAGTTTACCCGTGGCTGTCAAAATACAATCGCGAATCCCTTCCGCTTCCAATCTCCGAGGAGGAAATCGCCATAGGAATCGCGACCCTGCATCGACTTGCATGGCTTCCACTCGCGGCCGACTGTCCTGCTGCCACGTCTTCGAAGTCAAAATCAACCGATGCATGTTCTTCATTGACCATCCCTGATCGATAAACTCCGAAGCGAGCCAATCGAGAAGCTGCGGATGGCTTGGCAGAGTTCCGTTTGCCCCAAAATCAGATGGAGTATCAACGATCCCTACGCCGAAATGAAACTGCCAAAGCCGATTGACCAACACGCGGGCCGTCAATGGGTTCGCTGGACTAGCGATCCAGTTTGCGATGGCAATGCGACGTTGCTTTTCAGGCGCGTCTGCCGCGAGGTCCAACGATCCTAAGATGCGAATTGCATCGGGTGCCACTTGTTCTTTCGGGGCCGTAGGATCGCCGCGATACATACGGTGGGTTGCAGGTGGTTGAAAAAAGGTCCCCGAATAAACCTTGTTCGCTGAAAGCAACTGCTCTCGTTCCTTGCTCAGTGATTGAATGCGAGTCAAGGCGAGCTTGGCGTCGTTGGCTTCTTCCTCAGGCAGCCCCTTAAAATCGTAAGAGTTCTCAATTTTGCCCTTCGTAAACGGCAATCGATCTGCCGAGCTGGCAACTGTCTGCCATTCCGTTCCATTTAACGATGCTTCGATTTTGTATTCAGTCGCAACGCGATCCACGAAACGTCCAGTATGATCCCGTCCCCAAACGATTCGGTCGATTCTCTGCGCAATGGGAAATTCAATTTGAACCCAGCTTCTAGCAATCGTGCTCGCAATCCAACTCTTTTGATTTCCAAACAGACCATCGTTTACCTGTTCGAGTTTATGAAGTGGATGGTCCAAATTACCCGATGAAGTGGCAATGGAACCAACAGAACGCAAGGCAACGTTTTGCTCACCAGAAAAAATCTGCAACTCATCAATGCAAGGCTCCGAGGCATTCGTAGCATCGATCATGAACCGAACCCACTTGGCCTCAACAGGCCGAATGCGTTCTGTATTTTCGACGGCATTAACAGGCTCACGCGTCCCTTGGTTGCGTGTGTACTTAGCAAGCGATGCACGCAATTGTTGAATTTGCACCTCCATGGCTTCGGCCTTTTCCTTGGCTTCCGGGGAAAGCGGCAACGTTTGCTCCCCATGCTCGACCCCTGCAAAAACGGCTTGCATCGCGTAGTAATCGGTTTGCGAAATGGGGTCAAACTTATGATTATGGCATCGGGCGCAGCCGGTGGTTAGCCCAAGGAACGCGGTACCCGTGGTGTTTACGATGTCAGCCAACTCGTCCTGCCGTTGCATAAGCCCCAACAATGGATCCTGTCCTTTGACGATGTCGTTTGGCCCCGCCACCAAGAACCCAGTCCCAATCGGTTCCCCAAATGCATCACCAGCGATCTGCTGCCTAACAAACTGATCGTAGGGTTTGTCCGCATTGAATGAGTTAATGACCCAATCGCGATAGGGATAAGCAGTAGTGCGCTCGCGATTGGTTTCAAAGCCATTCGTCTCACCAAATCGAACAAGATCCAACCAGTGCGATGCCCATCGTTCTCCGTAGCGAGGACTTTCCAATACCTCGTCGACCAGCCGCAGCCAAGAATCCGGTTTTTCATCGCTGATAAATCGGTCGACTTGTTCGCTAGAGGGAGGCAGACCATGCATCACCAGATACAGACGGCGAATGAGCCTCCGTTTTTCGGCTCGGTCCGACATGGATAAGCCAGCGTCCTGCAATTTCCTGTCGATAAATGCGTCTATCGCAATTGCCTCTTTTGAATCCGGAATGCTGGGACGTTTGAGCGGCTGAAACGACCAATGCTCGGTTGTTTTCTTTTCCAGTTGATCTCTGGCTTGTTTCCAACGGGATTCGTTATCAATCCAAGCTCGCAGTTGATTTAGTGCATTATCCGCCAACGGCTCCCCGTCTGGCGGCATTCGCAGTTTCGGGTCACGACTGGTGAGTCGCTCGATGAGATGGCTACGTCCGCTATCCCCCGGAACAACAATTGGTTCCCCCGAACTCCCCCCCCGCATCGCAAACAACATTGTATCGAGTCGAAGCTTGGACTCCTGGACGTCGGGACCATGGCACTCAATGCAATGCTCGTTGAGGATCGGCAAGACGTCCTTTTCAAAATCGTTGTCCGCCCAGGATTGATTGCGATTCGAGTGCAACCCGGTAAACAAGAGCAGCAAAAACGTGAAAAGTCCGTGCAAACGAATCTGCATGAAAAAAACCTTTCGCAACAGTTTCGAATTCAAAATAGCCGGTTCGTCATTCATGAATCGTATGGAGCTCCGAGAGACTGAACAGGAGTGCAAATCAAGATTCTGGGCAGTTGCAATTGATCCAAGATTCTATAGAGCGGTAGGAGTTCTGTTGCGTTCGGGATAGGACGTGGTTTTTGCGTCAAGCTATATTCTACACCAGCAGCTACGGCGGAAGCTACATACAAAGCATCTAAATTGGCGTTGCGGTATCGCCAATGCACACCAAGCATGTTGCGAACATTGGACACAAGGTCCAAGTTCGCTGTGCAGCGTAAAGCCCAAGCTCGCGTGGGGCAGCGACTGGTGGGCTTTTCCCGCCCTAGTCGCAAATGCTTGGCGTGCTACATCGCGAGC
>CANHVO010000018.1 GCA_947463915.1 Planctomycetaceae bacterium
CGCGTTGGTCTCACGAATCGACGACTATGCCCTCGCAAGTCGACTTAGCTATCTTCTTTGGGGTGCACCTCCTGACGAGGAATTGATGAAGATTGCTGCCGCAGGAACATTGCACGACAAAATCGCAGAGCAATTTGATCGCATGACCGCTCAAGACTGGCGGCTGCAGCGCGGCATCGAAAACTTTGTTGGACAGTGGCTGCGAACGAGAGATGTTCAGGAAACACAGGTGGATGTGAAGCAGATATTGCGGCTGCGAAGAGACGATGAAGCTGATCGAATGTTCAATTGGAAAGTTCGCGATTCGATGGCCAAAGAAACCTACCGCTTGTATCAGTACTTGCTAACAGAAAATCGCCCTGCAGAGGAACTCATTAGTGCCAGATACACGTTCTTGAACGAATCTCTAGCCAAGTTTTATGGCATCGAAGGGATTCAAGGCGACGAAATGCGGAGAATGGATTTGCCGCCGGAGTCCCATCGACGTGGACTTCTCTCCCATGGATCGGTATTGCTCGTTACCAGTAATCCCACACGAACCAGTCCCGTAAAGCGAGGCTTGTTTCTCCTCGACAACTTGCTCGGCACACCAGCGCCACCAGCTCCCCCGAACGTGCCAGCACTTGAAGCCTCCAAGTCAGGGCCCCTCAAGAGCGCTTCGTTGCGTCAGGTACTAGAGTTTCATCGCCGCGATGCCGCTTGCGCTGCTTGCCATCAGCGTATGGACCCTTTGGGGCTAGCTATGGAAAATTTTAATGCGATAGGACAATGGAGAGATGTCGAAAAAGGTCGACCGGCGTTTGGCAATCGTGAGGAAGAACCCGACCAGCCGATTGATCCGGCCGGAAAACTCATGACTGGCGAAACATTCGCAAGCGTCGACGAATTGGCCGGAATTCTAGCGGACAAACGGAAAGAGGACTTCTATCGATGCCTAACCGAAAAAATATTTACGTTCGCGTTGGGACGCGGTATCACTTATCGTGATTCAACCGCAATCGACCTTGTGGTCGACCAAGTGAAGAAAGACAATGGCAGTCTGAGAACCCTCTACAAAGCGATTGTCACCAGCGTTCCATTTACGCATTGCCGCACACCTGACGCGCCCCCGACATTGACAAGCAAATAAGCACTCCTAAGGTGAGAGCTAGAAGAACAACTACCGTAGCTGGATTCGCCAGAATTCAGAACTCACTGAATTCTGGCGAATCCAGCTACGAATCGTGGTATGTTTTTCTTGCCAATCATCAAAACGACTAACCAGCAGACTCATGATGAAATCAGCTCAGCACCGACGACACTTCCTCCGATCCACGGGATTGGCACTCGCGCTCCCTGCCCTGCCTAGTTTGTTTCGAACGACCGTCGCAGCCCAGGCTGCCGGCATGGACGTGGCTGAAACTCCACTTCGATTGTGCTACCTCTATATACCGAATGGGGTCAACATGGAGCACTGGCGGCCGGGAAGCGAAAACGGTTCTCTGAAACTAAATCGCTCAACCGCTTCCTTGGAACCCTTTCTACCAGACTTGCGATTTGTCTCTGGCCTAACACATCAGCACGCCTTTGCTGGCAAGGATGGTGGTGGGGATCACGCTCGAGCTAACGCTTCGTTTTTGACTGGAGCCCGTGCCTATAAGACCGCAGGTGCAGACATCCACTTGGGTGTGTCCGCTGACCAAATTGTGGCCAAGAAGTACAACAACTTGACACGGCTTCGATCGCTTGAATTGTCTTGCGATGGGGTTCGACAATCGGGCGGATGCGATTCTGGATACGCTTGTGCCTATCAGTTCAACATTGCTTGGGCAGATGAAAAGACGCCGGTTGCTCCTGAGTCCAATCCCCGCTTGATCTTTGAACGCCTATTTGGAAGCGGAACTCACGGAGAACGTCGAGACAACTTTGCTCGCCGTCAAGCAAGCCAGTTGTCTATGCTCGATTTTCTGAAAGACGAAGTCAAGCAAGTCAATCGACAAGTCGGACGCGAGGATCGAGCAAAGCTAGAAGAGTACTTTACCGGTATTCGAGATATCGAATCCCGCATCGAAAAGGCCGAACAATTTGGGTTACCTCAAGACCCAAACTTCACAACTCCGGCCGGCATTCCAAGCAGTTATGGCGAACACATTCGTCTGAACGCAGATGTACTGGCACTCGCATTCGAAACTGACTCAACCCGAGTTGCTACATACATGTTTGCCCACGACGGTAGCAACCGAGCCTTCAAGGAAATCAACGTGGGTGATGGGCACCATGATCTATCGCACCACAAGAAAGACCCTGAGCGACTCGAAAAGATCGCGAAGATCGATACGTTTTATTGTGAGCAATTTGCCTATTTTTTAGGTGCGTTAAAGAACCGCAAAGATGCAAATGGACAATCGCTTCTCGATAGCACCATGGTGGTCTATGGCAGCGGTATTTGCGATGGCGATCGCCACAATCATGATGACCTGCCCATCATTGTCGCTGGCGGCAAGGCGGCCGGCCTCAAGGGCGGTATCCTGCACAAGGTCGAGGACAAAACACCGATGGCCAATCTCCATCTCGATCTAATTCACCGGATGGGCCTCGAAATCGATAGCTTCGGAGACTCAACGGGGCGACTGGACGTCGCCTAGCACGGCGTGCAACTTCAAAACTCACTTGCGCGTCGTGCTAAGTGTTTGTCTCGCTGCAGCTTGACTTAAGACACGCTCGGAAAACAAATCCAAGCTTGAACAAATCGTTGGGATGTGAATCCGAAGGCTTGATACAGGCGAATCGCCGGCAAGTTCCTTAAATCCACAGCCAACATCATTCCATCTGGTGCATTTTCGAGAGCCCAATCACGAGCGAAGTTCATGATGATCTTCGAAATGCCCTCGCCTCTCCACTCTGGCTTGATTCCGACATAAGTCAATTCGCAGTACCCAGGCGCTGTCGGTGTCAATAGCAAGCAACCGATATCGGTATTGTTGCATCGAACGATCCACCACGATTGAGGGACACCGGGTACCGTGGAAGCGTAACCCGCCAAGGTGTTTTCGACATTGCGCAACCCGTTTAGCTCGGGGACGTCGAGGGTATCGATGTAGGTGCTTTCCACGAGTTGCCCCCAGCTCACCGCCGGGATCGTATAGTGTGGAATGAACTCGAGCGGGCCAAATTGCAATGACGATTCGGACACCAAGAGCCTTGGAGTGTTCTGCATTCCGATGCACTCCATCTGCACGAGCTTGGCCATTGGAATCATCCCTGCCGCCTTCAAGATCAGGTCGCGTTTCGTGTCCGTGGAGATGAAAGCGGCATTAACAATGTTCGGGGATCGATCCGCGATTAGAAGCGAGATTGCTTGAATCATCTCAGCGCCTTGTTCAAACGCAGCCGAGAACAGCTCTTTCGCAAGATTCGCTAATTGGGGCAGGTCCTGTTCTTCGTTGTCGCTCGCCTCGCATCGAAGGTTGCCGATGGAGGCCAACGCACCTGGGTACAAAATGACATAGCCAGCCGCAATACGACCGCCTACGTCGCAGATTTTCGTCAAGATTGGCGTTGCGTAGGTGGAGTGCAGACTAAGGTCCATCAAAGCTTCGACATACGCATCGACGACATCGACGTCCTCGTTAAAATGGCACCATCGAACGCACGCCAACCATTCTGTGTTCATGGTCAGACAGCCTTACCGGAGAAGCGTGGTTGGTGTTGCTTGCGCTGCAGATGGCCTTGTAAAGGCGCTGTCAGAATTGGCTTCACTCAGCCGAACAAGCAACAGCACAGGCTGGGTCTCACCCTTTTGCGTTTTGGTATGAAAGAAATGTTCTCCCAGACCACGTGACTCGGCAGTTGGACCAATCACGATGTAGTCCCCTTTTTGAATGCGAAGGTCGATTGAAAGCTGTTTCCAAGCAATCGATTCACGACGCGTATCGGTCCGTACAGCGGATTCGCGTGCAATCATTTTTTTGACAAGCTCGCCATGCTGCATTTCTGGGGTCAACTGAATGGTCGCGGAGGCGTCGCCATGTGGCGTCGCTTGGATGGCGTACTGGAAGTGTGGTGCTTCGTACACATGCCCTTTGGATGCAACATCATGATAAAAGACACAGAGATTCTCTTCTTGGAAATTCCGAATCGAAAGTTCTTTTCGCACATCCGCTCGGCATCGCCAAAGTTGAGAAAACGAAGATACATCTGCCGCAAAGCCGGCCTGCTCCATCGGATCTTCTCCGATGCGCTGCACGGTCTGTCGGACCCACTCATCGAGCAGAGGCGGTGAGTTGCCCGAGATTTTCCCGGCACGCATCCCATTCTTATCCATCGCGATACGCAATTCGGGCTTCAACGCTTGCTCATCGATTTGCGCCCAGAGTTCGGGCAAACGCGCCGCCTGCGATGCATTGAGTCGGACCAGGATCGTTTCAACGCCGGCTGCATCGTTGGCAACCATAGCGGATCCAAAACCAGGCATTCCTTTCGGGGCTGCCGGTTCCTCTCCGCTAGGAAGCCATGTTGCGCAGCCAACCTGGAGCAGCAACGCTGCACAACAGCCCACCGTTAACAGAGGATTGAAACGCTTGAAACTCATCCGCCGCGACGATCACTTTCGCAAGTTATTCGGGGAATTAGGTGCGCCGTTTGGTTGCGGAACCCCGGGGTTACTGGCAGCCCGAACGTTATCGACTCCTGGAGGAGCAAAGACTCTGTCCTCAACCTTCCAGTCGCTCGGGATATCGAATGGGATAAAGGACTTGGCGAACACCTCTGTAAATTTCTGAAGCATGTTTCTTTTTGATCCTTGGATCGCCGGATCGCGAAAGTAAAAAATCTCTCGGCTGTCCTTTAGGATCTCGCCCGGCTTGTCGAGGTGCTCCGTATTGAACTTGACCAGTCGCGCAGGCAGGGACAATTCACGGTCCAAGTAAATTTGAACGTGGTCGTAGTTCACCGCGTCCGATTGCAATTTGGGATAGGCCTCAATTACCAATAGTTCTTTTCCCTGCTCGTCTTTGACAGGTGCAAGAGCTCTCACCCAATATCGAGCCCTTACCTTTTCTGCCTTAACGCCAAACATAAACGGCATCGGCGATTCCAAAATGCCGGCTCCCTTTAGTTCGGGAGGCATCGTGTATCGTGTGCATTGCTTAGCGCTGCGATCGTATTCGTAGACCTTTTCGCCATCGCAAAGCCACCATTCTCCAAAGGAGTTTTCGAAAGCCTTGTACTCAGGTTGGTTTTTTGCATCAAGTACCCCAGATAGCTTGAGAAGCATGTCGATCTTAAACATGCCCTTGTCCGGAGCCATGTACTTGAGCTCTCCGGAGGATGCGGAGACGTGAACCGTACGAATATCTCTTCCTACTTTTTTCGCCAACTCATCGACAAAGTTATCTGTGGAATTGTATTGCCATCGAGTAAACAGGCAGGAATAGCGTTGGATATCCGCTGTCGAATTTTCCCAATGCTTTAGGATTTGATCCAAGTACGCTTCTGCTTCAGGGGTTGGAGGATTCTCCTTCCAAGGATTCTCGGTAACGATTTCGTTACCACTACCTCCGCTTGGAATTTGGTTCCCAACAGGGCGTTGATTGAAGGCAGGATTGAGTACCTGCTGGTTGTTCATCGCCGGGTTACCAGCCCCGAGCCCTGGATTTCCTGGTGCTTGACCTTTGGGTTGAGCTTGGCCTTGTAGCGGCACCTGTCCTTGTGCTCCGCCAGGAACTTGCCCCTGTATTTGATTGGGTCGCCCCGCTGGATTGCCACCTGCTTGCGGACCTACTGGCTGTTGGTTGGTCCCAGCCGGACGATTGGTTGGCGAGGCTGGACGGGTTCCGTAGCCGTTTGCAGACGGAGCTACACCTTGTCCGACCGCCAGCGAGCCAAGGCCGATCATGCAAGCAGTGCTAGTAATGCATTGCAATGCAAAGCTTTTGTAGAACCACGTCCCGTGAGTCTTCATATTCATCATCCGTGATATTGCTGAATTTGGAGTTGGCCATTCCGTTCGGCCCGGTTTGATACCGCACCCGACAGACATGTTCAGTCCAAGCATGGCAAGTCCGATCATGGCAAGTCCGAGTGGTATCGCTGGGCACGATAGCAACTCCACCCAAAACTACCTAGACCGAATTCTCCAGTTGTAACGATTGGATCGCAAAAAACCTCGATAGGTTTCCCCAAAAGGTTAGCTATCAATGCCGTTTTGACCTAGGGTTCGAAAGCCAGTACAGTCGCAAGCCCATTCCGCCTATCATTATGTCCACCGTAACACCCACATGCAGCCCAGCCGTCAGCGTTCCGTTTGTCGCTTCCCCGAGCAATAACGCCGCTAGCCCTCGACACGTTTCGTCGTTGCATTTAATCAACGGCGAACACTTTTCAGGAGCAGAGCGGGTTCAGCAAATCCTCGGTAAGCGGCTTCCCGATTTCGGCGTCTCGGCTCATTTCGCTTGCTTGAAGCCTGGCAAGTTTCCCGAACACTGTGGACTGGACGATGACTTGGTTCACTCCGTTTGCATGAAAAGTCGATTTGATTTGAGTATCGTCGGGCGCATCACGGAGCTTGCGATGGATATCGATGCCGATGTCATCCACGCTCACACGCCGAGAACCGCTATGATTGCCAGTTTTGTTGCAAAACAATGCAATCTTCCTTGGGTGTACCATGTCCATTCCCCGGCCGCACGCGACTCCACCCGAGGATTCGTCAATCGAATGAACGATTGGGTGGAAGCCTATTCGCTCCGCTACTCGGATCACATCATAACGGTCTCCAAGTCCTTGCGGCGAGAAATGCTTTCACGTGGCTATTCCAGACACAAAATCACGGCGGTGGCCAACGGTGTCGCAGAGCAGCCACCGATCGATCCAACAGAACGACTCAACCAACGACACTGGAAGCTCGGTATGGTCGCGCTCGTTCGCCCACGTAAAGGGATCGAAGTTTTGCTTGAGGCGATCGCAAAGCTTACGGGTGGCCAAAATTCGATTACGCTCGATGTGATCGGCGGATTCGAGACGCCTGATTACGAAGCGAACATTCGGGCTCTTATTCGTCGATTGCAGCTTGAAGGTATCGTCAACCTTTGTGGATTCACCAAGGATGTTCCGGCAGTGATGCGGACACTCGATGCAATGGTTCTGCCCAGTTTGTTTGGCGAAGGGATGCCGATGGTCGTCTTGGAAGCCTTGGCCTGCGGTGTTCCAGTCATCGCAACAAGCGTTGAGGGAACCCCCGAAGTGATCCGTCATGGCAAAGAAGGGCTTTTGGCTCGGCCTCAAGACCCGGAATCTCTCGCGCAAGCGATTCAAGTTTTCATTTCGGATCGAACCTCATGGTGCAACATGAGTCGATCCGCTGTAAAAAGACACCGCCAAGGTTTCTCCGATTTGAAGATGGCGGAACGTACAGCTAGAGTTTATCGCAAGTTATGAGACGACCAATGCCACTGCGATACAGCCGCAATGCGTTGAGTTAGCAAGTAATGGAATCTCGTGAGAGTTCCTGCAGTGCCTGGAACACCGGGAAGTTTTACAACTTCCGCTACGTGGTCAGGCTTGAGTCAGCTCGGCTGAGTTACTACTCCGCTCTTTTGTTTGGCGCCAAAGCCCCACGTATGGCAAATCGATATCAAACTGGCTTTGTCAATTGGTTTGGATGCGTAAGCCTTAAATCCTGCGTTCAAACATTTCTGTAGTTCGTCACTCATCGCATGAGCGGTCAACGCAATGATAGGCAAACACGAGCCTTTGGCCGCCAATATCTTTGCGAGCGAATAACCGTCCACTTCGGGCATGTGAATGTCACTTAGAATCAAATCGAATGGTTGCGGGAACAGCAGTTCGCCATCCATGGTTCCGCCTCGAGTGAGCATTCCGATTGCAACTTTGCCGTTCTCTGCCAGATCGACGGTCGCACCCGCTTTTCGAAGAATGTGACAGATCAAGCGTTGATTGTCTGGGCCGTCTTCCGCCAGCAAGATATGCAGCCCAGAAAGCGAAACGGTGGAATTGGGTGCGGAATTGCGTGTTAACTTCGTTACAGCACTATCCGGATGAACGGAAGAGAGAGATGTCACTTCATAAGATGTTTTCTTGAGATGAAGCGTGAATGTACTGCCATGGCCGAATTCACTCTTGATCGAGATGTCACCTCCAAGCAATTCAGCTAGACGTTTGCTTATTCGCAGTCCAAGCCCCGTGCCACCGTACTTTCGCGTCGTCGACGCATCAGCTTGTTCGAATGCACCAAACATTTTTCCAATTTGTTCGGCAGTCAAACCAATGCCTGTATCTACGATGGCAATCAAAAGCTCTCCTAGTTCCCGATCAACACCGACACGGATACTGACGCTCCCTTGCTCGGTAAACTTGATGGCATTTGCAATTAGATTCACCAGGACTTGTCGCAATCGAACCGGGTCCGACTCAATGAAACTTGGAACGTCGGGCGCGATATCCAAGCTCAGTTCAATCCCTTTGGCTTTCGCTTTTACCTTCAGGGTTGTAACGATACCTTGAAGTAATTCCGACAAAGGCACAACCAATCGTTCTAAGCTTACCTTTTCGGCTTCGATTTTCGAGATATCTAAAATGTCATTGATCAGTTCTAGCAAGTGTTCGCCGTTTCGCTGAATCGTATCAATGTAGTCCAGTTTAGGGACGTTGTTGGAGGAGTCGCGTTCTTCAATTGCCAACAGTTCGGCAAACCCTAGAATCGCAGTCATAGGCGTTCGGATTTCGTGGCTCATGTTGGCGAGGAATTCGGATTTGGCTGCATTAGCGGCTTTCGCTGCCTCATTGGCTTCCAAGAGAGCAATCTCAGCCAATTTGAGTTCATGGATATCGCGCAACGTTCCCGACATCCGAACTACAACACCTTGCTCGTTGAGTCGCACGTCTCCACGAGCGACAAACCAACGGTACGTTCCGTCTTGCAAACGCAACCGGTATTGGTGCTCATAGTGCGAGCCTTCAAGACGGCTTTTTCGGATAGCGTTTCTCGTAGCTTCGACGTCATCCAAGTGTAGGTGATCGACAAAACTTTGATGTGTATTTGGAGGAAAAGGACCGTCGTCTGCATAACCTAGTAGCGTCCAAAATCGGTTGGAATACCACTCCTGGTCCAATTCGAAGTCGTGATCCCAGAGCCCGTCACTTGCACCTGAGATCGCAGCTTCGTATCGCTCCGCAAGAGTTCTCTGTTCTAGTTCGAGCCTCTTCGACTCCGATATGTCGATGTGGATACCGACCATTCTCTGGGCAGAGCCATCGACATCACGGGATATGACCCGTCCGACAGCAAGCACCCACCGGTAGGTTCCATCCCGATGTAAAAACTGTAGCTCGTTTCGATACTCGTCCGTTTGGCCTGATAGATGTTCTCGAACTTTGGCCCAGGCTTGGACACGCGACGCAGGGGTAAGGAATTTTTCCCACGCCTCAATGTCTGGTTCAATTTCAGACAAATCGTAACCTAGCATTCGGGCCCAATGCAGATTGTATTTCACCCTACCTGAGGGAATATTCCAGTCCCAAGTCCCCAACTTGGACGCGCCGACAATAAATTCCAAACTTCGGGATTGTTCGCGTTGAACTGTTACGTCTACGAAACTAGCGACCACGTGTTCGAGATCACCTGATTCACCAAAGATTGGGTCCGTATTGACAGATATCCATCGACGGCCTCGGTCGCGGCCCCCAACCCCGAAAACGAAGTTGCGAATCGGCAGCCCAGTTCGCAGCGTGACCATTGCAGGATGCTCATCACCAGGCAGTGGGCGCCCATCGTCGTTCACGGAATACCAATCGAGATCCAGTGAAGTCTTGCCCTTCATTTGGTCTGCAGTTAGGCCTAGTATTCGCTCAGCTGCCGAGTTGCATTCAACAATCTGACCTGTTGCGTCCTGAAAGACTATCCCTTCAGAAACAACAGCCAACGCCGCCTTAAGTTGTCTTTCTAGCATGGTCCGTTCGCGAGCCCCTTGAAACAACACCCCATGGGGTAATAGTTCACCTGCCTTGAATGAGTCTCACCCCGTCGATGTTTCACTCTGCAAAGTGTAGACAAACGGTGCAATCTTGTGTTGAAGCCAGATCAAAAAGATCAGTTGCTTATCGACGTGAATGAACAGACGAGCGCTTAATTGTCCCAATTTTGTTCGTCAATTTGCAACCGAGGCATCTTGAATTTCTCAACAGAACATTACACGCGGTCCGGGCTATTCCCTACGAAGGGAACACCTGCAGATTTGACGTTCCACCAAGCTTTCAGACCGACCGCAGTCTGATAAGCCAAGTTGCGAACTTGAGACGACCAACGCTTGGACGGGAGCATCCAGCGATGCTGAACGGCTGGAAAGCTCCCTAGCCGCTCTTTGTATTCTTCGTCGCCACGCAGAAAGTCGAATACGGAACATCCCTGTTCGATCGCATACCGGATGAACGCGGCGTTGAGCATCCAACCTGGCCTATCCTCGGCGCAATCGGGATTCATTCCGACCAAGTACATTGCAACCGCGTTGCGATCTCGAAAGCAAATCGCGCCGGCCGCGACGACGCCGTTGATTCGCAACAATCCCACCAGCAAGCGTTGTTTTCCTGTCGGCGTTTCGCCCGGCGGATCATCCTTGACGATTGAGTCCTCGACCCATGTGTCTTGCCACATGCGTGCAACAGTACTATCCACAAAACCCGTGAACTCATGTGTTGAAAAACACCCCTCAATACCGCGCTCCTGCCATCGCGATTGATGCATGTTTTCGATCTGTCTTGCAAATGCCAAAGCTTGCTCTTTAGACTGAGCGATCTCAAAAGTCCCATAGCCGGAGTCGAGGGCGGACTCCGCATCGCGGAATATTTTCCTGACCCGTTTTGATAGTCGGTTTTTGTATGCCTCCAAACCGCCATCCAAAGGAGCCGACCAGCAATTCGGGCCTTGCTTGCGCTCGACTTGCAATCCCGTGAGTTTCTGCAGTTGGGTGGCGAAACATTCCATTGCAAAATTGTTTTCGCGAACACCATCCAGATTGAGATGATCCCAACGACAGCACTCCGGCGATTGAACAATCCAGGTAGCAAACGCCTCAGAGACGTCTTGTGCATCACTTGGCCCGACGAGAATACCGCAGTCGTCTGAACATACCTTGCCACTGCCCATAAAGACGAGTGATCGCCCAGTCAAAGGGGAAGTTGTCTCGGCCAAAGGCATGATACCGCATACCTTTGCATCGCGATATGCAACAAGCACATGCAATAAATGCGTAGCTTGATAGGCGTTCCACCACGGAAGCAACCAGCTGAGTCGTCGCATTGCGTGCCCACCTGAAAGACAATCGAAATTCTGGTTAAGGGTTTCCAGAGTCGCGGCGTCTCGGACACACTCAATTCGAATAGAAGGCATGGGTAGATCGCATGGAAATGAAACTAGGGATTTTGCACGTAGAACTCTAGTTTTCGAATTGCTTTCAATTCGATGGCGGCTTTGCTTTGCGGTTCTGTTAACTCGAATTCGAAGTCAATCCTTGGTATAGTTGCCCTAACCGTTACAACCCCAATCGTCTTCGAGGACCGGGACGAGTGTCAGAAGTCAACGGTAGAAAATTGCATTGGCTGGCGTTATTCCAAGGGCACTCGATTTAGCGGAGCAGCGCAAGCTGCCCGGTTACGAAGTGCTAGAAAACACAGGAACTTCTAACGCGACACCGAACGGCTCGCGCCGTTACCCTAACAAAGTGAGTGCCATAGGTCGTTACTCCTACTTGCTGGGCCGAAAGCCTTGGCCCGGCATCCACTTAATTTTTTCCCGAAACGAACGTTCCTTAGCATCGTCCCATACGGCTTTGTTTTCCTCATAGCCCTTATCGATCTCTCCCCACTCCGAAGGCATCATCAGTAACGCCTGCTTTCGGATCGACCGAATCGAACCCACACGGTCTCTTTGTGGGAGCCGCCCCATTTTTTGACTTTCATTGAGTTGTTCCGCTGCAATAATCGGAGAGATTCTCGGGATAAGCGGCGTGTCGCGAATCACGCAATGCTTTCTCGCAAATTCGATATGGCTCGACGGATGTTCGGGCACGCCTGAATAATCCATTCCTCCACCGAAGAGCTTGAAAGGGATTCCTTCCACAATCTCGACCGGATTGAGTGGCCAATCCTGTTGCAGTTCTTCTCCATAGACTCGCCATTCGAAATTGGCCGGCGGTGGAAAACGCTTGCCATGTTCGTAAGGCTCAAACAGCACCCGCAGAATGACGAAAATGTGATTCGTGGCATTATGGTCGTAGGGCTCGTCTGGATCGAGAGAGTCCAAATACGATTGCAACGCGGCCAAGGCTTTTTCCTTTCCGAGCGGCTGCAACGCATTTACGGCAATCAGAATTTTCGCCGGATTGTAGTCATGGCTCGACGAATAGCGAGCTTGGTTAATACTGCTCAGGATCGGATCAACTTTTGGATCCGGCGGTATGGTGATGAAGTCCGCGTTTCCGTCCTTGAGCACGCCTTGGGCATCCTGGGAATTTGCCGCCCCAGACAGAATCAACAACAAAATCCAGACCACCTTCGCAACGCAATTTGGAAACCACTTCATTTTGTTTCTCCCGGCCTTGGATTTTCAATTCGACGCATGACTTCTTTAGCTGCATCGCTAATGAGAGCATCCTCAGAGGACTGAAATTCTACAACTCGATTTCGAGCCTTATCCGAAGTCGTACGCAACGCGAGTTCCATCCAGCGTTTGTATTCGTTTGCGTCTTCCGGGAGGTTTGCCTCCCTCGTATCAATCACCCGTTCCATCTCCTCAAGGAACTCATCCAACCACAGTAACGCATCTGGGCCAAGTTCGGCAATCGACTTAAGACCGCTTCGTCTGAGGTAGACTCGCATGCCTTTCAGGTCCGTCAACATGGGTGTCAAGATTTCGGGATTTCGTTCAATCTGGAACAATGCAACTCGCAAGGCAAATTCGAGTTCTCTTGTTTTCTGCTTCGAAGTAGAAATCGTTACAGAAAGGAGCGACCTAAGGCGGGAGGATTGAGATTTAGAATGCGATTTCCCTTTGCCAAGTGCTTGGATCGCGTAGAACTTTGTCCAATAGTCTTGGTCGGAAAGCACTTTCCCCAGAAAGTCCACAATCATTTCGTTGTAAATCCCTGTAGCCACCGTCGATTCGCAGATTGCGCGTGGCGAAAAATGGGATTCGTCTAGGAGGAACTTTGTTGCCTTGTTTTGATCCGGCGACAACTCCATCCAAGCGGAAACAACCTCGGTGGACGGGTATTCGTTATCTTCTTTAAGAGCTCGTTCAAGGAGCTCCAATGTCGATTGGCTTCGGAATTGCAACCTTCTCGCAACCGCAATGAATCTGCGTTGGTCCAACACTTTCGACTCTGCCAATTGGCACATTGTTGCTTCGTGTTCAGGCGTTTTGAAACTTAGGCAGCCAGCAAGAATCGCTGCAAATATCTTTTGCTCCTCAACAGATGCAGATTTTAATGCGTTAACCATTCGCAAGGACAATGCTTCGTCCGGCTGAACAAAGTATGCTATCCTCTCGATGGCTTTCAGGTTGGACGTTTTGTCCGACCGATCCAGACAAGCCACTACCAACCGATTCGCCAAAAAGTCGCCGCCTCGTCTTTCAGGAAATCGCGAACTCTCGTGAGCGAAAAAATCATAGCCCGCAAAATACACCGTACCTTCGTCGAGAAAAGGTAACAGCACCTCGATATCCTCAGAGACGCGATAGTGCGCGACGATGCAAGCATCCACGCTCGGATAATAGTTCGGCTGAGCTTGACGACGAACGTCATTTTCCTTTTCTTGCTTCCTTTGCTCAACAAGGAGACGGAGATCTTGGGCTGCCATTTCAAGAAGCTTCGGAGCCGCTTTCGAAGCGGCAGGACCAAGGTGAGCGATTGCTTTTGCGGCCAATAGACGGGTCGTCAGATTCTCCGACCCCAGCAACTCGATCAGTTCGTCGAGAGCTCCGATGTCAGCTGGTCCTATATGGTTGATCGCAACTTCCCCAACATCATCGAACCCGAAGCCACTTATCGTTCCTTCAGGTGAAGCGCGAACGATAGCAGGTATCGCGGACTGCGATCTTTTGCCCAATCGAGCCAACGCGATACATGCGTCTTTCTTGAGAACTTCCCTTCCCAACGCTTTCGAAAGCGCTGCTACCACCTTGCTTGAGTCTTTAAGATCACGACTTAGTCGACTCACGATGGCCATCGCTTGTAAAGCGATCGCGGGTTCTTCGTCTTCAACGAGCGCAAGGATCTTGTCGACGGAGTTTAGATTGTGCTTCATCGCCTCAAGGGCTGCGTAACGAATTCGCGGGCTCGGGTCTCGCATCAACGCCATCAGCTTATCCGTACCCAATGCCTTCCATCGGCCCAAAATGACGATGGCAGCACTGCGTTGCAAATTGCTCGGACTCTCTAGAAGTGGTTCAACTTGGTCGATCGAAATCGGACCAAGGTGGATCAGACCGTCGGTGGCAGCGATTCGATACGCCAGGTCCGGATGATCCAGCTGCTTGACGAAACATTTGATCGCCTTCACTTGTTCGGAAGGTTGCTTGATGTTCGTTTTCGCTAAGCGATTGATGGCCGTCCAAGCTACTGGATGCCGACTTGAGTCAACAATGGCTACCAATTCGGAAACGAATTTCCCCGCTTGCTCGTCGGTCAACTCTTCGATCTTTTGATCTACCACCTTGATCGAGGGCGACGCCAGATCGCTTCGGATCGATTTCAGTTCCGTAGGCTCATCTGCCAACGCAAAAGAGAATACGGCTAACGATGCCAGGACGAACTTCAGCAGCCTGTCTTGGAATGGCATTGGAAGACCTGTTTCTTTCCGATAGATAACCAATTCGAAGAATCGAATGATAGCCCATTCCGTTCGCCGAATTACAGTTCGTCGAAATCCTCGCGAACTGCGTCGCCTGGGCTTTCGACCATTTGGCAGTAACTATCATATCGCCTCGCATCAAGCCGTCCGTCGGCCACTGCATCTTTGACGGCGCATAGGTTCTCGTGAATGTGGGAGCAATTTGGATATCGGCAGTTCGAGGCAAACGGCCGAATGTCGCGAAACAAGCCTGACATTTCACTAGCAACAATGTCCCAAAGCTGAAACTGCCTAACTCCCGGTGTGTCGACCATCGAACCCCCATAGCTGAGCGGGAATACCTCAGCCGTGGTGGTCGTATGCTTGCCCTTTTGGTTCTCTAAACTCACCGCCTGAACACGTTGCTTGAGCCCGGTATCCAATGCGTTCAGGATAGATGACTTGCCAACGCCGCTTTGCCCCACGACAACGCTGCTCCGGTTTTTCGTGATCGACCTGAGGCGTTCAATACCCCAGCCTTTGTACGCGCTCACCATGACAACACGGTATCCCATTTGCGCATAAGTCCCGATGAGGGGCTGCAAGGCCGATGCATCGATGAGATCGCATTTGTTGATGCAGATGCAAGCATCCAGGTGGTTTTGCTCCGCGGTCGCCAAGACACGATCGATCAAATTGGGTTTGATCGACGGCTGGGCGGCACTGGTTACGATGAGCAGTTGGTCCACGTTCGCCACCATGACATGACGACGCTGCTTGCTTGTCCGACTCAGCGTCGATCGCCTCGGCTCAATGCGAACAATCCAGCCTTGAGCTTCCCCCTCGGGCTGCAACATGACTTGGTCGCCGGCAACCAAAACGTGCCGTTGGTCCGTGGCCATATTTTTGAGGACACGACGAACGGCACAGCGAAAGATCCGTCCATCTGACAACTGCACAATCGATTCAACACCGTGCACCTTGAGAACCAAGCCACTGAGAGTTCGCTGGGCGTTGACGTCCAAGTCCACCTGTCCGAGCGCATCGGAACCTTCGTCAGCGATGAGATTGCCTTTGACGGTTCGGTGCCTGGTCTGCTCCCCTTTTCCGCTGACCCGCTGCGAGGCAACGGTATCGATATCCTCGCGATCGGAAGCGTAATCGCTGGTGAGGTCCGCATCTCTGGCTTGAGACTGATGTTTCTTTCGAAATTCGATTCGGACCTTATTGGATTTTTTGCGAGCCATACTTGCTAGGTCACGCTGACGACTTCCGTCGTGCTGGACTTCTTGACGTGGACACTTGGTCCGATCAATTCCGTGATCTCGTTTTCGTCGAGCTCTTCCCGTTCCATAAGCGCATCCTTGAGTCTCTCCAGTTCTTCTCGGCGTGAGTGGAGCATGTCAGCAGCCCGTCGATCGGCAGCTCGCAGTGTATCGCCAACTTCGGAATCGATGGTTTCCTGAGTGCGTTCGCTGAATTGGCGTTGCTGATGGATCTCGCGTCCAAGGAAGGGATCGCTGTCGGAGAGTTTGTACGACACTGGCCCTAGCTTGAGGCTCATGCCCCAGTGCGAAACCATGCGTCGCCCTAGACTGGTCGCCCGTTCCAGATCGTTTTCAGCGCCAACGGAAGTCTCGTCGTAAATGATCTTTTCTGCGGCTCTTCCGGCTAAAAGAACGACCAGTTGGTCACGGATTTCGCTTTCCGACATGTTCATGCGGTCTTCGTTCGGCAAGATTTGCGTACTGCCTAGCGACTGGCCTCGAGGCACAACCGTTACCTTGTGCACGCGCTGTGCACCAGGCAAGAACCAAGCTGTCAAAGTGTGACCCGCTTCGTGGTAAGCGGTCTTTTCTTTCTCGCTCGGCATCAAGACTTCTTCGCGTTTCGCACCCATTAGGACCTTGTCGCGAGCATAATCGAAGTCGGACATACTGACACGCGTCTTGTCGTGACGAGCTGCCCACAAGGCCGCTTCGTTAACGATATTGCGGAGGTCGGCGCCGGTTAGGCCCACGGTGGCCTCGGCCATAGTGTGCAAATTGACATCGTCCGCCAAAGGAACTTCGCGGACGTGAACTTTCAATATTGCTTCTCGGCCCTTGAGTGTCGGTCTTCCGACAGTAATCAGACGATCGAATCGACCTGGGCGCAGCAACGCTGGGTCAAGAACATCTGGGCGATTGGTGGCAGCCATGATGATGACGGAGTCCGTTGGCGAGAAGCCATCCATCTCACCAAGAATCTGATTGAGGGTCTGTTCTCGTTCGTCGTGACCGCCGCCAAGTCCGGCGCCGCGTTGGCGACCAACCGCGTCAATTTCATCGATAAAGATGATCGCGGGAGACTGCTCCTTGGCCGTTGCAAAGAGATCGCGAACGCGCGATGCACCAACACCAACAAACATTTGAATGAACTCGCTGCCGTTGACCGAAAAGAACGACACACCCGCTTCGCCTGCGACAGCTCTCGCCAAAAGAGTCTTGCCGGTACCCGGAGGTCCGTTTAGCAAAACGCCTTTCGGAACACGACCACCAAGCTTTTGGAATTTTTCAGGAGCCTTCAAAAATTCGACAATTTCTTGAAGGTCCGCTTTGACACCTTCGAGACCAGCCACGTCATCGAACGTAATGCTCTGGTCGGATGGCTCGAAGCGTTTGGCGGTGGATTTCGTAAAGCTTGTCAAGAATCCACCGCCCATCATCGAATCGCGACTACGACGGAAGAACATGAACAATGCGATGACGGTCGCAACCATCATGGCAAAAAAGATCAACGTCATCAGGTTGCTGCTTGTTGATCCCTGAACAATGTCGTACTTGAATGGCATTTGAGGCGAGGCGACGGCCGTTGGGTCATTCGGATCGATTGCTGTAGCCTTTTTCGATTTTTCACGGAGCGCGTTGAACTTCTCGAAAAGAGCATTTTGTGTGTCAGCACCGCTTGGGATGAAAACATCGAAGGACTTATTCAGCTTTTCTCGAGGCGGTTCTTGACCTTCCTTAGGTTTGTAGTTTGGCGGCAGAGGTTTATCTGGCGCAACCTTAAACTCACCCTGAATATACGAATCGTAGACGGTCAGTTCCTGGATGTTTTCTTTTTCCAACTGTTCCAAGAAGAAGCTGTAATCAATTTTCGAGCTCAAGCCAGGGAGCAGGAACAGCATCAGGAAAATAGCTAGCAATACGATTCCAACCATCCAGAAGCCTTGGCCTCGTCGGACTGGTTGAATGGTAGGTCCCTCGTTCTTTTCCTCCCGCGGAGATTTACTCATATTCCAATGCTATCCGTATTGCCTGTTTAGAAATGAAATTATTCAGCCCCAGTCGCTGGGACGTCCTCTCAAGTGCCTTGTTCGCTCTCGCACCGTTGCTATTGTAGCGGGCTGCCCAATCTACCGGCAGTGCCACCAACTTTCCACCGGTTCTGTCTTGGCTTTCTCGGCGTTTTTTGGTATTTCCCTCAATAACCGCCAATATTATTTCGACTTCGAGAACCAAAATGAACCAGGAAGCCATTCGTTCTATCGAACTCTCGACCGAATCGCTCTTCGAATTGATCGAATCCAAGCTGCACCTGCTAAATGAGATGCAGGCCATGTCGTTGGCTCAAACCGACCTCGTTTCCCAACACGACATGACTGCATTAATGACGCTTCTTTCACGCAAGCAAGAATTGATGGGAGCCCTCGGAGTTGTCCAGTCCCAGCTCGCGCAATTCCAGGGGCAAGACCCCGAGCAGCGGAAATGGTCGAGTCCCGCACGCCGCAAGACCTGCCAAGAGATGGTTGCGCGGTGCGATCAACTGCTGCAAGAGTTGATCGTTATGGAGGACCGCTCATTGGGAAACATGAATTTGCAACGCGACATTGTGGCTGCACAGCTGCAACAAAATATCGACGCAAGCACCATTCAAAACGCATACCAATCCAGCGACATCGATGAGTTGTCGTTCGAAAGTACGCTGTCCATTGAGGGGTAGTCGTTTGTTCCACTTCGAAGGAAAACCGGATGTTTTCGAATCCAACACTCAAGAGCTTAGAACAAACGGTCGCCTTCACCGAGCGTCGGCACGCTATTCTTGCTGGCAACATCGCTAACACCGATACTCCAGACTACGAATCCAAGGATCTGTCGGTTGACAGCTTCCAGCGAAGCCTGCGCGATGCGATTCAAGCGGATCGGCAGCAGCGAGAAATGTCTCCTGGCCATCGATTGAGCTTGGCTGGTACCACAAATCCCGCCACGAATCCCTCCTTTGAAGACGCCAAAAAAGTCGCCATGGAAAGCGTTCGCGATTCCATGAAACAGATAGTTTATAATGACGGAAGCGACGACAGCCTCGAAATCCAGGTCACCCAAATCGCAAAGAATCAGTCGATGCACACCATGGCCGTCGCCATGATGAAATCTCAATTTCGCCAATTGCAAATGGCGATTACTGGCTCCGCGAATGTCTAAATGCGTTTCTCAAGCAGACACATTCGCTGCGAAAAGCAGGGTTTTGTGTAGCGAAAGTCGTCAAGACTTTCGGTTGCATCGTCTAAACTAACGAGACTCTTGACGAGTTTCGCTACGAAATGCTTCACAGCGTTGAGGAGAAGGGGAAGAAAATCATGAGGACTGGCTCATGGTGTTGCTTCGCCGTTTTGAGGTGCCGATAACGAACTTCTTGCTTTACAATACGCTGCACGGTTTAGGGGAGTCGGTTCGCCCTATTCCAAGCTTTTTTAGGAAATGTCGTTTGATGGGCGAGTTGGACATTAATGCGATCTTGGGCCCAAAGGGCAGCATTTCGCGTCGCATCAATAACTACGAACACCGCAACGAACAAATCGCGATGGCCGAAGCGGTCGGTGATGCACTTCGCAATCGCAATCATTTGATTGTCGAGGCAGGCACGGGCGTCGGCAAAAGTTTCGGTTACCTCGTCCCAGCCATTCTGCATGCGACTTCCGCCGAAAATGCCATGGCCAGTCCCAAACCCGACGCCCCCCCAAAGGAAAAACGCAAAGCAAACGGCGAGGAGGAGGACGACGATTCGGTCAAACGCATCATCGTCAGCACGCACACGATCAGCCTTCAGGAGCAACTCATTTCGAAAGACTTGCCCCTTCTTAAAGCTGTCATCCCTCGCGAATTTACCAGCGTCCTAGTCAAGGGACGTGGAAACTATCTGTCGAAACGGCGACTGGAGCTGGCGGAATCCCGGTCGGTTAGTCTTTGGAGCAATGAACAAGACCACGAACACCTTAACTACATCAAAGAATGGTCCCGTTCCACCAACGACGGTTCGCTCAGCAGCATGTCATTTCGTCCCCCCGGCAATGTCTGGGACGAAGTTGCAAGCGATTCTGGCAACTGCATGGGCCGCAAATGCAAACATCATGAATCTTGTTTCTATTACGCAGCCCGCCGCCGTGTCCAGAACTCGCAAATCCTAGTCGTCAATCACGCTCTCTTCTTTAGCGACCTTGCCTTGCGGGCGCAAGGCGGTGGCATACTTCCGAAATACGACTCTGTCATCTTCGATGAATGCCATACCATCGAATCGGTTGCGGGCGATCACTTGGGGCTTCAGATCAGCAACTCGCAAATCGATTACACGCTTCGCAAACTCTATAACCCAAGAACCGAGAAGGGGATTTTGGTCGCGTTGGGACTTAAGCAGTTAACGCAGGACACCTACCGATGCATGGAGTCACTTGACGATCTCACGGCAGACCTTGCGGGCTGGCAATTAGGACAAGAAAAAACCAATGGTCGCGTTCGAGAACCTTTGCAAATCAATTCGGTTCTCGGTGAGCGATTGCAAACGCTCTCAGAACAATTAGAACGTTATGGACAAGACCTTAAGGACGCAAACAGCCGCCTCGAAATGATGTCCGCCAGTCAGCGACTGAGTACCCTCGCGGCCAGCGTCGATCAATGGCTCCAACAAAAAGTCGAAGACTCCGTCTACTGGCTTGAACAACAGACCAAGAGCATCCAATCGCGAAATGTAGTCCGAATCACCATGCGAAGCAGTCCGCTCGATATCGGAAGCCACCTGCGCGAACATCTCTTCCGAAAAGTTAAAAGCGTGATCATGGCTAGCGCGACGGTCGCCACTGGGCAGGCCAAAGGAAAGGGCTTTTCGTTCTTTCAAGGTCGCATTGGAGCAGTCGGTTCCAAGACCTTGCAAGTTGGGAGCCCATTCGACTATCCCAAGCTTGCTGAAGTCCATTTGGTTACCGACATTGCGGATCCCTCGCTCGAAAAAGTCAAGTACGAACAAGCCATTGTACCGGTGCTCAAGCATTTCGTGGGGCAAAGCGATGGCCACGCGTTCGTGCTCTTCACCAGCTACGATATGCTTCGCAAAACCTGCACAGCGTTGACCCCTTGGATGAACGAAAACAACTTGGCCATTTATTCGCAAGCAGACGGGGTTCCTCGCAACCAACTGCTGCAAGCCTTCAAAAAGAACCCTCGAGGGGTTTTGTTCGGGGCTGAGAGTTTCTGGCAAGGAGTCGATGTCCCGGGCGACGCGCTCCGATTGGTGGTCATCAGCAAACTCCCCTTTAGCGTTCCAGACCACCCCTTATTGGAAGCCCGATTAGAAGCGATTCGCAAAGCGGGCGGCAACCCGTTCCAAGACTACCAACTGCCGGAAGCAGTAATCAAGTTCAAGCAAGGTTTCGGCCGATTGATTCGGACTGCTACCGACTCTGGTATCGTCGTGGTCACCGACCCTCGCATGACGACGAAAGCATACGGTCAGACGTTTCTGGATGCTCTACCAGGCTGCCCTGTCCTGCGTGTCCGCGCTTCGCAACTCGTTCGCACCTAGCGCCGCACCTATGAACTTAGACCAACTATTGCCTGCTAGCGAGCACGAGGCCTTTCATCAGGCGAGTCTCAGCTATAGCGATCGCTGTGTCCGCAAGCATGTTCGCCGCCTGGATTCGGAGTTGCCTTTTTCGGTAACCGAAGTTCCATGGTACGAATGGGGGCGCTTTCTCGTGGACTCCACGATTCGGCCCGCGTCGTTTCTCGAGTATGCAACCGCCGACTACTACATTCAAGATGCGGCATCATTGCTGCCGCTCGCCTTGGTCGACCTGCAGGAAGACGACTTGGTATGCGATCTCTGTGCATCACCGGGCGGTAAGGCTTCGGCAATTGCAGAGCGATTGGGACCAAATGGATTTCTGCTTGCCAACGAGAGCATTCGTTCGCGGGTCGATGTCTTAAAGTACTCCTTGGTCAAGACCGGCAATCCCTGTTTTGCCGTTTCATCGTACGATCCAGATGACTTGGCGAGCCATATGCCCAACGCATTTGACGTCGTGTTGGTCGATGCACCGTGTAGTGGTCAAACATTGGTCGCTCGCAAGAAGCGGGACGACAACGCTTATTCGGCCAGTCAAATCGAGCATTGTGCGCTTCGGCAGCAGCGTATCCTTGAGTCGGCCATTCGGATGCTCAAGGTTGGGGGCCGCCTTGTTTACTCGACTTGCACGTTCGCTACGGAAGAGAACGAAGCCCAAATCCAATGGCTACACAAGCGGTATCCTGACGCCTGGGAGCCGATCGAGCCTATGGGCCTTGCACCATGGCGGTCACCAGTCCAATCCGGTTGCTATCGACTTTGGCCGCATCGCGATCATTGTTCAGGTGGCTTTGCAGCTGGCCTGCGACTAGTCAAGGAGCTCGACCTCGAACCGATCGTCAGCACTAATCGAGCGGCAAAAAAATGGGACGCAAGAGCCAGCAAGGGGGCCGACCGCAGTGAGTTGCTCAAACAGAAAAGTGCGCAAGAGTCGTTGTTGTCTTTGGGGGCATTCAACAATGTTACGACGGAATGGAAAAACGGTTTCTTGCAATGCATGGCGTCTGGCGTTCGGAACGCAGTCAAAGAATATCGGCAAGTTGCAATGGAGCCCATGGCGGTGTTGATCGAGTCGGGGAATCATTTTGTTCCGACGCAAGGCTTAGCACTATTGGACATGGGGATTTTTGTTCCCAATCGGACCGTCGAGCTAGAAACCGGTCAAGCGGTACAATTTGCAAACGGAGCGTCCATTCCACTTTCGACCCTCGAGGGCCAGTCGAGCACAAAGGGAGCCAGTGCATGGGCGGTAGCGAATTGGAATGGTCGACCACTGGGCTGGTGCAAGGCGTTAAGCAATCGACTAAACAACCATCTGCCACCATGGGCCCGATTGAATCTAAGTTGAGAGTGCATTAGCCGAAAAAAACGAAAGGAGTCGAAAAAAGGCTTACGAAGAATCACCCAATGGTGACTCAAAATTGCAACTCGATCTTTTTTCGCCTCTTTGCGTTTTATTCGGCTAATAGAATTGATTAAATCAGCCAACATACGTTAGGCAGATCATCGGAACGATGCGAACACTACGACTTTGTGACAAAATGTGACAAGAGATGTCTCGATCCCCTACTTCTTTTAGCCGAGAAACCATGCAGTCGCAGCAACCATTGTCGGTAAAGTCCATTTGGGACGGGCACACGAGGCCAACGGCAAAAAGTTTTTTGTCACCCGAACTTGATCAGCCAAAAAACTCCTCAGCCGTTCGCAAACTGCTGATCTGCTCCAGCCCTCGAACTTCGAGTAAGCGCTTGGCGCGATTGCTTTACTCCGCAGGAGTCGGCATACCGATGGAGTATTTCAACCCGCTTAATTTGCCGATCCTTTCTCAACGATGGAGCCAGCAACGAGGAAGTGAATTGCTCGTCGAGGATTACACATCCGAACTTGTCGCAAGGCGTTCTATCAACGGGATCTTCTCGGCAACGATTCAATTCGGTCAGCTTGAAAAATACCTGATGAACCCGTCTGGAAAAAGATTTTTCGAAGGTGCAATTTTATTGTTTCTGCGACGAACTGATTTAGAGAAACAGGCCGTTTCCCTTGCTGCAGCTTCGTTAACCAACCATTGGGGGTTTGAGGTTCCGGAAATCGAAAACCAATTCAGTGAGAAACAGATGCGGGACGCACTGGTCGCTGCGATCGATTTGATCCATCGAGAAAACTCGGGGTGGCTGCAGTTTTTTTCAGAACTCAAGATCAAACCGGTGGAAGTAACAAGCGACGAAGTGAACCAACAGCATTTTTCGCTGATGCAAAGAATAGCTGAAATGATGAACCTTGTTGTTGATCGGACGAAACTGGAATTGATGGCTTGCGTTGATCATCCGTATGAAGGACAACGAACACTCAAGCAAGATTTATCGCGGATGCTAACGAAGGAATCTGGGGCTTTGAATTAGAGGCCTTGATCGTTGACATCAAGCCCGGACATCGCGGCATCGTCGGCTTCAGAACACTTCTATCGAAGTACGGTATGTCGCTCCGCCGAGGTCCGCGAACCAGCATTCGCCATCGTTTACCATATCCCATTCCAACTGATAATTTCCCGCATCTCCAGGGGCGACGAACGTGCAGAGGAACGTGAGCGACTTTCCGGTGTCGACGGGCCGCAATACCGCAAAGCGAGGATTATCGTAACTCACCATCGAACCTTGCATATCGAGTAAATGGTACGACAGACTTAAGCGTGGCCAAGATCCCAAACAAGGCGACCAGTAATGTCCTAAATTCTTAACTTCAATTTCCGCTTTGATCGTCCCGTTCATTTCTATTCGAGTGGGAAGGTTCTCGTTTAGCAGTTCAAATCGCCAGTCAGGATGTGGAGCCACTTTCAATTCGCGAATCTCGGAATGGACCAGTCCGCTTCGCTTTTTCAATGGCGGTTTCGGATTGCGAAGGACGGTTAGTCTGCGATTCGCGTCAGTGGGTGGATGATAGTAGACTTCATCTTGTTCGTTCGCACCTGCGCGGCGGTAGAAATCCATTTTTTCTTGCCTGCGATCAGGGGAGCAATGCAATGATTCAAAGTGCAAGATCGAAACGCGTTCTTCGTGATAGCCCAGCCCCTGAATATAGGAATCGGTATGGACCCGTGGCGGCTTCCAAAACAAGCGGCGGTCATTTCGAAACAAGCGTTTGGTCCAATTGGGATTCCAGACGGAGTCGTACAAGTATTCGCAAGGTTGTAGATTTACGATGTACTTTCGAGGAAAAAGATAGTGCGTTGGACGCGGATCACTGAGTAACTCCGGAATCAATTCATCGAACGATTCATCAATGCTTTCGTCGTCATCTAACGAAAGGATCCAATCTCCCGTCGCATAGTCAAACCGAAGAAAGCGAACGGGAGAAAAAATCCCAGGATGGCGAAACTTGTAAATGATATCGGCATTCGCAGCCGCTACTTCGAGTGTCCTATCGTCTGAATCCGCATCGACCCCGACAACAATTTCGTCGGCGAAAGAACCAACTTCTTCTAATAGTCGCCCAAGCCGTGACTCGGAGTTTTTAGTCTGGATACTAACGGTTAATCGTGGATGCTTGGGTTTCGATCGTCTACGCAGCCACATGTACACTCGCCCTGTTGGTCGCGCGCATCCAAATATCGCCTTGTCGTTCTTCGACTTCGTACATTCGCAATCGAAGCGCCGTGCAAGAAGAAAGACCTGACTGAAGGTTGAAAGCCAGTCCGTGCGCTGGACAAAACAGTTGCTTTTCGTCGTGAAACCCGTCCGCCAACGCAACGCCTAAATGTGGACAGTTTGCTTGGCTGGCGTGAAGTTTCGCTGAAGTTCGAATCAGCAAGACGTTCTCGTTTCCAAAGCGAACGCGGAGCTTGCCGCCTTCCGCAATTTTCACGCTCTCGCACACTCGCTTCCACTCATTGTCGTGAGAATCGGCCTCTAATTCGATCAACTGGGGGAATTTAGGTGGAACTACAGAACGATCAATAGCAGGCTCCAAATTCTCGTTGCGTTCAAATCGGAGGACCCGATCAAAGTGTCCGGCTTCGATGTTGGTGCTGGAATGCCAAAACTCTCGAGCGTAAAAGCAGCTTGTTGAGAAACGCGGGCGAACTGGATTGATGCGTGCAGAGATCGCCAATCGCGTAACGGAAGTCGTATTCAAATGGGTAGCATGCAATACTTCAGGGTTAAAGACGAGCATCTCCCCCTTCCGCAACGACATTTTTACGGGCTTCGGAAGTGGATAGCCCTCGGCAAGATAAAGGGAACGCCGATCGGGTTCGAAATCCGCATTCAGTGTGCCAGGATAGAAGACCATCGAAGCTTCTTCGGGAACGTTGTCGACCGCCCACCACAGGTTGACACCTAACCGCGAATGTCCAGTCCACGTATCGCGATGTGCCCCGTGTGCCCAAGCAGCGGGCGGTTCGTTGTTGTGATAGGCTTTGGGATTGTAATTGGGATCGACTACCTTGCTTGCGACACTTTGCTTCCGAGTGCTTTCGTCAACCCGCCCAATACCTGGATTCTCTGCACTGCGAGAGGCTTCTTTGGCTACCAAGTAAGGGAAATTGATCCTCAAGATGGTATAGTCATCCACAAAGAACTCATCGTCGATGCCAAGCAGTCTTCCGATGCTGCACACCATTTCAAGCAAAGCAGGACGTAGGGTGGGCATGACCAAATCACGCAAGGGTCCAATTTGTTCGGCCGCCAACACGTTGTGCAGCAGCGACAAACCTTGCTGCTCAAGTTCCTGACGCGAAGCAGGCCCGTTTAGCTTCTCTACCCCTTCGAAGATCAGACTTCGGGCGAGAGTCAGCACCTGCTGCTGGCGTTCGAAATCCGAGAGAATCAGATAGCTGCCCTGATCCAAAATCGAACTCAGCATTCGGCTCCAAGGTTGTTTTGATTCGATCATTTTTGTGTGACACCTTTTATTCTAGTCGCGATGAGTGTTTCTTGTTTCAAAATGGGGAGCTCGCTAGGCAACTGCAGCAAGTCGCCGTCCATCGATCCGTTCTGCAAGTCGAACAAGAGAGTCTGTTGAAACGGATCGGAATTTTTCCCATTTGGGTTGGGCTTGTTCAACAAGATCATGGAATCGATCCAGGTTGTCCATTCGTTCGCGAATTTGATCTACAGCATTCTCGGATTGAATGTAGTCGATATCCCATTCGGACATACCGACGGTCTTGATAAGGCTCTTGGCTCGTTCGTCGTACGATAGATTGATGCTTGGTGTTCCGATTGCCAAACATGGCAAGAATGCATGTAAGCGAAAAGTAATATTGAGAGACGCTCCGCGCAACCAAGCTAAGACGCGTCGCGGGTCTTCGCTGTATAGCAGTGGAACATCCGGGAAGCCATGTGCGAACGATAAATCTTGAATGTCGTGACACAGCAATCGAACGTCATCCCCTCGTTGACGAAAATGCTCAATAAGTCCGCGTACATCTTCCCACACTCGACCTTGAGCCCGGTATGGAATGCTCATTCTCTGAGGATTTCGAAGCGATATTAAAACAGAACCGTTTGTCGTTGTGTCCTGGGGCAATGAAGATACGATTTCACCGAGGAAAAGAGTAGGACAGCCTGAAACACCAATTCCCTTTAGCCCCATCGAAGCCAAGTAGTTCTGAGTCGATTCGTCGCGAACCAGAAACTCGCCAGCAATTCGGCGAAGCAGTGCAATTTGTTCTGGCGGCAAAGAATCGGTACGTTGAACGAGTTGACCATCCGCCGCATACACTCGCCCAGACGACGCTCCTAGCACGAGCATCGGAACGGTCAGCGATTCCAAGGCAAACGGGTCGATCGTCAATGCACCGTTCTCGAAGATATTTCCTAGCCCGACAATCAATCCATCGGCCAATTGATTCATTTCGTAAACGCCTTTTGGCGTGAACCCTCCATCAGTTCCGGCTGAATTCATCGTTACAAGATTCAGTTCGTCTCCAAATACGCTCCGTAACAGACATTCATGGCCAAGCGCGATCAAGGCGTTACCAATATTAGGCGTGGTTTGACGCATATTGATCAAGGTTCGCATTGAAGATTCCGTTCAATCCCATGTTTTGTAAATTCAAACTGGAATGCTACGCACGCCCTCTTGTCGGAGTCAACGTCACTTTGAGAACCAACCAATCGCGAAAGCAGCAAAATTTCTGCCATGGAAACTGCAAACTGATTTTTTCGCCTCTTTTCGTTTCGTTCGGCTAAAATACATGAGGATGTCAGCCAAGTAACGGGAATAGTCTCAATGCTAAAGTATCAATTCGATCAATATGTCGTCGATGGTTTTGACGAACTCGGTGCGTTTGTCTTGGTGATGGATGGGTTTCCGCCTGAAGAAAGATATCAGCCCACAATTGATCTGCTCGAAGAGATCGGCTATCAACGGGTAGAAACGTCAGAATTGCGTGATGGCGAATACAACATCAAGACGGCAGGTGGGGATGGAACCGAAGCTTCGATGAAGTCATTCTTCTGTGCATTCACAATGGGAAGATACTTGATTCAATACCAGCCGTCGAATCGGTTCATATTACGCGGAACGAGCTGCAAGCCGCACCGGCCCGAGTCTGACTTTCGTTTTGCCGACTGGTATCCTGTTAAGGGATCATCGCCTCGAGAGAGGGCAAAGAAGATTGAGGATCAACTGGCCGACGATTTCCCGAATGCGGCGATGGCGGCCCAGTTTTTGTATGATCTTGGCTTTGCTAGGAGCAACACGTACAAAAAGTTGCCGAAGAACACGTACTTCGTCGCATCCCGACATGGCGACGGGCAACCATCCGGAATCGTATTTCGCGGCGCATCCAAGACCTATTTCTACGACTACTTCGAGGACGAGCGGTACGAAATGGGTTCGAGCGGCCTATTGAAAGACTTCTGCCCGACGAAACGACAACGCGAAGATTCCATGTCCATGGTGTTTTCTCAGTTCCCATCGCTAGGATTGCTCGATGAATAGGTTGCCGTCACAACGCATTTGGACCACAACCAATAGGTGGAGGGGACATGAAGAAAGTAAGGAGTCAATTCCGCTTAGGGGATGAATTGCTCGACCGACTAAAGACGGAACAGGACCAGCTAGTGCAAACCTATATCGTCGATGCGATCGTCGGCATTGGCTACGGCATGGCCCCAACTATCGAAAAGCTGACCCAAATGTACGGTGACTTGAGCGACTTTAGAGTAGCTCGCTCAATTCGTCCCGTCACCAATTTGGCAGCGATGCCTGCCATTCCAAAAACGCCCGATAACCAATGCCCCATCGGGGCAAACCAACGCTTAAATCATATTGCCCCCTCCGGAGCAACGCTGTGAATCATTTCAGGACGGATGGGGCTTGCCCCTCCGTCCGCAGCTTTGGAGTTCTAAATTCACGCCGCCCGACTGCGCGCCTCCGGATTCGTCGCACAGTGTAGAGCGATTGTCTCAATCGCTCGGCGGGCACTTTAGGCCCCATCCCGCGAAACAAAGAAGCCACGACTTGAAGGTGCAATTGGAATGCGATTGTGGCCTGCACTTCCGAAACGATTGAGGACAATCGTTTTGCACTCACGCGTCCCATTAGAACACCAAAGCGATGTCCGGTCGGGACAAGCCCGAGCCGGACGAAACGACAAATATTAAAAGTCCCTGTCGGCAAAAGTGACTTGCCAAAATTCGTACTACGATTGAATTGCTTTAGCACAACAAGCATGTTGCGAATTTGGGCACGAGGCCCACATTCGCTTTTGGGCTATGCAATCAGATCTCGCACCACGTTTCCGTGCACATCGGTCAGTCGATAATCGCGGCCCTGGAAACGGTAGGTTAGCTTGGTGTGGTCGAAGCCCAGCAGGTGCATCCATGTCGCTTGCAAGTCGTGGATATGGACCGGCTTGTCCACGATCGAGAAACCGAGTTCGTCCGTGCTTCCGTAGTCGAAGCCACCCTTGGCACCTCCACCGGCCATGAACATGGTAAAGCAATCGGGATAGTGATCGCGGCCCAGCTGAGCACCCGCTGCCGTTCGGCCTTCCCGGAACGGAGTCCGACCGAACTCGCCACCCCAGATGACCAGCGTATCAGCCAAAAGCCCACGTTGATCCAAGTCCTTGATCAATGCAGCCACGGGGCGATCCATGCTCTCGCACTTCTTAGTTAGACCATCGCGAATATCTTCGGCTGGACCTGTACCGTGAAAATCCCAGCCCCAATCAAAAAGTTGCACGTACCGTACTCCCGATTCGACCAGTCGTCGCGCTAACAAGCAATTGTTTGCAAGGCTGGCCGCCCCGGCTTTGGCGCCGTATGCGTCGAGCGTTTCTTGCGTCTCCTTGGTGATGTCCATGACCTCGGGAACGCTGGTCTGCATACGGTATGCGAGTTCGTATTGCGAAATGCGAGTTTGCGTTTCTGGATGGCCAAGTTCTGCGGCTTGTATGGCATTGAGTTCGCTGAGCGTGTCCAACGTCTTGCGTCGCAGCTTGCGATCCATACCTGCAGGATCCGACGCGAATAAGACCGGATCGCCTAGCGAACGGCATTGAACACCTTGAAAAACGCTCGGAAGGAAACCGCTACCGAACGAGCTTCGGCCGCCGTTTGGCTGTACTCCGCTACTGATCAAGACGACGAAGGCTGGCAAATTTTCGTTTTCGCTACCTAAGCCGTACGATACCCATGAACCAAACGAAGGCCGACCGCTACGTGGCGATCCTGTGTAAATCAGCAACTCGGCTGGAGCATGATTGAACTGGTCGGTGTGCATGCTGTGAACCAAACAAAGATGGTCGGCCACCCCTTGCAAATGTGGCAAGCAGTCGGAAAGCAAGACACCGGACTTTCCCGACGCAATGAATTTATGCGAGGTCCCGAGGAGCTTGGGCACCCCGGTTGTAAACGCAAACTCTCTACCTTTTAGCACGGAGTCCGGCGCATCTTGGCCATTGAGTTCTATCAGCTTCGGCTTGTAATCGAACAAGTCCAAGTTAGGTGGCGACCCCGTCATGTGCAAGTAGATCACCCGCTTTGCCTTTGGGGCAAAGTGTGCGACTTTGGCTGCAAGCGTATCACTCGCGGTAAGCGAAGCAGGGTTGCCTATGAGGTTGGACAAGGCAAGCGCACCAACGCCAGTTGACGCTTGGCCCAGAAAGTAGCGCCGCGTTCTAAGGGCCAGTTGTTGTTCGATGACAGAATTCATAGTGTTGTTTCGCGGTTACGGGGTCATCAAAAATTCATCGAGGTTTAGTACCACGTTGCAAATCGTAGTCCATGTTGCAAGCTCAACGGCATCGATACTTGGAGGCAACGGGCCGATAGGATCGGTTGCAAGTTTGTTTGCCCGATCCAACTCGGTCGAAAGTTCGGTTCGCGTTTCATGAAGCAGTTTCAACATGGCTTCGGTTTCGCGAGCGATCGGACGGCGCGAGAGAGTCAGTTCGAAAATGCGTTCGATTCGCTCCTCCTCTGTTGCGGTGGGCAGATCGTAAAGCACGATGCGTCTCGCAAGTCCCTGAGCAGCTTCCACGTAAGCAGGATCATTGAGCGTGACGAGGGCTTGCAAGGGGGTGTTGGTTCGATCTCGTTTCAATACGCAGACTTCTCGATTCGGGGCATCGAATGTAGCCATCGAAGGGTACGGATTGGAACGACGCCAGAGGGTGTAGAGTCCTCGACGGAAGCGATCTTCCCCTTTGCTCGTGTCCCAGTCGGTCTTGCCACCAAAGGCGGCCGTTAAGCCGAGGGAGGGTTGCGGCGGCCGAGCGGGTGGACCGTAGAGACGTTGAGAGAGCAGGCCAGCGGATGCGAGGGCCATGTCACGGACCTGTTCGGCAGTCACTCGAAAACGCGGACCACGAGAAACGAAAACGTTGTCCGGATCCTCTTCGTAACGCTTCGGTGAGACGTACGATCGTTGCTGGTAGGCTGCAGAAAGAACGATGTTGCGAATGAAGCGTTTGGTGTCCCAGCCGTTGCGAATGAGATCCATCGCCAAAAAGTCGAGCAATTCTGGATTGCTCGGCAAGTCACCCTGTGAGCCAAACTCCTCGCTGGTTCGAACGATGCCGACACCGAAGAAGTTCTCCCAATACCGATTGGCAATGACGCGAGCTGTGAGTGGGTTGTCGGATTGCATCAACCATCGAGCGAACTCCAATCGGTCCATTTTTGGAGCACTGCCGCTCGCGTTCGTCGGCTTCCAAGCATGAAAGGCTTTCGGCACATCGGCGGAGACGAGATCGCCTTTGACTTTGTAATTGCCACGAATCTGAACGTGTGTTTGTCGAAGTTTGTCCGGTTCTACTTCGCTCAGAATGGGAACGGTGGTTATCGGCTTGATTTCAGCCAGCTTCTTGCTAAGCGAATCACGTGAGATACGAAGCGGTTGCCTACCGGGTGCAATCGTGGAAACGTAAAACAAATGCAACGAATCTTGATCGGCCTTGGAGAGAGACACGGGATCTTGAGAAAGGAGTCGGACGATGTTGGACGGCAAGCCAATCATGCGCTCGGCGCGATCGTCCGTTGTAAAGCCGATACCGAAACTGGCCAAGACGGCTCGGCGGTACGTTGATTCGAACTTGAGCGTCAAACGCAGCGTCGCTCCGCCTGCCCACGCTTTTTCTTGGACGAGTTCTTTTAGTTTGCTAGAGTCGAGAGAGAGGTTCAGTTGATGTGGTTGATTGACGGCTCCGCCTACTGCCCACCCCGATTTGGCATCCGCATCGATTGCATTGCTTGCAGGAAAATTCTCTTGGGAGTAATCAGCGTTCGCGAGTTTGATTGGCAACATGATAGCAGGTTGAATGTCGATGGATTGACTTGCTTTGGGCTTATCCAATTGCGATTCCCAAAGAGTCTTTCGGTCCTCACTCAAGATGGATAACTTCGCGCCGTCCAGTCGGCCGCCAACGTCTCCATCGGTTCGATTCCAAACGACGATTTTGTCGATGGTGACCGCTTTTCCGAGGTCCACTTCCCACCATGGATTGCTGCTAATGGCGGTGTGCGTGGTTGAGTTGTCGGGATACTTTCCTGATGTGTTGCCATCGACGGCCCGTTCTGCTTTGCCTTCGAAGTCGGTGGTGCTTTGCGTGGCAGCGGCACCTTTTGAAACAACTTCATCGCGTGAAAAAACTTGCACTTCAGCGAGCGAAAGGATTTTGTTTTCACCAAACAATTCGATGCGAACGAATCTTCCGCTGGTCGATTGTTCGGCGGGGTTGAATAGGGATGCCGAGACGTTGGTCAGCACGAAGTTGCCATCGCCGATGGCGGCTCCTCCGTTTGGCAACGAAGGATCGGGGATGCTTTGAATTTGAAGTCCCGATAATGTATCGACGGGCACATTGCTTGGGACGGCCCATTCAAAAGTGTAGGTATCTTTGTCGGCGACGGTATCCACTTTGAGATTGCCATTTTCTTGGATTGCAATCGATGATTTCGAAGTCGCAGCGGCGGATTCAAGTTTTGCGGGCTGCCATAGAATAGGCTCGCGAAGCGTTTGAGCCCAACCGAGTTGTTCAGGAAGAAGCGACTCGTCCGGAGTACCCAACGCTAACTCGACTTTGGAGAGTTCTTTTTGCCATTCTTGCTGATCGCGGCGTTGTTCGTGGGTATACCATTTGAGGGTTGGGCTCTCGTCACCTCGGTCCGCGTCTTTGGTTTGATTGAGAATAGCGAAGACTTGAAAGTACTCTTTTTGTGTGATCGGATCAAATTTGTGGGTATGGCATTGAGCGCATCCCATTGTGACTCCCATCCAAACGGCCATGGTCGTATTCACTCGGTCGATCACGGCAACGTTTCGAAATTCCTCGTCGTTCGTCCCCCCTTCGTTATTGGTCAACGTATTTCGGTGGAAGGCAGTGGCTACGAGTTGTTCATCTGAGGGGTTGGGGAGCAGGTCGCCAGCAAGTTGTTCGATCGTAAACTGATCGAATGGCATTCCGTCGTTGATGGCTTTGATAACCCAATCTCGATAGGCCCAAATGGTTCTAGGTGGATCGTCTGCATAGCCAGCTGAATCAGCGTATCGAGCCAGGTCTAGCCATTTGCGGCCCCAGTGTTCACCGAAGGCAGGTGACGCCAACAGCTCGTCGACTAGTCGCTCATAAGCCAATACCGTCGTGTCGGATTGAAATGCCTTTTGTTGCTCGAGGGTTGGCGGCAGGCCTGTTAGATCGAGTGAAAGGCGGCGGAGCAAGGTGTTGCGGTCAGCTTTCGGCGTAGGGGCCCATCCCCTTTCTTCGAGCTTTTTCAAAATGTGCAAATCGATTGGTGAGCCTTGCCAATCGGGATAGAGATGCATCGAATCGCTGACCTCGAGTTTCGAGTCTTTGATTTGATCGAACGACCAATGTTTGGTGTATTCAGCTCCAGACGCGACCCATCTTTTGAACAGGTCGATTTCACGTTCCGTCAGTTTGGCACCAAAATGAGGCGGCGGCATTCGCTCTGCTTCATCGGTGGAAGTGATCCGTCGAATCATTTCGGACTCTGAAAGGTTTTTAGGCACGATAGCTTTGGCGCCGGATTCGGCCGGGGCCGTAGCTAGCGAGAATTCGTGCAAACGCAATCCAGATTCAACATGAGCTTCATCAGGGCCGTGACAAGCGAAACAGCGATTCGAAAGGACAGGTCGGATTTCGGTTTTGAAATCAACGGCTGCTGCTGATTCAGGCGAATCGCATTCACCGAATTTGCCATAAGAGAATAGCAGTACCGTAACCAAAACAAGCTGAGAGGGAGGGAACGTGAGTCGCATGAGGATGCTTGGGAGGGGCCTTGATAGCGTTAGGAGCAAAAAAGGTAGACCATCATTATAGCAACTGCGAATGTCGAATACGCCATGAAATTGCCAGATCGCGCATGGGAACAAAAAAAGGGCTCTCGTTTCCGAAAGCCCTTTTTCTATTGATTCGCTGGAATTGGCAAGCTCTACTAGCGTTGTTGGAAAAGCTGCGTGATTCCGTAGGTGAAGAACGCGAACATTCCGAAGTTGACGGCCTCTTCTACGGGCTTGTATCTGAGGATCAGCGTATCGCCTGGCTGAATGAGAGGTCGTTCTCGCGGGTCCTGAGCTGCTTTGGCTAAGTCGACTGCAATGGTGATTTGACCGTTGCATGGTGTCTTTCGCAGGATGAAGAGCTCACCTGGTGGAATCGTGTACTGCTGAATCCCGAATCCGCCACCACCAGCGCCACCATTGGCTTGACTTCCAATTCCTTGGCCTGCGATACCCATCGCACCCAGGACATCCAGGTCATAGTCACGAGGAATCAACCATTCTCCGCCGTGAAGTAACCCACCAGTGTAGAAAACTTCTGCTTCACGCGACTCGATGTAGACCACGTCACCTTCATCAAGAACAATGTCTTCTGTTCGGAAGGCTGGGATGACTCCAGCTGGTAATCGCATTGGAATCTTGAGAATGCTTGGGTCATCAGGAATTGGTGGTGGGCATCCGCAAGGATCAGGATTGGCATAGTACTGAGCATAGAACTGCTGAATGAACTCATCCCGCTTCTTTTGGTCAGCTTTACCTGCTCGAAGGATCTTGATCTCGTTCTTTGCATTGATTCCTGGCAAGCCACCAGATGCCATCAAGGCATGGAGAACGTCGTTCTTGTAAGCGTCAAGCTTGATCATACTGCCAGCAGCACTTTGGTCTGAGCCGCGTAGGTACGAGCCCTTTGCACCTCCGCCACCTTGCTGGGACTGTCGTTCCGCACCGACGTCTTGCCGCACAACAACAACATTGTATTGTCGTTCTTTCAGCATGGTAACGATAGGGTGAAGCTTTTCAGGATTGGTGATCACGCGAGCATCCAAGTATGCTTTTCGAATGAGCTCGGTGACTTGCTCCAGCGTCATCCCTTGGACCTTGACAGGTCTTATGGAGGGAAGCGCAATGGTACCATTCTCTTGAACAACGATGGGATACCCAATCGATGGATCAAGAGTACTGTCTTCCTTGGGGAAGTTCACCGGTGGTGGCTCAGGAACCTTATCCGTGGACGAATACGGCAGTACGCCTTCGATATAGATACCGAGAATGTCACCCTTGTCGATCAAGTATTGACGAGGAGGTTCCTGTGTCAATCTCGATGGATCCAACGGTACCAGATTGTTCTTGGAGGCCGCGAGGAACTGTGGTGGCAATCGGCGGACCGGGATGCCAGCTAGGGGTTGAGTCAATGAAGTGCAGCCGACATTCATTGCGCCTGCAGCCATCAAACTCGCCAGAGAGAACGATTTGAAGAGGCGAGTCAAGATGCGACCCCCCTTTTGTGTTGATTGGACGAGCGTCATTGGATTCCATTCCATAGACATGATAGTTACCTCGTTCGCCATTTGGCGTAGATACTTGATGAATGCAGTTTGTATTTGTATTTGTCTGTGCTTTCGCACATTCAAAAAAATTTTGAAGCGAATACGGTTTGGTTTACTGAGGCGAATAAATGATTTCTGCGGGCCCCTGTTCGATAGAAACAGGAATTCCCGATGCGTCTCCAATGTAACTCTTCTCTCCCCCGTAGATCTCCGTCGGGAACCCTTGCGTCGACACAATTGCTTGTGGTCGGCCATTGGGAACAGCCGATTGTGCGATAGGATACATTCCGCTGCTGGACGTATTTAGCAGGCCGTGTTGAGCGTACTGCTGTTGAATGCTCGAAGAGGTCTGGATTTGAGTCCAGTTCCCAATCCCATCTTCTTCCGCAGCCCGCGCTCCATGTGGAAATCCTGAATACCATGCTGCCACGCGTGCTTGCCCCTCGCACGACTGGTACTTCCACCCCCAGTATTCACGAGGAGGGAAGGCTGGCGTGCAACCTGATCCGCCATCAGCCACTTCCATGTAGCCTGCTTTGAATCCCTGCGAGAATTCTCGCAGATATTTTTCATTGCAAAAATGGTGCTTTCGGCGATGCCAAGCTTTCGCTGCCGCCGACTTGTTTCGATGCCCCATCATGGTCTCGTTCCAAAACCCGTTGTATTTCCAGGTATTGTTCAAGCCCGTGAAAGCTGAGCATCCGGCGAACGGCACGATCGCAGACGAAGCGAGCAATAACAAAGACAATCGTTTCTTAACAAGCTCGCGCCAGCCACGCTTTTTATGCGAATTTGCTGTATCAATACGTTTGACGGACATTCCGATCCCCCCAAAATGTTTGCTAGATGTGGGAAGTTCTGTTCAAGCTAGACCGCTGGATAGTCCATCGATCCCGTGGCACATACTCCCTCTGTTGGTTATCGGATATGAGAGCGGTAGGAATTTAACGAATATACCCATAATGGCGGTTTCAACGGTTTTAGCCAGCGTTAAGATTGGCGCGAATATGCGTTTTACGACGGTCAACCACAAGTGCCTTTTTCAATCCATTGCGAATCGAATTGATTGTTTTCGATTTCAAGCTGCGAGCTAGTACAATCGGACTAGCCGAGCTCCCCGGTTCGTTGGGGGATTTGTGGCGATGTCCCAAGTTCTAATGGTCGAATGTCTCCGATGCCAATTCGAGGGGAAGTAAAAACTGAAAAGCGGCTGAGTCTATGGGCTCCCTCACATTCAAGGGGCACCGAAAAACCTTGGCAGGCAAGCGACGTTTCTGAATGGCTCCTCCGATTCGGTGTTTTGGCTTTGATCGTCGCATTGCCGTGGCACTTCGGTAGCGTTCATTGGTATTCGCAATACGCTCTAGGATGGTCAGGAGTTGCACTCTGTATCGGAGTCGTTTTGCATTGCTTCGTCTGTTTTCTCAACAAGTCAGGAAACCTCAGTGTTCCGTGGTTGACTTGGGTGTTCATTGGACTTGGATTAGCGGCTTGGGTTCAATCTAGGCCAGCATTTACCTGGCAAGGGACTGAGCTAGCGCCCCCCTCCGTTCAAATGCAACGCTGGGCGCTAGGACTATCTGAAGCACCAAACGCAGCTCAAAGCTCGATGCCTATAACGGAACGTTCCAACCCTGATGACTCTTCCATAGGAGACTTGCCATGCGATCTCAAGGGCGTGCCGGAATCCGAGCGTACTTTGGCATGGAGCATTGAGCCTTTGCATACACGCGGGGCTGCCATGTCTCTTTTCTTGTGTGGACTATTTGTATGGATTGGACGAATTGTCTTTTCTGATTCACATAAACAGCTTTGGCTTTTTGGTACGTTAACTTTGGCTGGGATTTTGATTTCTTGCGTGGGTATTCAAGGAGCAATCTCATACAATTCGATCAACTTCCTGGGATTGAGAACAGGCTCGTCGTTTGCAACTTTTGTTTCGAAGAACTCTGCAGGCGGGTTTTTCAATATCTGTATTGCAGGTTGTTTAGGGCTTTTGGGGTGGACGTTTCTCAATACGCCTCGATCGAGCAAAGACATTCGTTATCGATTTCCTGACAGGAGCGTTGTTTCCAAAATACGAGGATTTGCTGAGGACACTTTGGCGGATCTCAACACGGCACAAATCGCAACCATGCTGTGCTTGATAGGTATTGTGTCAGCTCTATTGATTAGTCAATGCCGAGGAGCTGCAGTCAGTGCCTTGGGGGCGATTCTTATCGCCTCAACAGTGGCCAATTCCAAGAGCAACAGTCGTGGAAACTGGGCGATTGCCGTTGCTGTTGTCGCCATTTTTGTCACGTCTATGATCGTCTTTCAAGTGGATGAAAAAGCCTATGGCAGGCTTGAGAGTCTTTCCGAAATAAATATCGAGAGTGAACTGAGGCAGGGGAGAGCCTATATTTGGTCTATCGCATGGAAGTCCATGGCCTTCTATGGTTGGTTCGGAAGCGGACTCGGAACATTCCATTTCGCCTATTTGCCCTTCCAACAACCTTCTTCACCTGGTTGGTTTTATCATGCCGAAAGTCTTTATGCTCAGTGTGGAGTAGAGCTTGGTTACTTTGGCCTATCGGTTCTGATGGTCGCAATCGCAGCTCTCCTTTCGAACTTGCAAAAAGCACCTCCACAAGAGAATTGGGGACTTGCCTTCCCCTCCAAACTAGCCGGGACTTACTTGGTCATCAGTCAGGCGCTCCATTCCTTCGTTGACTTTGCAATCATTTTACCAGCGCTCTTTGTGCCAGCTTGTGTACTCGTTGGGGCTGTCCAAGGGGCTCTATTCAACGCACAAATTACTCCCGTACGAAAGAGAAGTCGGAGCGGTAGCAAAGAACCAATCAAAGTACTAACGCCAAAGAATTCAAGTTGGCTTCGCAATGGAGTCATCGGCGTCGCAGTCGCGACAGGCTGTGGCGTAGCCATCGTGTCGCTTTTGGAATCAGTGAAGTCGCTGGCTCGCTCGGATGCAATGGTTGATTGGTCCAAAGAAGAAGAGAAAAAGTCTCTTGAAGTTCAGTCGCCAGATCGTACAGCGGAACTGGCAAAGATATGGGCTCGCGATACATTAGAGCTGAAGGAAAATCCTATCGCGATGGGGGCGTTTGCAGATTCCCTGTTATTCGAATACCGAATTGAACAAATGACTGCAACTCAGCCTACAGGTGCATGGGCTGCGTTTTGGAGCAACACATCTCCCGTCTTGCTCCAGATGGCGTTGGACAAGACTGAAGACCGAATGAAAAAAGGCCAAATCATTGAGTCGGTCGGGGGCGCAAAAGCGATAGAGACTTTAAGTCGTTCTGCCAATTGGTATGCGATGGGGCAAACCAAATCGCCCCTCGATTGGCGACTCCTGTGGGGAAGATGTTTGACCAACACCCAATGTGACCGAAGCGAGATGGCGAGATTATTGCCAGCAAGCCTGACTCTTGCTCAGCATAATGCTCAGCAATTGTTGGCTGCTGCGGTGATCTACCGTGACAAAATCGATCAAGTTCAGTTTGAAGCGGTCTTGGTGCAAGCCATGAAGACCAATCCGGGCTCCGCTATCAATGCAGCAAAACTTCTAGCATTGGAACGCAAGGACAATGAGGTTCCGATAACCATGTTTCCACAGCGATATGACATTTTACAAGCGATCGCATCTGAGACATTTACCAAAGTCAATTTTCCAGAAACGCACCGTTTGCTTTGGACGAAAGCAGCGGAACTAATTGTCCTGGCTCCCATGACACCGCCACGACGAGAAATTTGGCTCGCAGACTGTGCCATCGCCCTCGAAGACGTTGATAAGGAAATTGACCATCTTCAAAACGCCATCAGATTCGAATCGAACGACTTTAAACTCCATTTACGCCTAGCGAGTCGATTGATTGAACTTGGCAGAGCTGAGGAAGCAAAGAAAGTACTCTTGGCACTTCAGCGGATAGATCCGACAAGCAGTGACGTGAAAGCGATTGCTGACCGAATTTCGAAAATTTGACCGAACATTTCGAATTCAACAACGGAAAAACAGTCAAAAGCCCGCTATCCGCGGAATTCCACATTTACGTTCCAATCCGAACTTAAGCCATTGGCACCGTCACATTTTCTTAAATCTCCATTAGAGTGGAGTGTTTGGCTGGAATGATTGCCTCGGTCGCTTAAGATATTAGGACATTGCTTTCGAACAACCTTATCTAATCAAGAAATTTCCATGGACGCGAACAGACCTTTTTCCGAGAGTAGCACCCCAATGCTCACTCAGGGTACACCTGCTAGCCCCGATCTCGTCAAAATCCTTTTGCGATGGAAATGGCTTCCTATTCTTGGTTCTGCCATCGGTGCAACTCTTGGATACCTGTATTACGGTCAACAAGCACCTCAGTACAAAGCCGTGGCGCAAGTTCAGGTCGTCACTCCCGGCAAAGAAATCAATATCTCAGCCTTCAACAACGGCCAGTTTGAACAACCGTCCAAGAACGACGAATTGGTCGTTGTCCAAAGTCCCGTCGTCTTGCGAAATGCGGTCGAAATTGGTGGGCTGACTCAACATCGGAGCTTGTCAGGCCTGTCCGCGGAACAAATCGTTGCAAAAATTCGACATCCAAAGCTCTTGGATGTCCGTCTTGGTTCGAAAGACGCCAATAGCAACATCATCAATATTGGTGTTACCACGGACGACGCGGATTTGTCGGGTGACATCGTTCGCGCTATCGTATTAGGGTACGAAGACTTCGTCACCCAAAAATTCAAGGGTTTTTCAGGGGACGCAATTGCAGCTCTCTCCCGGTTTGGCGATCTATACGAAAAAAAATACACCAACGCGAAAAACGAACTTGCCAACCTAAAGAACAAATCCGGTTTGATCTTTGTGGACGGAAAGCCTAGAGACACGGTCAGCGAGAACATCCTGAGCTTCAACGAGTCGATTCTTGCGATCGACAACAAGATGAAGAATATCGAATCGGTCCTTGAGGAGATAGCGAGGGGGCAAGAACGCAAGGCTCCCATCGAGGTTTTGCTCAAGATGATCGCGATCTCGACCTTTGATAGCGGAATAGAGGGGAAAGTCGACTTGGACGGCAATACCCTTAAAGCGGCCCGCAGCGCTAAAGTGGCGCTAGTGGATAGCTTTGAAGATGAGCGAGTCATTCCAGTCCGAGCCAGACTTACCCTCTTGAAAGAACAGGATAAAGGGGAGTCGCACCCGGAGTACGTTGCTGTACGACGAGAACTTGCGAATCTTGAGGATGAGCTTCAGCGTCGTAAGAACAGGCTCAAAATTGATGAAGAAGAGTTAGAAAAGGAGTCCGGCAACACGGTAAAAGATGCTCCGACTCTAGAAAGCCGCCTGGCTGTTGCCGTTGGTGGGCTGCAGGCGACCCTTGCAAAGCTCTCCCTAGAAAAGGGCCGCTACAGTGAAGAAGCCAGAAACTTGCAATCAAAGATGAAAGAGAATCAGGCTGCAATCGGCGACTATCTGTTCAATCTTGCCGAGCTCGAATCCGTCGGTGTGCTCAAAGAGCAGATCAGCGAGAACTTGCGAAAACTCAACTTGGGTGCTGAATATGGTCAAAAGACCGTAACACGGCTTGACCTCCAAACGACCGGAACATTTGTTGGACCTTATTGGTCCCGTTTCCTCGGTATTGGTGCTCTTCTCGGATTCGTCGCCTTCTGTGGTCTCGCTTATTTGCTGGAAATGGCGGACCGTTC
>CANHVO010000019.1 GCA_947463915.1 Planctomycetaceae bacterium
AAATGGGTTCGGTAACGGAATGGGGAACAGAGGAATGTCAAATCCCGGCCCCTTTGCAGTCGGTAAATTGCCTGCTGGCTCAAGCCCACTTGCTCCATGCCTGACATTTATCGGTGTCGACGAAGCCTCAAAGCTCATGAAAAAAGCCGTTCAAGAAGGCTACGATGGATTGATGCTTTTCGAGGTAACGGTCGGTATGAACAATGTTATCCAAAAGGTTACCAATGATACCTTGATTCGTGTGGTGCAACCGAGCTTGGTTGCGAAAGACGTCAAGCGAGTTTATGTCTCTAACTCGATCAACAATATCCAATTCGCAAAGAGTCAGGCCAAGGGAGATGCCGATGGCTTAGAGGACATCGTCGAGAAGACCGTTAAAATGACCAAGGAAGGACTGTCATTGCAACCCATTCCGGCAGGGCTAACGCCAGAATTGATCGCAAGCAAACGTATTCCGTCTCTGGCGAGCGATAACGAGACGTCGGTGATCGACCGATTAAGCGAAGTGAATTTCTACTACTACAAAGGCTTTATCGACGAAAACCAAAAAGCCGAAGCGTTTGAGCAAATTGCAAGCCAAGCAGGACGATCTCTCGCGATGGGGACAGAGGCCGAAAAGAGAACGGCCGTGGAGAAATTGCTCGAGCGCGAGTTGAAGTAGAAGGTACGAAGTAGTTCATACATAGTCTAGTGATTTACGTGTCAATTAGCCGATGGGCGTAAGCCCCGGTTCCCTGGGGCCCGACCTTGGTCGAGAACCGCGGCTACCAACGATCCGCTAATCAGTTCATTGCACCCAAAGACTCTAGCGCAAATGCTTGGCGGTCTGGAATTGGAGCCAAAATGCATCAGCCAAGATCAATCTCGCAATGTGCGGTCTGGGCATGTGCTTGGGTGTTGTTATCTAACGCACCTCTTTTCCCCCAGGATTCGGCGGATCGAAGGCAGGAGTTTTTTGAACGGAAAGTTCGGCCTCTTTTGGTTGAACGTTGCTTAGAATGTCACTCGACAGAGACCGAAACCAATGGTGGTCTCTCTCTTGATTCTAAAACAGGTTGGTCAACGGGTGGTGATTCTGGCCCTGCAATCAATCTTGAGGATTGGCAAAAAAGCCTACTGTGGATCGCTGTAGACTACCGCAATCTCAAACTCCAAATGCCCCCTGATTCAAGATTAACAGAAGCAGAAAAAGAAATAATACGGACCTGGCTCAGCACAGGTGCGTTTGACCCAAGAGAGCAACCGAAGTCAACCACACCCAAAACGTCGTCTGCGTTATCTGTCGCGGATGCTCAGACTCATTGGGCTTATCGTGCCCCAAAGCCTGCCGCTATTCCAACCTTCGAAAATTATCATCGCAGCGCGATTGACGCCTTTCTTGCAAAGGCCCAAGCCGACAATGGAGTGGAACCGAGCGACACAGCTGCCGCTTCGATTTTATCCCAACGCTTGTCTGTCGATCTGCATGGCATCCGTCCAGTTGCGAATCAAACAGATGAGTCGATTGTCAGCTACGAGGAACTGGTTGACTCTATGCTTGCGTCTCCGCGTTTCGGGGAGCGGCTTACTCGGCATTGGATGGATGCGGTCCGATTTGCAGAGTCAATCACGCTCCGTGGGTTCGTGCTTCCCGATGCTTGGCGATATCGCAATTATTTGATCGACTCGTTCAATAGCGATAAACCAGTGAATCAATTCATTCGCGAGCAAGTTGCGGGTGATTTGATGAAATCAGAAAATCTGAGGGAACGCCAATCGCAATTCGTCGCGACCACAGCGCTGGCGGTAGGTGATACGAACCTGGAGGAGCAGGACAAAAAACAACTGGAGATGGATTATGTGGACGAACAACTTGATTTGATCGGAAAAGTCTTTTTGGCACAAACCATTGGCTGTGCTCGTTGTCATGATCACAAATTTGATCCCATACCAACACGGGACTACTATGCCTTAGCTGGCATCATGAAATCCTCGGTCGCGTTAGAGCATTCAAACGTGTCCAAATGGATTAGTGTTCCGCTTCCATTGACCAGCGAAGCCGAAACGCGATTCAATGACCTTTCAGCTCGACATGTTGCGTTAAAGAAAAGGTCGGATCAATTGAAGAAACAAATCCAATCGGGCCCGGGAACGTCGCTGGTCGTCAAAGCGGAAGATCTGATGGGCATTGTTGTTGATGATGTGAACGCAAAAAAGATAGGTGAGTGGGAGCCATCGACTTCGGTAAAGGCCTATGTCGGAAACGGTTACCTTCATGACAAGAACGCGGGCAAGGGTTCTAAGTCCGTTACGTTTGAGCCTAGCGAATTGAAGCCTGGCACCTACAAGGTTCGGCTTTCGTATAACCATTCCGAAAGCAGAACAAAGTCGGCTCTGGTTCGGATTTTTAGCGCCGACGGTGAGGACGTTGTTCGCGTTAATCAATCCGAGAAGCCCGCCGATGATGGCCTTTGGCAGACCTTGGGGACCTATCGCTTTGAGCAGGGCGGTCAAGCTTTCGTTATCATCAGCAACGAGGAGACCAAGGGCCATGTGATTGCAGACGCAGTTCAATTCTTGCCAGACACTCCCCCTCAGACCGCATCATTGACGGCGGAGTCTTCGAAGCCTGCAGGCGAAGCGGTACCGAAGGAAATCGAATTGGAATCATTGGAGTCGCTTCGAAACGAGTCTGCAGCGATTGAAGTGGAGCTCAAATCGCTACGGGCGGAGCTCGATGCGAGACCTATGGTCATGTCGCTCCAACCGTCTGAGTCTCCGGCCGATATTGCCATTCACGTGCGTGGAAGTGTTCATCAACAAGGAGCGATCGTTCCTCGTGGTTTTCTCAGTTGTGTTTCAGCTGTCACGAGTCCCATAGCGATCGAGCCTAAGTCGAACGGACGATTGGAACTTGCGAATTGGCTTGCCAATGACAACAACCCACTAACAGCCAGAGTTTACGTAAACCGTGTTTGGAGCTGGCTCATGGGGGATGGTCTCGTTCGATCCATCGATAACTTCGGTACAACAGGCGAGCAGCCCAGCAATCCTGAATTATTGGATTGGTTGACACTCGAGTTCATTCAACACGGTTGGTCGACGAAATGGCTGGTCCGTGAAATTGTGTTGTCCGATGCCTATCGGCGTTCTAGCAAAGCGAGCAAGCTCGCGATAGAAACCGATCCTGACAACCGACTATTTGCGAGGAGCAATGTTCGAAGACTGGATGCCGAAACCATCCGCGACACGCTTTTGAGCATTAGCGGTGAGTTGGATTTGGCGGTTCAAATCGAATCGACGATTCCCGACAAGACCAAAGAGGACTATGGTTTTAAGCATGTTGCGAGATATCGGTCCGTGTATGGTCCATGGTTTCGCAATTCCCTTCCGGAACTGTATAGCGAGTTTGATGGTGCCAATCCTAGCTTTCCGATCAGCAAACGCAACCGATCGACGATCGCTCCTCAGGCGCTAACGTTGCTCAATAGTGAATGGATTTCGGAGCGTGCGCATCAGTTTGGGCTTCGACTTGCTTCGAAAACGGACCTTTCAGACGTCCAAAAAATGAACACCTGCTTTTTGGCTACACTTGCCCGGTTGCCTTCGAGCCGGGAAGCCAAGTGGGCCGAAGAACAGATTCTTCAAGCCAGGAAAAGAAACAACCCCGACGAGACTCTTTGGAGCTCATTGGTACACGATTTGATCGCTTCCGTCGATTTTCGTTATCTCGAGTAGAGCATAAACAAAATGATACACCGACGCTCTTTTCTCCATTCAACCGCATGTGGCTTTGGTTCTTTGGCCACGGCATCGCTTCTTTCGCAATGGTCGAGTCGTTGCGATGGGGCGACCAACCCTTTCATGGGAGCAAATGGGCTGCATTTTCCAGCCAAGGCAAAGAGAGTGATTTTTTTGTTCATGCAGGGTGGGGTGAGCCAAGTCGATTCGTTTGATTACAAACCGTTGTTGGCGAGTCGCGATGGCGAAATGGTTGGCTTCGACGATGCTCGTGAGTTTGCGAACAAGGGGACTGTTGGCAGCCAGCAACGAGTCATGAAATCGCCATGGACCTTCAACCAGTACGGACAGTCGGGCCGTTGGGTATCGGAGCTGTTCCCCAAGATGGCTGAACACGTCGATCGAATGGCGTTCGTGCATAGCATGCATACCGATGGCGTTGCGCACGGGCCAGCCACCTTGTTTTTGCACTCGGGCTCACAAAACTTTATTCGGCCGTCCATGGGCTCTTGGATCCAATACGGTATCGGATCGGAAAATGAGAACCTGCCAGGTTTCGTTTCCATTTCGCCTTCGATTGGAAACGGAGGCGCTCGCAACTATGGGAGCGCATTCCTGCCTGCCAAATATCAAGGAACGCCTATTGGGAAAGTAGGGAACGACGCATTAACTATCGATCACTTGCAATCACTCGGCTTGTCGAACGGAGATTCTAGCCGTTCGAGGTTGGATCAGATTCAAGCGTTGAATCAAATTCAGCTTGAGCAGCGAGCATCCAACGACAGCGAACTCGATGCTGCGGTTCAGTCGTACGAAATGGCTTGGCGAATGCAAAACGCAGCCCCGGAGTTGTTAGACTTTTCGACCGAAACGGAGGAGACGACCAAGCTTTACGGATTGGATCAAAAGGAGACCCAAGCTTACGGCCGAAAGTGCTTGTTGGCGCGACGACTTTGCGAGTCTGGTGTTCGATTTGTGCAAGTCAATTACGGAGACAACTCCGCCAATCCTGCTTGGGACCAGCATTCTAATTTACCGAAGCATGCTGAGCACGCTCGCGCGGTGGACCAGCCGATCGCCGGACTTTTGACCGATTTGGCGCAACGAGGATTGCTTGAAGACACGCTTGTTTGGTGGGGCGGGGAATTTGGTCGCGCTCCGTATGCGGAGAAAAATGGCACGGGCAGGGACCACAATCCAGGCGGGTTCACGATGTGGCTAGCGGGTGGTGGCGTCCAGCCGGGCGTCGCATACGGTCGAACGGACGAATTCGGCCATTTGGCGATCGAAAACAAGGTCCATATGCACGATATGCACGCGACGATTCTGCATTTGTTGGGCATCGACCATGAAAAGCTGACATTTAAGCATGCCGGGCGTAATTTTAGGCTGACGGATGTGCATGGTAGGGTTGTTCGCGGCATCCTTTCTTAGCCTTTGTGCAAGGCTTCAACTATCGGTTTTGAGGCATGCCGCTTATAGTAGAAGCGTGCATTCAATAGCACATTTTCTTTGCGTAAAGTCAATTGCCGTTGGCTTCGCCCCTTATTCGAATGTGTTCTTGGAATGCAAAATACTGACGTTGATCCGTTGATGGGCCTTGTGCCGCCGAAAAACTCCGTGATGGGGGTTGTGCACGTAAGTCGGCCAATGCTCCACCCGAACATTTACCGTCGCCGAATTCTCGAAGTCGAGGGGAATCCAGCTCCTGGTCAATGGGTCGCCGTATATCATCAACAGCTGCCGCTGAGTTCGCGGTCAAACGAGCCTCAAGAAAGAAGCGACTCCCCTTACAAGCCCAGGACGCCCAAAGCTCCCGAGCCAAGTGGAACGCCACAGCTTTTCGCCTACGGAATCTACAATCCAAAATCGGAAGTCGCCGTACGACTTTACGCTTGGTGGGGGCAATGGCCCGATGAGGCTTTCTGGCAACAGAAAGCCCGAGAGGCCGTCTCCTTGCGGCGCGATGTGCTTCGACTCGATGAGACCACGGACGCTTATCGCGTTCTCCATGGCGAATCCGATGGGTTTCCTGGACTTGTTGTTGATCGCTACGGCGATTGCTTGAGTGCGGAAGTGTTTAGTCTCGGGATGTCCAAGCGATGCGAACCGATTTTGGAAATGTTGGCCGAGGAGCTTGGCACCAAGCATTATCTGATTCAAGAGTGCCCACAGTTTATCAGCCAAGAAGGCTGCACGGTTCCAAACCGATCGTCAGAGAACTTGCCGCCCGTGGTTACGATCACGGAGAACGGGGTTAAGTACAAAGTGCACTTTGGCACTGGCCACAAGACGGGCTTCTTTTGCGATCAACGGGACAACCGCCGCAAACTGGCTGAAATGTGCAAAGGCAAAACCGTGTTGGACCTCTGCTGCTACACAGGTGGTTTCGCAGTCCAAGCGGCGAAAGCGGGGCAAGCGTCCGAAGTCACTGGAGTCGATCTCGACGCCGAGCCGCTGGCGTTTGCAAAGAAGAATGCGGACATTAACCATACGCGAGTACGCTTTGTTCAATCGGACGCCTTTGCGTTCATGCGAGACATGCAGCGAATCGGTCGACAATACGATGTTGTTGTGCTTGATCCACCCAAGCTGATTCGATCCCGATTGGAGCTGGAAGAAGGAACGCACAAGCACTTTGACCTTAATCGCTTAGCCATGCAAATGGTCAAACCGGGTGGGATTTTGTTAACGTGCTCATGCGCTGGGTTGCTTGATAGCGAAGCGTTCAATGGAGTCGTTCGTTCGGCCGCCAAAGCCACCGGGTTCGATGATCAAGGAAACCCGCATCCTCCGCGCACGCTCCAAATCCTGCACTCTAACGGAGCCGCCCCAGACCATCCGGTCGTGGCCCATTGCCCCGAAACGAGTTACTTAAAAAGTATTTGGGCGCGAGTTTTGTAGTCACGCCAACAGGAAAGGAATCTTACGAGCATGAACCCCTTCGAGCGATTCACCCCCTTTGATTTGGACAGTCGCTTCAAGCCCTCTGGCGATCAGCCGCAAGCGATCGCCGAACTCGTTCGCGGATTGAATGCCGGCAAAAAACACCAGGTTCTCATGGGTGTTACCGGCTCTGGCAAGACGTTCACGATGGCAAACGTCATCCAAGCAGTCCAAAAGCCGACGTTGGTCTTGAGTCACAATAAGACTCTGGCCGCCCAGCTTTATTCGGAGTTCAAAGAGTTCTTCCCTCGCAACGCGGTTCATTACTTCGTCAGTTATTACGATTACTATCAGCCCGAAGCGTACATTCCGCAGCGCGATATCTACATCGAAAAGGACGCGTCGATCAACGAAGAGATCGATCGCTTGCGGTTGGCTTCGACTAGCGCGCTGGTCAGCCGTCGCGATTGCATTATCATCGCCAGCGTCTCATGCATCTACGGATTGGGGTCCCCGGATGAATACAAACGGAGCGTGGTGCCCATCCGTGTTGGCGAGTCGATCAACCGTGAGGATTTGTTGCTCCGTCTAATCGATATTCAATATGAGCGAAACGATATCGCCTTCGAACGGAGCAAGTTTCGAATCCGGGGAGATACGATGGAACTCTGGCCATCGTACGAGGAGTTTGCGTATCGAATCGAATGCTGGGGGGACGAAGTCGAGCAGATTTCGATCATCAATCCGACCAGTGGCGAAGTCATCTCAAAGCTCAGTGAAGTCTACATTTATCCGGCTAAGCACTTTGTAACTTCCGAGGAGCGGATCACCAATGCGATCAAAGTGATTCGGGCAGAACTGGAGTCTCAACTCGAAAAGTTTAAAGGTGAAGGCAAGATTTTGGAGGCGCAGCGGCTCAATGCCCGGACTCGTTTCGACTTGGAAATGTTGCAACAAGTTGGCCATTGCCCGGGCATCGAAAACTACTCACGACCCCTATCTGGAAAAGAGCCTGGGGCGACGCCAGACACGCTTTACGATTTCTTTCCTGATGATTTTTTGCTGATGGTGGACGAGTCGCACGTCTCGATACCGCAGGTCCGCGCGATGTACGCAGGGGACCGTAGCCGAAAGACTACGCTCGTGGAGCACGGTTTTCGCTTGCCCTGCGCGTTGGACAATCGGCCGATGAAATTCGATGAGTGGGAAGCCAAAATCAACCAAGTCGTCTTCGTATCAGCGACTCCGAGCGACTACGAGCTTGAGCAAACACAAGGGGAAGTCGTTGAGCAGATTATTCGACCAACTGGATTGCTCGATCCGATTGTCGAGGTAGTACCCGCCCGCGGCCAAGTCATGCATTTGCTTGCACAAATCCGCGAACGCATCGCCATGGGGGACCGCACGCTGGTGACTGCGTTGACCAAGCGATTGGCGGAAGATCTATCCAACTTCTTTGTCGAAAATAATCTCAAGTGCCGTTGGTTGCATAGCGAGTTGGACGCATTTGAGCGGGTCGATTTGCTGAGGGAATTGCGTGAGGGACGCTGTGACGTATTGGTCGGCGTCAACTTGCTTCGAGAGGGGCTCGACCTGCCTGAGGTTTCTCTTGTCGCCATCTTGGATGCTGACAAAGAGGGCTTTCTACGAAGTGAGACATCGCTCATTCAGACGATTGGCCGAGCCGCTCGAAACTCGAACTCCAAGGTTATTTTGTATGCCGACCGCATGACTGCTTCGATGCAGACAGCAATCGAGGAAACGCAACGTCGTCGCAAACTACAAGAAGCTTACAATGTGGAGCATGGAATCACGCCAGAGACGGTCAAGCGTGGGGTCACGGCCAGCATTCTTCAAGCGGCAGAGAATCGTAAGCGGGCAAGAGACATGGTCCGCATCGACGCAACCTCGGAACGCATCACGGAAGACTATCTCAAGACGATGGAAGAGGAGATGCTGGCCGCCGCAGAGAATCTCGAGTTTGAGAGAGCCGCAGCCTTGCGGGACAAGATCATGCGAATGCGAGAAAAGATTGGTCAGCCGATTGAATCTGACGTCGACGACGAGCGCATGGTCGGCGGCCGCCAGAAAAAACGATCCGCCAAAGGCTCCGGGGCACGCGTGCCAAGGCCAAAGAGTAAGTAGCTCATTGGTTAGGCATGTCTCACCTCTACTTTCTGGATACCGGGGCACACAATTGGACTGTCGCTCCACCGCTCCAAACATCTTTGCAACGCGTAGTGCCTTATAGACCAACGAGAGAGCCAGGCTATTCCGAATGCCGTTGAATTAAGCCTGTACTCGTAGCGGAAGCTGTAAAACTTCCTGGAGTTCGAGGCACTACAGGAACTCTTACGAGATTCCACTACTTGCTATCTCGACGCCATTCGAGGCTACTCCGAGCTTGCGACGCCACGTTTCGGCAGGAGCCTCACGCTGCTTCAGGACGGGAATTATGTCCCCCCACGACAAAGCATTCGGCTGCGGAATTCTGACCGTGAGCAAATTTGCGATTTCGACATCGAGCGGATTCTTTAAGGCTCTTTGGTGCCCCTGCGGCGCTGCTTCGACCAAAGTACCGCTTGAAGTTCCAGACCAAGTCACACCACATCGTACAATCAATTCCGATCTTCTGAAGGATGTGTTCGAGGTCCTTCGGGACGGTGATTTTTTCGAGACTTCCAACTCGTTGGCGGCTCGTCCAAGTGAGTAGCTTCAAGTAGTCGGATAGGTTCATCCATAGGAAACCCTTGTCACTGGCTCGAACACCGCTGCGGCTTATTTGGGCTCCAGTTAGTGCTCGTTCATTGAGCGTGAGCGGCGAGAGCCAAGCATCTCGCAGGATCAAGGGGCCTCGTTTCTTTTTGTTTTCGGCTTTTTGCCTGCGAAGTTCTGTCGGTGTTTTCGTTCGGCGGATTCGGCCCGCCTCCTCCGTCTCGATCGCAACCAATTCGACAGCGGCTGATTGGATCGTTTTTCCTTCAAGAGCTTTGATGCGATCGTATGCTGACGTGTGAATCGAATCCTTGGGGGACGAGGCAATGGCGGCACGGACGGGGTTGAGGTCAACGTACATGCTGCACGCGAGCAAGCCCGCTTCGTCGGTAATGGCTTGTGCTTTGAAGCGGCCTTCCCAGAAGTGGCCAGTGGCCTTGTCTTGGAAATTGGCAAGTCGGGCGATTGGTTCGCTCAGGGCTTTCATAAACCAAGAGGGATCCGACAAACGCAAACGAATCAACTTGATTCGTTCTGTGTTGTTGGCAAGGGTATCAACGGAATTGGTGGTGGGTTCAGCTAGATGTTCGTCGATTCGTTGGCCGGGGAAGACGCGTAGCCAGCGAATCGCGACTTCTTTGTCGGACCATTCCTGAACAATGTCGGGTCGCGTACGAACGACGAGGTGAAGATGATTCGAAAGAATTGCGTAGGTAAGCACATCAATTCCAAAGACGGACGCGAGTCGCTCCATACGGCAACGAATCCATTCCCGACGGTGGGAGTAGTCTTTCCCAGTCGAGTCGTCGAAACCGGTCAGGAAAGATCTGCGCACGCATCGCTGAATCAAATGCACGATGCAAACTTGGTTCGGGTCAAATTGTTCGGCACGTGGTATACGCGGCATATTGAATCTCCTCCAACGAATTCTAACAAATCAGCTCAGCCTGTCAAGGTAAGTGCCTGGCACCTATCTAAAAAAGGCAAGTGCCTGGCACCTAACTATTTGTACCACCACTGCTCAGCAGTTGAGTTTGCCGCTGATAGATTATCGATCAGCCGCACGCTACCTTCGCAGAGCAAAGGGCGACATTGTCGCTCGTCGCTCTGCGACGATTGCGTATACAATGTAGAATCCCAGAGAAGTCAGGTAGAAACAGAAGTTCGTTTTGAATTGCAACCGTAGAACAATTCCTCAATGGTTGCAGCGCTGGAAACCACAGTCGCATGCATAACCATGCTCGAAGCGATCCATGACCGTGACAACAAGCTGGGTCTAAAGTGCCGGCCGAGCGATTGGGACAATCGCTTTACACTCCAACCAATTTTGTCGTTACACTATTGTGCCACGTTCCGTCTTGACACTCGCTCTCCTCGGAGGAGTTCATGCACACTGCCCCAATCACTCCTTCGAAAATCTTCATCATGCTCTCCACTTTGAATGCTTTTTGTTTTCATGCTTATGGGTGCTTTACCCTTTCATTTATTGGCTTCGCAGCGACTTTGGCTATCGCTGACGACACACGCGTCGAAAAGCCTAGTGCGAACGGAAATGGCAACTTCGTCATCGGCCCCGATTACGTATTAGCACCAGAACTGAAAGACCAAGGAAACCCCAAGGGCAAGGAGTTCCAGTTCAAGATGGCGTTGGCGGAAAGCAAAATCTTTCCAGGAAACGATCCGACACTTGATCCTAAAAAGCCAGTTCGGAAGGAACGCAAAATCACAGTCTATGTCCCGGCTGCCTACCAAGACGGGACGAAGGCACCGATTCTGGTCATGCATGACGGACCGAGTAACCTCAACTTGGTCCGCAATGCGTTAGACAACTTGACGATTTCAAAGGATGTAGATCGCAGGCTGCCTGCGTTTATTGCCATTGCGGTTGAAAACGGCGGTGATGATGGCAAGGGAAGCCAGCGGGGTCTTGAATACGATACGATGTCGGACCGGCTGGCCAGATTTATTAACGATGAAGTATTACCTACAGTCCTAAGCAATGCAGAGATCAAAGCCGCCTATCCAAAGATCGCATTCACGGAAGATCCATGGGGCAAGGCCGCTATGGGATGTAGTTCGGGCGGGGCTGCAGCTTTGACCATGGGCTGGTTTCGCCCAGATTTGTTCCGACGCTTAATTACTTACTCGGGAACCTTCGTCGATCAACAAGACGACGATGCGCCAGAGGAGGCAAAGTACCCGCTGGGCGCCTGGGAGTACCACTCCAGCATGAATCTCATCGAAAAAACCGATAAAAAGCCACTTCGGATTTTCACCCACGTTGCGGAAAACGACAATCGAGCCAATGACCCGGAAGAAACGTATCACAACTGGGTTATGGCTAACGAGCGAACTGCAACCGCTCTGAAAGCAAAGGGATATGATTACCGCTATATCTTTAGCAAAGCCACAAAGCACTGCGATCGAAAGGTTTTTGAACACACGCTCGCCGAAACACTGCTTTGGACATGGCGAGGCTATGTAGCTGAGTAACCCTATCGGACCGGGTGAGTTAATTCGCTACTGAGTGGCTTCCATTCGATCGACGGATGCTCCGAGGTACCATCCGCGAGACTCAATCCAATCGAAAGACTGCAGTGGAGCCATTCATTGCGATGCAACGTAAGCTCATCAACGATCGCATGTGCCCGCTGGGAAACTTCGTTTTGTTGCCATCGATCATCCGGAGTTGCAAACAATTCCACACGCTGAACAGCATCTGATTCGTCGCTGGTTTCCGTTGACCAACGACAACTCCAAGCTGGAACCGCCACATGCACTTGACTCTGATAGGCAGAATACGCGAGTTGATTTTTCATCGGCCAGTTTTCGGCAGGCAACGTACTCGTTTCCCTTACTAAGTCTGTTCGCACCCCGTCATCCGCCACACATCTTGTATTCGTATCGTGATCGAGCCAGTTTTCTATCGTTTTCAGAATCGAATTTGGCTGAACCATAAACGGCACTCGAACGCCAACGTCTAGTTGATTGCCGGGCCGAACGATGAGTGGCAAATGAAGTGTTTCTGCATAGAGCCCTTCTGCTATTTGGCCAACAAACCCGTGTTCACCAATCGGATAGCCTTGCACGCCAGCCAAAATCTGAAGGCAATCACTTGCGACTCCAATTTCCTCTAACACTTCTTCGATCATAGCCCAGGCGTCATCGAGCACCATCGATTGAGCTCCCATCGAACAAGCAAGCCCGAAAACTTCGTCAGGATCCGTATCCTCCGTTATCTTCAGTTGTGCCGGAACCATGTCAAATGGCGGCTCCGGATCACCTTCATCGCACATGACGCATCGGTATTCGTAGGGTGCATCCCAAGTGCCATTGAGTCCTCGCGAATGGATCCAAAGAATAGGAAACTCGTCGAGTTGTGTTGCCCATTTCCCCAATGCAGCTTGAAACAATCGGGTGATTTGAGGCTGAGTATCCTCATCTTCGCTCTCGGAATCAATTTTCTCCAAATCAATGCTGTCGAAGTCATCATCTTCTAAGCCGTCGCTGGAATCATCAGTTGGCGATTCGATAAGGAGAACGCTCCCAAAGTCGTCCCGGGTACTCTCATCAACAAGGTCTACGGAATCCGTAATCAACATCGCGCGTTCCAGAATCGACTCGCAATCGAACCGAGATTCTTTGGTACCAGGGTTCGCATTTCGAATGGCGAAGTGCACACCGGTCCACATTGATTCTAAGATATCGATCGGACGAAAAGTGTCCGCCCAAAATTGATCAAAGACAATCGATCGGCACGCAAAGCTATCTAGGTTTTTGGTTGGCGCTATGGCCCCTCCATAACACCCCACCAAATTCGTCCCGAGTCCCTCGACGGTGACGATGACTGCATATCGAGGTTTATTACTCATGGTAGTAGCTTATTCTGAGCCGCGGCCGCACACGGTACATTCGGACCAACGCACGCGGCCTGTTGATTTCGTCGTTTAACAGTCAGCCGAAGGCGTACTGTTTTGCTTTGGAAGTACGCCTAAGGCTGACTGTTAAACGAATTGCCTTACGCAATTACTCCGTTACTAGCTTCCCAGCCGTACAGTCCGTAATGATCATTACGCTTCGTCGTCGTCTTCGTCAACCGCGTCGCCCGACTGCAATAGCTTAGGTTCGATCATAACTGCGTCATCCGATTCTGGATTGATCAGCAATCCGAATTCGGAAGAAAGAGGGGCCAGGAGATCTTCTCCTTCGACTTCGAACAAGTCCACCTCTTCGCCTTCGATTTGATCTGAAATCGAATCGACGAATTGTTCTGCGTGTTCTGAGCTAAGAAAAGCGACCAAAGCAGGAAATTCTTCTGTTTCCAGGATCATGGCAGAAAGCGATTCTTCGTCGTTACTGAGCGAGACGAGCGTAAAGTGCTCACTGCGAATCCAATCCAAAATCGCTGGCTTATCCTCGGCTTCAATTGCGGCTACCAAACCGTCCAAGCGGGATTCGAATTCGTTTTCAGCTTCTTCGGACTGCATTTTTCTCTTTCCTTTGCGAATATTTCGTTAGAACGGCCCGTAAGTTTGACAAACGATGGGGCAATGGCCTAGGGGAAATTCGCGAAAAAGACGGCATTTCGCGATTAAGCGAGCGCAACCTCACGGTCGACCTTTCAAAAACCCAACCATTGGGCTCCGAAAACCATCCACAATGGAATCGTGACGATTCCCAGCAACGATGTACCGACGATCACTGTCCATGCCGTTTCCACGCTTTGATCGTAAAGCCTGGTCATCACCAACGGGAATGTCGCGGTAGGCATGGCTGCCTGTAACAACAAGACTTCTTGCAGGTCACGCGATAATTGTCCGTACTTTGCAATCGTGAGAAAAGCGATTGGCAAAAGCAGTACTCGAACCAAAATGGCCAAGGTTAGCGGCCGCAATGCGTCCGAAAATTTCACTCGGCCGGCATAGTCATAAATAATTGCGCCGCTCAATACCAAGCCCAATGGAATAGAACATCTCCCCAACTGTTCGCTCATATGAAGCACGGGAGTTGGAACCAAGGTCTGGCCGCCCATTTGCCGAATCGTGAGTGCAATCGTGACGGAAACGAGCGGCGGGCTAAATACGATCCGCGACCACGATTCCTTGAGCCCTTGGCCTGAGATGATAAACAACCCGAAGCTCCATAATGCGATATCCACTCCAACGTTGTGTACTAGTAAAGTGACGATACAGCCTGGGTAAAACACTTCTGCCAACGGGAACGGAATATAGCCATAATTTGCGATCCCAGTGCAGAGGGAAAAGGTACGCCGCTCCGACGAATCATTGAGCCCGAACCATCGCCCAAAGGCCCAGACCATCGCAAGTGCGAAGGCAAATCCAAAAGAGGTCAGCGCGGCTCCGTAAAGCGACGGAGTCCAAGCTGTTAGGTCGGCCGACAATTTCGTGTCGGTCATGATTCGATGAAAGAAAAAGGACGGGAGCAATGCGTTGGTCGTAAATCCAGCTAGTGACCTATCGGCTTCACTGGTCAGCCATTTCATGTAGCGGGCAAACGCTCCGACCGCCATCACCAAGAAAACGCCGGAAACCGTCGTGGCAATACTGAGAAAATTGCTACCCGTATCGGGTTCCATGTGCATTCTAACGCTTCCGCTTCGTCCTACTCGGTTTGGAAATTGAGCCGTCGCGTTAAGTTTTGCTTTAGCCTAACGTTTCATGAACGGCAAATCAGGAACCATTCCAGCCAGCATAGACGTATCATCCTGCCTGACAACCACATGGTCGCCAGCTCGCAGCGAATAGTTTTGGCCTTCCATGACACTCTTGCCCGAATCATCAAAATCGACATCTAGCCGAACTGGGGGCAAGTTCTTGCCGTTGGGACGAAGGATGGTTGTTCTAATGCGTCCAAATTTCTTCTGAAGCTTGGCATCGCGTATCAAATCGGCGATGAAAAGAGACTGGCCCGGCACCAAAGGAATTTTCTCGAAATGACGCTTTCCATTGTTTACTTCTAGAACGATTGCTGGACTACCGTCTTCGGTGGTTATTGGCTTTTGTGCCCCGTATTCACCGAAGGTATAGCCCGCTTGCTTGAGGCTTTTTGTATCCACGTTATCCATGGGGCCTTTTGTTTTGCCCAAGAGAGTTGAACACCCCGCAGAAAAAAACGTGGAACTGATCAATGCGAGCAACATTAGGCTCGAAGCTCGACGACTTTCCGAGGCATGTTGAGATTGGATGAAGTGTTCGCTAGCGTTTTTTGTGAGTATGCTCATCATCAACAATCCAAAAGGCAAAAACCGAGGTGGGAACGGTCTGGAAACGTGCTACTTCCAAGTTGTCGGCATCCGTAACGCATCGACTTTAAGGAAAAGTCCGCTTTATCGGAAAAGTCGCTCCAAGTCGCCGCATCCGCTTTATTTATCCCCGCTTTCCACACGCCCCAAAAGTATGCATGCTCCTCTTTTTTGCCGGTAGAAGCCGAAAGAAGCCGAAAGAAAATCGAATGGATGCTTCGTTAAATCTCGATGATCGTTGGTCGTCAGGCTATTCATTTACGGCGATCTTTTGACTTAAGCGAACCCATTTGTTCGAACATCACTTTTTTCGGTTCTTTTCTTTTTTTTCGGCTCGAGAGTCTATTCGAAAAACCGGAAGGAACTTCCGGTTTTTCGCACCAGCGACCGCGGCTCAGTAATTCGCTTGTGCAAATTGCAAAGTGAGTGCCATTGTCGTTAGCCCCGGTTTCCAAGATTGCTCAAAAATCGTAGTGAACCGCAGCTAAAGCGGTTCGGCTAATTTGTTGTTTTGACCCAAAGACGTTGGTCTGAGTAAAAATCGATAAATTCGGAAACTTCCACCCGATCGATAAAAGTGGCTTCGCTTCGACAGAATATACCCAGACTTCTTCACCCCTCCATTGGAATTGAGCTACGTTTTCTCAGCACCTCCCCCAAATGGAAATCCATTGAATTCGATGCTCACTCCTTCCAAGATCAAATCATTAAACTCAAAGAATCGTCAAGGTGCTGCTTTGATCGAGTTGGCAATTTGTCTGCCGGTGTTCTTTTTGATCACGATGGCGACCATCGAAACGTGCCGCATGATTTACTTGCGACAATCGCTTAAAATTGCAGCGTATGAATGTGCGAGACTGGCCATTGTTCCCGGTACGACCCAACAGAACTTAACCGATCAGTGCGATTTGATTCTTCTTGGACGCAAAATCAATGGCTACCAATTTTCATGTGCACCAACAGACCCGGCCATTCTAGCCTACGGCGATCTTTTTAAAGTAACCATTCAGATTGCGGCGAAGGAGAGTTCGCTTGTTGGGACTTGGTTTTATCAAAACAAAATCTTTACCGAGTCCGTTACAATTATGGCCGAGTACTAAATATGAGCGTGATACGGGAAAACGTCGAATCGACATCTTCGAATCAAAAGCCCATTGCAGGTTCATTGCATTCCTCGCGCCCACTTTGTACGGTTTCGTCTGCGGCCTTGCATTCGCTTACGACCAAAAGACGAATGCGGACACGCCAAGGTGCTACTGCCGCCACTTTAGCACTGATGCTCCCGGTGGTTCTGGCTGTTGCAGCCTATGCGATCAATGTGGTCTACATTGAGCTTGCTCGAACGGAGCTTCAGATCACAATCGACGTTGCGACCAGAGCTGCTGGCCGCGTTTTGGCTGTTACGCAAGATAAGACTCAAGCCGCCGCAGCCGCCGAAAAACTGATGCTGGAAAACCCGTTTGCCAACGAAAAGATGAACCTAAGTGGGAGCGATCTTGTATTTGGGGTCTCCACGCGATACTCCGAGACGCGACGCTACGATTTTCGGCCAGGGCCGAACCCAAACGCAGTTCAAATCCAAGCCAACGGGAAGATCAAGGTTCCAATGCTGTTCCCGACAATGGGCGTGCCGATCGATTTTCGCCCGATTAAGACCTCCATTTGTACTCAAGCAGAGATGGATATTTCATTGGTCGTCGACCGATCAGGTTCAATGGCATTTTCAGCAACGGAGATTTCAGGCAACTACAATCCTGCCGCGGCCCCTGTGGGATGGAAGTACGGCGATCCCGTTCCGCCGAATGCTCGTTGGTTGGATGCGGTTAACGCGGTTCAAGCATTTTTGCTCGTGATTGAACAATCGAGCCAAGAAGAGCACGTCTCTCTAACAACGTACAACAGTACGGCGAAAACAGATGTCACTCTGACTAGCGATTACCTTCCAATCGAAACCGCAATGGATGGGTATTCCGCAAAGTTTGATAGCGGTGCCACCAACATTGGAGATGGAATTCTGTTTGGGGCAAGCGCACTCGCCAACAAGAAGACAGCAAGATCTTGGGCGACTCGTGTCATGATTGTCTTGACCGACGGCATTCACAATACAGGGACCGATCCTCTTTACGCAGCCCAAACAGCTGCGGCTGAGAACATACTCATTTACACAGTAACATTTTCGGACGAAGCAGATAATGCGAGGATGGAACAGGTCGCGGCAGCGGGATCTGGCAAGCATTACCATGCATCTACCGGGCTTCAACTGGTCGAAGCGTTCGAAGACATCGCGCATAGACTACCGACGTTGATCACGTACTAGGCACGAACGAATGAATCTTCGAGTGAAACAAACCAATAGCCGGTGGGCGTCAACCCCGGTTTTCCCATTGCTCGACCTTCGTCGAGAACCGGGGCTAGCGCCCAACGGCTAATTGGTCTGAGAAACTCATGCCGAACCTTTGCACCATTGGCTCGGCAGGAGCCTCGCCCTCCCAAGTGCTTAAAACTATCATGCACGAACCCGCGAAACTAACCGGACGACAGGCTATGCGTCAACAACAACGTTTCACAAACAAGAACCGGCGAGGTGCTGCCCTCGTCGAGTTTGCTGTCGTTTTGCCGATCGTATTGTTGATCTTTGCAGGAATGATTGAAATCAGTCGGGTATTGCTTTTGCAGCACTCTGCCGACACAGCATCCTACGAAGGGGCGAGAAACGCCATGGTCCCAGGTGCCTCGGCCGACGAGGCAACACAAGCTGCTCGCACCTTGTTGCAGGCCGCAGGGCTCAAGTCGGCAACAATAACGGTAACTCCACAGGTTGTAACCGAAGCGACTCCGTTGATCACGGTTCGCGTCGAAGTACCAATTGCGCCAAACGCTTGGATTTCTCCAAGCTGGTTCAAGGAGAGCAAGGTCGTCAGCGAAACCACACTCTTTTGCGAACGGCCCCCGATGATTCAATTGACCGGCGTGCCACAAATGCAGGCAATGAGCGCTCAAGCCAAGAAAACGAAGGGTAAGGGTGGAAACGCGATTGTTCCTGGCCTCTAAATCGTGCGGCAGCCGACTCTATGCCCTTGTGTAAAATTCGATTTTCGTTTCCTTGAGCCTGAGACGCCAGCCGATTTCTGTGAGCCGAAAGAGCCAGGCTAGTGCTAAAAACAGAAAGTTCCTTCCAGATATTGATCGAACAATTTAGCCGAAAAAGTGACGATCGAATAAACGAGTTCACGCGGACCAAAGTTTCCCAGCAAATTGATCCGTAGCCTCAATAACCACCGAATGAAAACTTAAGAACGTAACAATTCGATTCTCTTTCGTCTTCTTTCGTTTTTTTTCGGCAATGAATAGAAGAAGGAACTTCCGGTTTTTATGTTCAACTTACCCTCGTTCCAGGGCTTTGCCCAACACCGTGAAGCATGTTGTAGCGAAACTCGTTAAGAGTTTCGGTTGTTTAGGCGATGCAGCCGAAAGTCTTGACGACTTTCGCTACACAACAGCCGGCGCCAGGGGACGAGTGGCCATTCCGCCGGCCCCTCAATTGCGTTTCGAGTTAGGATGATTCGTTTTCATTCCGGCTCTGGAGTAAACACGATTAACCCTTGCGGAAGCGGTGCAAGCTTCTCGACTGCTTGTATCAGCTTGTAGTCGAAGTGCTGTTGCAAAAACTCGAAGAGTCGATCGCGTTCGTTGGGCGTTAATGACTTTAGAATCGTTTCGTTGACGTGGGTACAAATTCGTCCAGAATAGTCGACGTCACGAAAGGTTTGATCAGCAGGAAGCACCGCAGCAAAATTCATTCGAAACCGCAACAATACTTCATTGCGAATCTTGCCGACGATTTCCTGAATCTTAGTAATCGAATTGTCAGAGATGTTTAGCCTCTCCTTGAAACTGATTCGTGTCAATGCAGCAAGTCCGTCGAATCGGATAGCCAGAGCGTCCAGTTTCGTACGTTGCGCATCATTCAGAAAAGAGTAAAAGTCAGGATTGACGGCTTGCTCGTCGATTGAATCGTTCTCTGGTTTTTCAACGCTCTCAATAGGACTCAATTCTCGAATTGTCTCGATTTGCACCTTCGTAAACTCAAAACGATCCGCTATTTCCGGAAACTTCAGAGAGGCTTTGAGCAATAGAAACCGAGTTGAATTTCCAGCACGAAATGCGTTATGAAAGAGCATGGAATTTGGGTACCCCAAAAACTTGACGATCCTTTCCGATTCATCTTTCGGAGGTTGTTCTTTCTTGACTGTTTGAGCTGATGAATAAGCTGCAAAAAGCAAGAAAAGCACTGGGAGCAACCCATTTCGTAGTCTTCGCATAAAAATCCTGATTTGATGAGAAGGGCCGGATGAAATCGTTTTTCTCCGAGCCGAACAATCGATGATCATACCGGAATCGAGTTGTTTTTTGCATTTCGGTTTCCGCATTAGCCTCTGATTTGCCAATTGGCCCGGTTTTCACTTATGATAGTGACAAGGGATGGCACCATCCTCCCATCATCCTCCCACCGTCCTGCCCCCTTCCTGATCGCAGTTCCTCATGCGCTTCCTCGAGTCCAACAGGTTTCGATACGCTCAGCTTCTCGAGTCTGTTGCCGTTCTACTGATGGGACTGGCCCTCCATGGAGCGATCCTTGCCGACGAACATGATCACTATCTCAAGTCGGTTAGGCCGGTCCTACAATCGCGTTGCTTCGCTTGCCATGGAGCACTGAAGCAAGAAGCCAATTTGCGATTGGATACGGTTGCGTCCATGCTTCGCGGTGGTGATACCGGACAAGCTATTCAGTCCGGTGATGCGAGCACAAGTCTGATGGTTGAACGCATCGCGGCCCACGAGGAATCGTCTCGAATGCCACCGGAGGGAGAGCCTCTCCTCGCGTCTCAAATAGAAGCGATCAAGAAATGGTTGAACGAAGGGGCGATTGCTCCACCGAATGAACAGCCAGAGCGAGATCCGAGAGAACACTGGGCCTTTGTCGCACCAGTTCGGCCGGCTTTGCCGGTAAACACGGCTGCGAATCCGATCGATGCTTTTTTGTCGGAAAAGTATGCTGAAAAAAGCTTGGTGCCCCAACAAGATGCCGAACCCGCGATTTGGTTGCGAAGGGTTTCGCTCGATCTTGTAGGTTTGCCACCGACTAGCGACGAACTCAAAAATTTCGAACTAGATCACACACCTCAAGCTCAGCGTCTTGTTGTCGAGCGATTGCTAAACAGTCCACACTATGGCGAACGCTGGGGCCGTCATTGGATGGACATTTGGCGTTACAGCGATTGGTGGGGATTAGGAGAGGAAGTTCGCAATTCGCAAAAGCACATGTGGCACTACCGCGATTGGGTAGTGGAGTCGTTGAACACCGATCAAGGATACGACCAAATGCTGCAGGACATGTTAGCCGCGGACGAACTTCACCCAAACGACCTCAAACGGCTCCGCGCTTCCGGCTTTCTCGCTCGGCAGTATTTCAAGTTCAATCGGACAAGCTGGCTTGATGAAACGATCGAGCACACGTCCAAGGCGATGATGGGATTAACCTTTAACTGCTGCAAGTGCCACGATCACAAATACGACCCCATCAGTCAGGAAGACTATTATCGACTTCGCGCTGTCTTCGAGCCGTATCAAATTCGGCAGGAAATGACGCCAGTTGGAATCGATTTCCAAAAAGACGCGATCCCTCGCGCGTTTGATTGCAATCTCGAGTTGCCAACGTACGTCCACACGCGAGGCGACGATCGCAACCCAAATACTTCTCGTTCGATGGAGCCAGCAGTGCCTGCAATCCTTCGTTGGGAACCGTTTTCGATTCATCCGGTTTCGCTTCCGAAAGAAGCGTACGAACCTGGGCTACGCGATTTTGTCGAAGAGGCATATCGGCGCGATGCAGAATCGAACTTGATGGTGGCCCAAAAGAAGGCTTCCGAAGCAAAGGAGCAACTGGATAAAGCTCAGGGGGTGCCAGCTAGCGAGTCTGAAACGGAAAACGCCGCAAGGAAAACGGCGATTGATGTCGCGACAGGAGAGTTCGTCATCGCAGAGAAGTCCTCGGAAAAATGGAGATTGGAGCTGGAGGCGATTGCCAAGCGATTTGCGGCCGACCGGGCAAAACACGGAGAAACACCAGTCGATGCTCTTGCACTGCTTGTTAGAGCAGCCGCTATTTCCGATCTCAGTTTGGCACTAGCGAAAGCGGAGGAGGGAGTTGCACGGGCTGAGCTAGAATCGTTGAAATCCACACCAGCAACCAAAGAGGCTTCTGAGAAAAAGGTCGCGGACGCGCGAACAGCTCTAGAGCTCGCCAAAAAACAAATGGATGCACCTGGGGAAATCTATGTGTCGATGCGAGGTGCAGAAAAGTCGGCGGAATCGAATTTGGAAAGCGAAGAGTCTCGCAAAAAAGCGTTTCCAAAAACGAGCACGGGTCGGCGAACTGCATTGGCGCGTTGGTTGATTGATCGTCGCAATCCATTGACCGCGCGCGTCGCAGTCAATCACATTTGGTCGCGGCATTTTGGCCGCCCCATCGTGGCGACGGTTTTTGATTTTGGACGCAAAGGGGCTGCGCCGACAAATCAAAAGCTTCTTGATTGGCTTGCCGTGGAGTTGATGGAAAACAATTGGAGCTTAAAACATATTCATCGCATCATCCTGAGTTCGGACGCTTACCGTAGAACATCCTCCAATCGCAATGCCGATCCCAAGAATTTGGCAATCGATCCTGAGAACCAATTTCTTTGGCGGATGAATGCCATAAGAATGGAGTCGCAAATGGTGCGAGATAGCTTACTTGCACTTGCGGGTGAATTGGACCTGAAAATGGGGGGCCCACCACTTCCTGCTGCGGACGAAAAATCGCGGCGACGAAGTCTCTATTTCTTTCATTCGCACAATGAACACAACAAGTTGCTTTCGGCCTTCGATGATGCGAATGTTCTCGATTGCTATCGACGAGGCGAAAGCATTGTCCCTCAACAAGCGTTAGCCTTGGAGAATAGCAGCCTTGCCATGGAAATGGTGGAACAAATTACCAAGAAACTAACGGGAGAGAATCCGATGGCAGCTGACGTAGATTTTGCACGAACCGCATTTGTGAGGCTATTGGCATCGGAGCCCTCTCGCTCCGAGCTCGAATGGATGGAAACGTCGATGCAAAAGATTCGGTCGTTGTCGGAGAACGCAAGTTCTGAAAATGCGGCAAAGCAAGCTCGATTAGGACTGGTTCGCGGGCTGGTCAATCACAATGACTTTATCACGATTCGCTGAGGATTTAAGATGGCAATGAATTCAAAGAGAATCAACTCGCGTGACATGGATTCGGCCAATCGGCGAGCATTCTTGTCGAACTGCGGCATGGGATTTTCCAGTTTGGCGTTGGGGGCTATGCTCGCTCGTGATGGAGTCGGTAGAGTCAACGATCCGCAAGACTGGCAACCACCAAACGGCCAACCGCATTTCCCGCCGAAGGCCAAGAGTGTTATCTGGCTCTTCATGAACGGCGGCGTCTCACAAGCGGAGTCGTTTGACCCAAAGCCGGAACTGACCAAGTACGCGGGCAAATCGATTAGCGAAACACCCTTTGCCGATGTTCAAAATCCGGAGAAGCTGAAGCTAGCCCGCGTCACGGTGATCAACGATGCCAACGGCCAGCAGAGGAATAAACTGTACCCATTGCAAGTTGGCTATCGCAAGTATGGCGAATCAGGCATTGAGATGAGCGACTGGGTGCCGAACATTGGCAGCTGTGCCGATGATCTAGCGGTGATTCGTTCGATGTGGACAACGGATGACAATCACGGTGCACAAACCCAGTTTCATTCGGGACGGCATATGCTCGACGGCGAATTCCCTACGCTGGGTGCATGGGTCCATTATGGTCTCGGCTCGCTCAATGATAATTTGCCCCAATTCATTTCGATGGGGAATCGCGAATACTGGAATATCAAGGATGGGCATTATCTTGGTCCGGCTCACGACGCTGTGCCGATTCGAGTCGATCCTGCGAACCCACTCGACTTTGGCAAGCCCGCTGTTGGTCTTTCCGAAGCCGAACAAAAATTAGGGTTCGATCTGGTCAACGGATTGAATCGACTACGGGCCGACGCATATCCGAATGACTCGGCTTTGGAAGCTCGCATCAAGGCATATGAGTTAGCCTTTCGCATGCAGACCTCAGTACCGGAGTCGCTCAACTTTCAAGAGGAAACGGCCGCGACTCATGAGATGTATGGATTGAATGAACCAGAGACAAAGGAATTCGGCATGCAGATGCTGGCAACTCGCCGGCTAGTAGAACGTGGTGTTCGCTTCATCCAAGTGCAGCATGGTGCTGGCGGTGCAGGTGCGTGGGACGCGCATGGTGGTCTCAAGGCGAATCATGAAAAGAACTTCAAGGCCGTTGACAAGCCGATTGCTGGTCTCCTAAAAGATCTGAAACAGCGAGGTCTTTTGGATTCAACCTTGGTCGTCTTCGCCAGCGAGTTTGGTAGAACCCCAGGGACGCAAGGTTCAGACGGTCGCGATCACCATATCTTCGGCTTCTCAGTATGGATGGCGGGTGGTGGAGTCAAAGGTGGTGTCGTGCACGGTGCGACCGATGAAATTGGTTTTCATGCAGTCGAGAATCGGCATTACGTAACCGATATCCATGCCACGATTCTTAAACAACTTGGGCTGGATTCTCGCAAGCTGGAAATTCCAGGCCGCAAACGGCTGGATATCGATCACGGGAAGGCGATCGACGAGATCTTGAAAACTTAGTAAGTAGGTTGGTCTAGGCTTGCGTTGAAATGAACGAATTAGCCGCACGGCAATAGCCTCGTCGATACGATACTTTTTACTTTGCTCCCCTCGCCCCTCTTAGGGGAGAGGGGCTGGGGGTGAGGGGTTTTGCATTGTGTTTTGATTGGAATTTTGTTTCGCTCGCAGTGCTAAAAAGCTATAAACAAATAACTGAACCGAAGACTTGTTACTGACAATTCAACCCCTCACCCACTGCCCCTCTCCCCGATTCGGGGCGAGGGGGAGAAAATCACGTCGTTGCCGTTTAATTTCAAGGAAATTAGACTTCTATGCACTTCGGCATAAGTTTTTCGGACGAATTAGCCGTTGGGCGCTAGCCCCGGTTCTCGACGAATGTCGAGCAATCTAGGAAACAGTGGGTCAGGAACGCATTGGAGGGAAAAGGAGGCGAGGTTATGATGTTGCCGTTTTGATGGGCAAATTAGGTTGTTCCTTCGGATTTCAACATTGCCAACCATCTAAAATTGCATCGGGCCTGCCAATTTTTTCTTTTGTCACTTACCAATCGAAATCAGATCTGTGGGAAACATTTCAATGTCGACGAATCGTTTTTGCAATGTCATCAGTCGTGCGAACAAAAGATTGGCGTTCGTAGTCGCCCTGGCACTAGCCACCCAGTTCAGTGTCTCATCCCGCGCAGACGACACGAAGCAACGCCCTGCACCCGAGATGCCTAAATTGGCCGAAAAGTCTGCCGATGCGGCAACAGCGATCGGTTCATTCAAGCGGCCCGCTGGGATGACTTGCGAGCTGTTTGCTGCCGAGCCGATGGTCGGCAACCCCGTTGCGTTTACGATCGACAATCGGGGTCGAGTCGTTGTTTGCGAAAGTTACCGACAAGAAAATGGCGTCACGGACAACCGAGGTCACGACGAAAAGTGGCTTTCTGCAGACTTGGCTGCGGTAACCGTAGCAGATCGAATTCGTTATCACCGCGAGCAGTTGGGGGACAAAGCCGCCGACTATGAAAAGCAAATCGACTTGCTCCGCATGCTGATCGATACCGATGGAGACATGAAAGCAGACAAGGCTACGGTGTACGCATCTGGCTTTAATAGCATCGAAGAGGGGACCGGAGCGGGCGCCTTGGTTCGAGGCGACACCATTTACTACACGAACATTCCAAAGCTCTGGGCGTTGGTCGACAAAGATAAAGATGGAGTTGCCGACGAAAGAATCGTGCTGGCCGATGGCTTTGGTGTGCGTGTTGCATTCCGAGGACACGATATGCATGGGCTTATCATGGGCCCCGATGGTCGAATCTATTTCTCGATCGGTGATCGTGGATACCATGTCGAAACACCGACGGGACTTCTTGCCAATCCAGAGAGTGGTGCCGTCTTTCGCTGCGAGCTCGATGGTTCCAATCTAGAAGTTGTGGCGACTGGCCTTCGCAATCCTCAAGAACTTGCTTTCGATGACTATGGAAACTTGTTCACGGGTGATAACAATTCGGATTCAGGGGACAAGGCTCGTTGGGTGTACATTGTCCGCGGTGGCGACACAGGCTGGCGAATGATGTATCAGTACATATCCGACCGCGGCCCCTTCAATCGGGAAAAGATCTGGTATCCGTTTAGCGATGAATCGCCGGTCTACACGGTCCCGCCGATTGCCAATATTGCAGATGGTCCATCTGGGCTAGCTTGTTATCCAGGGACAGGTTTAACAGCCTCGGAAGGAACTCCCGACCAATTCCAGAATGCGTTTTTCCTATGTGATTTTCGCGGGCAGTCTTCCAATAGCGGGGTCCGAATGGTCAAAGTCGACCCAAAGGGCGCCTTCTTTGAACTCAAAAGCAACGAGCAATTTGTCTGGAACATCCTGGCAACGGACGTTGAGTTTTCACCCGACGGTGGCATGTACGTAAGCGACTGGGTCAACGGATGGAAGGGTGAAAACAAAGGGCGGATCTATCGTTTTGCGGACCAAAAAGCCCAGGCGACTGAACTGGTAAAGTCCACTCGTATTTTGTTGCGAGACGGCATGAAGTCGCGGAACAAGGGCGAGTTAGGCGACTTGCTCGGTCATGCCGATCGACGTGTTCGATTCGAAGCGCAATGGGAGCTTGCAAGCCGTGGTGACGGCGACATCTTGGAGACAGCAACTCAGTCAGCGAACGCTTCCACCATCAAGCAACTTCATGGTGTCTGGGGCTTAGGGCAACTGTTGCGTGCGAAGCCGAAGGATGCCAAGGTAACCAATGCACTCGTCAAATGCCTTTCCCACTCGGAGCCGATGGTCGTATCGCGTGCCATGGAAGCACTAGCCGATGCTGGCTACAAGCCTGCCCAGCCTGTGTTGGAACCACTGCTCAAGCATGAGTCCGCGGTGGTAAAGTCAGCGACCTGCATGGCGGTCGGACTACTTGGTTCCGACGATTCCATGCCTAGCATCATCCGCATTCTAGAGGAGAACAACAATCAAGATCCGATCTTGAGACACGCGGGCATCATGGGCTTGGTTGGTGTGAAGGACTACGAAAAGCTGAAAGCTTTAAAGAATCATGCGAGTGAAGCGGTTCGAGTAGCCGCGGTGGTCGCGCTTCGCAAACAAGCCAACCCGATCGTTTTCGAATTCCTCAAGGACAGCTCGCCAAAGGTCAGAAAAGAAGCCGTCCTCGCTATCCACGATGTGCCTCAGTTGCATAGTCAACTGCCTGCTCTTGCGGAACTCCCTTTAGCAGCCGATACGGAAGAGCCCGTAGTCAATCGTGTTCTTAACTCGAACTTCCGATTAGGTCGCGAACAAGATGCGAATCGGCTTGCAAGTTTTGCGGCACGTGCAGGCGGCAAGGACTCGATGCGGATTGAGGCCCTTGAGATGCTCGCAAATTGGGCAAAACCTGGCGACCGTGACCGTGTTATGAATCGACATCAACCTCTGAGCGATCGCAGTGCAGACTTTGCTACGAAAGCACTGAAGGCTCGTATCGAGGAGCTGGCTGCAGCCCCCCAAGCGGTTAGCGATAAGTTCCTAGAGGTAGGAGCGAAAGCAGGGTTGACCGAGATCGCCAAGATACTAACTGTCACTGCCAAGGATCCAAAATCGGAGGGGACGCGACGTGGCGCTGCCATCCGGGCCTTGATCAATCTTGCTCCTAATGCCATCCAATCTATGATCCCTGACTTCGTTCGCGATGCCGATGTGGATGTGCGAATGGCGAGTATGGCCTTTCAAGTTGCGAAGACTCCAAATGACGCAACGAAAAGCTTGAAGCAAGCGATCAGCTCGAAAATCGTTCGAGAACGTCAGTTTGCTTGGGATCAACTTGCAATCATGAACAACGAAGAGTCAAAAGAATTGGTCGCAAAGGGAGTTGAGGGGTACCTGAATGGGACGTTGGAACGCGATTGCTGGATCAATGTTGTCGAGGCAGCCAAAGGTAAACTCAAGGGGGATTTGGAGAAGCGACTCCAGGAAAAGGTTGCCGTTCTCGATAACCTGAAGGAGTCAGAGCCCAAGAGGCACTATGAAGATTGCGTTGACGGCGGAGATGTCGCACAAGGTCGAACGCTCTTTTTCACTCGAAGCAGTTTATCCTGTGTTCGATGCCATAAGGTTGGAAACACAGGTGGCGAAGTCGGACCGAACTTGAGCGCACTCGGCACGCAAAAGACGCGTGAGTATTTGCTGGAGGCGATCGTAGCTCCAAATGCGGCCATTGCACAAGGGTTCGAAACTGTTGTCATTTTGGACGAGGATGGAAAGACCGTTTCGGGAATTCTCAAGTCCGAAGATGATACCAATTTGACTTTGATGGACGCGCAAGGTGCACTCATCAAAATCCCGAAGGATAAGATCGACGAACGCAAAAAAGGCCAGTCCTCGATGCCGATAGATCTGCTGAAGTATCTCAATAAGCGAGAATTGAGAGATCTTGTGGCTTACCTCGCAACGCTAGACGGCAGCCCTGGGGCTGTAGCGAGCCCAAATGAAGCACAAGGTGGTCACAAGTTGGAGTAGGGGGCGGCCTGAACTGCGTGATGAAAATGACACCTTCGGATTCGTCGCACCGCCAGGGGCGAGTGTAAAACGATTGTCCTCAATCGTTTCGGAAGTGCAGACCACAATCGCATTCCAATTGCACCATCTAGTCGCGGCTTCTTTCAAGTCGGGGCTTCTTGGTTCTGCGGTATGGGACCTAAAGTGCCCGTAGAGCGATTGAGACAATCGCTCTACACTACGCGACGAAACTACGCGACGAATCCAGAGTTGTGCGATAATCGCATGCGTTTCGTTATCGATCAAAAGCCACATGCTCCATCTTTGCTATTAATCGATCCAGCGCAGTTCGAAACTCTTCCGACTGCGGATCATTGTGTTTGCCGTTTTCAATTCGAACGAATTCTTTTGGTTGGTTCGCGGCTTCGAAAAGTCGCCTACCATGCTCGAAGGATATTGTCTCGTCCGCATCTCCATGACTTATGAGTAAAGGTCCATGGTAGTTCTTGATTTTGTCAATCGAAGCCAATTTCAGAGTCATGTTCCATTTAGGCAACATCCATGGGAACACATCGGATGCAGCGTCTGGCAGGGATGTAAATGTACTTGCCAACACCAGTCCACCCGCACCATCCTTGGCTGCGAGGTCGACGGCAACAGCTCCGCCAAGCGATTGCCCGAGTAGCAAAATCGATGCTTCGGAAACCCCTTTTCGTTTTGCAAGCCAAGCTCTAGCGGCACGGGCGTCCATGAGTATCCCTTTTTCCGACGGCGCACCACTGCTTTTGCCATAACCACGATAGTCCATGGTCATCGCGGCAAGTTGATGACGACGATTCAAAAGCTTGAGCGATTCATCGCATAACGAAACATTACCCGCGTTTCCATGAAAGAATAGTGCGACGGCTTTTGGAGCAGGATGATCGATAAACCAACCATGCAACTCAGTTCCGTCTGGCGATGCAAGATAAGCGTCTTCGATTTCGGGACTTCGATTTTCGTAGTTGCCCAATGGGAATTTCGCGGGCTGAAAAACGAGTTTCTTTTCGAAAGGACGCAAAGGAGAAAAGACACCGAGTGGCGCACAACCAGCGGTGCTAAATACAATCAATAATGACAAAAATCGCAGGCGATTCATATTCAAGCAACTCATCGGGCGTTTTGCTGGTAGGGCAAGTCGTTTCTGCCTGACGCGAGATTAGAGAAGTTGATGTCGACGATCAATCCCAATCGCGACTTGCTAGAATAGATTGGTTGGCCAAAACCTCTTCATCATCGACTTGCGAAAAGATTTTTAAAATGCGGTGCATGTGTGCTATCACTAGTTGTTTAACCCTTTATTGCCGTTGCCTAAACATCGCACCTTTCCAATTCCTCTTGCTTGCCCTGTTTGCGACGGATTGCCTACTCTCACAAGCCACAGCGCAGATTCCAGATTGGGCGGACAAAAGACTCACGACTCGAGATGGTTTGGTTCTTTGGTTGGACGCAAACGCAATTCCAGCGGCTAGGAAAGCCAACAATTCGACTTCGATTCCGAACCGTGGTGCATTAGAGCAATGGCAAGATGGTTCTGGGACTAGACGGCATTTCCTACAGGCATCTGCAGGAGATCAACCGCAATTGGTTCAAATGGGTGACGCTTGGAGCGTTCGCTTTGATGGCGAGTCAGATCACATGCGCTGCCTGTCTGTGCCGGGTAAGATCGAAGCGGCAACTTTGTTCCTAGTGGCAGCCCCGCATGACAATGTTGGCGAGTTTCGCGGTCTCTTTGCTACCAATGCGCCCCAAAAACGCGACTACGAATCGGGTCTAACAGTCGATCTTGGTGCGGCCCCGACCGCCTCGCTAGAATACGTCAACGTCGAGGGCTATGGTTTCGGTGGTGCTCGGAGTTTGTTGAAGGGCACTCAGCGCTTTGGCACGCTGCAAATATTGGAAACGGTTTTCGATCCACAGAGTCGCAAAGTCACTTTGTCGATCGATGGCAAACAACCTGGCGAGCGAACTTTCGAACCGAAAGGTCTCTCCATCGACCAACTGACTTTGGCTGCTCGGTTTTACACGAATGGTCCGGGGGAACACGTAGTGCGTGGGCCGTTGAAATGCGATATCGCAGAAGTACTCTTCTACGATCGCGTTCTCAGCGACGATGAAAGAGCCTCCGTTCGCGCTTACCTCTCAGCCAAGCATGCTAATTTGGCCGATCGGTTGCCAGCCGAATTGAAATTGACGCCGGGCGTCACTCTGGTGAAAGCAGAAAACCCGCCCTTGATTCAGATGTTCGTGCCAGGGTTCACGGTCCGCGAGTTGCCTGTCGAGTTAACCAATGTCAACAACGTTCGCTATCGTGAAGATGGCCGACTGATGACCTTGGGGTACAACGGCGACCTGCACCTCCTGGCTGATACCGATGGCGATGGAGTCGAAGACAAAGCAGAGTTGTTTTGGAAGAACGAAGGGAGCTTACGAGGACCACTTGGGATGCTCTTGACTCCCCCTGGATACGCAAAAGGTCGCGGAGTCTTTGTACCGAGCAAAGGGAAAGTTTCTCTCATCGTCGATACCAACGGCGACGACAAAGCGGACGAGGAAATCGTGATCGCAACCGGTTGGAAAGAGATCGCTCAAAACGTCGATGCCGTTGGAATCACCATGGACAAAGAGGGTGCTATCTATTTTGGTCTTGGGACGGCCAATTATGCGAACGCTTACATGGTCGACGAGTCAGGCAAAGCCGAATATGACATCAAGAGCGAACGGGGAACGGTCCAGCGCATTTCACCGGATTTCAGCAAGCGAGAAACCGTCTGTACCGGTATCCGTTTTCCCATTGCGTTCGCGTTTAACGATTCGGGGGATTTGTTTTGTTCCGAACAAGAAGGGGCAACTTGGCTTCCCAACGGGAACCCGCTCGACGAGCTTTTGCATATTCAAGCCGGTCGTCACTATGGGTTTCCCCCTCGACATCCTCGCCATAATCCAGACGTGATCGATGAACCATCCACCTTCGATTACGGTCCGCAGCATCAGTCAACTTGTGGAATGGTCTTCAACAGCTCAGTGAACGGAGGACCAATCTTCGGACCTGCGGCGTGGGCCAAGCAAGCTCTTGTTTGCGGTGAGTCACGCGGGAAACTTTGGCGCACCCAGTTGTTCAAAACGGATGCAGGATACGTCGCGTCGACTCAGCTATTTGCGGGTCTCCAAATGTTGACGATCGACGGGTGCGTTGCGCCGGATGGCGACTTTGTTGTGGCGTGTCACAGTGGACCTCCCGATTGGGGAACTGGACCAACAGGGATTGGGAAATTGTTTCGGATCAAGTACTCCGATCCATCCGCGCCGCAACCGGTGGCGACGTGGTCGGAATCCCCGAACGAAATACGAATTGCCTTTGACCGTCCGATCGACCCGCTCAAGATGCGAAATTTGGTCGAGCAAGTCAAAGTGGAATTCGGTGAATTTGTGCGAGCTGGCGATCGATTTGAAACACTGGTTCCTCCCTACGCCGTGGTCAAACGTCAACTTGCAACTCCACGCTTCGAATTGCCTGTAGCTGGAGCCTCGCTAACCAGCGACCTAAGAACCTTGATCGTAAGCACGGCGACCATGAAAGCCAATTCGCACTATGCTGTCACCTTGCCTCGCCCCGAAGAATCTCAGAAATCGGACGCAAAAACTACGAAGCATTCGCAAATCGATCTCGATTTATCGCTGACAGGTGTGCAAGCAACATGGACGCCTAAAAACGCTTTGCAAGTTGCCTTAGTTAACACCACAGGCTGGCTGCCGCACCTCAATTTGCAGGTGGCTCGGGAGTTCACTCAAGGCAGTTCACAGCACGATGACTTGTGGTCTGCCATGGAATCGCCGGGCGAATTGAAACTTCGAACGAGCCTTGATCTGCACAACCTGTTGCGTCCGGTCGTCCAACCTGGCTCCAAGATCGATTACGAGTGGCCTGCTGAGTCGATCACGCTGGTTCTCTCCTCGCCCCAACCCCTCGCGGTTTCATCTTCTCTCGGGAAAATAGAATCGCAGTTTAGCAATGGCGTTCACGTTGTTCGATTAACATGCTCTGGTGACTCCGCAGCACTGGTGGACCTTGAGATCAAGCTGACGAAGTCTACCGATTTGAAGCCGCAACTCCACGTCTCCGTACACACAGCCGAAGATCCCCGTGATCGACCGTTGCCTTTGCATCGATTCTTTATGCCTTGGGTAAAATCCAAAGAAGCGACCCAGCTTAACGATGACAAGCCAATGAAGATTGCTGAGATCGAGGGGGGCAACTGGGGGCTAGGACGCCGCGTGTTCCACAGCGAGGCTGCCGGATGTTTTAAGTGTCATGCCATGGGGGGCGTGGGGGCCAGGATAGGTCCTGATCTCTCAAACCTAATCCACCGCGACTACGCCTCCGTGTTGCGCGACATTGTCAATCCAAGCTTCGCCATTAACCCCGACTACATCGGGCACATGATTATGATGAGCGATGGCCAAGTGCTGACAGGGGTTTTACGCGATGAAGCCGGGCAGTTGATTTTGGGGGACGAAAAAGGAAACTCGACCAAGATCGTTCGGTCGGAAGTCGATCAGATGAAGCCTGCGAAATTATCGGTCATGCCTACGGGCTTGGCGGAAAAACTGTCTAGGGAGCAATTGCGCGATTTGATGACCTACTTGCTGACAGCGCCACCGAGAATGCCGCTCGAAGGACCGCTCCAGGCACCGCCGCTCCGTTCTCAAGCCGAATTAGCAGCGGTCTTGGCTGGCTCAACTCCATTACCGAAAGAGCTCAAGCCGCTAAAAATCGTTTTGGTGTCGGGCAAAAAGGATCACGGCCCCGGCGAACACGACTATCCAGCTTGGCAGATTCAGTGGGGCCAATTAATGGCAGCAGCACCCAATGTCGACGTGAGTGCCGCGTGGGATTTCCCTAGTGAGGAACAGCTAGCGACCGCTGACTCTCTGATCTTCTTTCAGAAGGGAGCATGGAATGACGATCGAGCGAAGAAACTGGATGCGTTTCAAGCTCGCGGCGGTGGTTCGGTTTACATTCACTGGGCAGTCAATGGGGACGATCGAGTTGCAGACTTTTCGAAGCGAATTGGTCTGGCGTCCAAAGGGGGCAGCATTGGTTATCGACACGGGCCGTTGACGCTCGACATGCACAATACCGATCACCCGGTCCTACGCAACATCGATCGGCTAAAACTGTACGACGAGAGTTATTGGAAGCTCACCGGAGACGTGAAGAACGTAGCATTGCTCGCCACGAGCACGGAGGAAGGGAATGCTACGCCACAGGTTTGGGCGTACGAAAAAGGAGCGGGCCGCGTTTTTGTCAGTATTCCGGGGCATTACAGTTGGACATTCGACGATCCGATCTTCCGAGTTCTATTGCTTCGCGGGATCGCTTGGACGGCTCGCGAGCCAGTCGACCGGTTTAACGAACTCGCGCCACTTGGTGCCCGACTCTCGAAATAAACTGAAAATCACATGTCGCTAGCCATGTCACGAAAAAGCCTCGACTATCGGATTCATAAAAACATTTTCCAGTTCCAAGTTTGCAATGATGGGAAACAATGAGCAAGAATTTTCGTAGCCATCTTGGCGTATTGTTCGCATTGATATTCAGCCCTATCTGTTTTGCTCAAGAACCTGAGTCGCCAACCGTCGCAGCGGTTCGAAAAAACAAAACTTTTCCTAACGATTGGTTCGGCAATTGGAAAGGTGAGGTTCAAAGTCGTAGCCCCAGCGGCAAGCAAGACGCGTTTCAAATGGAGTTGAGGGTTGCTCCGACGGAAACACCGGACCGCTTTCATTGGACCATCATCTACGAGGGGGTACAGGGACGAAGCGAACGACTCTATACGCTGGTCGCCAAAGATCCGGACAATGGCCTATTCGTTATCGACGAAAACAATGGCATCTTGTTGGACGCGACCCTGATCGGTGACACTCTAACGGAACACTTTACTGTCGGCGGACAGCGCATTTGGACGACGAGCAGATTGCAACAGACCGTCTCTGGACGCGAGATTCATTTCGAATTGTCGACGGCCAACGATACTCAAGCCAACAAGTCAGGCGGGAAGGACGGAATCCCGGAGGTTAGTAGCTTACGACTGAGCAATCAGCAGCGAGCGATTCTCAAACCAGTTGCAAACAACGAGGCACCTAAGCCAGAGGCTAGCAGCAATACCTACGCATGGAAAAAGCTCGAGACCGAAGCGTATCGAGGAAAGCAAGATGATATCTACTTCGTCAATGAGCGACTGGGCTGGTACGTCAACGGTTCTGGCAAGATCTTTAAGACGACCGATGCGGGCGAAAATTGGACGATGCAGTTGCACAAGCCAGGAACGTTTTTCCGATGCATCGCCTTTGTGGATGAGATGAGAGGTTTTGCTGGGAATATTGGGCCTGGTTATTTCCCCAATGTTTCCGATAACGTACCACTTTATGAAACATCGGATGGGGGAACGACATGGACGGCAGTCACGAACATCGAAGGGCCGCCGGTTGTTGGTCTTTGCGCCATGCAAGTGCTTCGAGAGAAGTTTGTGAACGCTGGAAATTTGGATACGCGAATTCGTATCATTGGAGTGGGGCGAGTTGGCGGCCCAACTGCAATGTTGTATTCCGATGACCTTGGGAAATCATGGCAACAAATCGATATTCAGGCCAAAGCAGCGATGGCCTTTGACGTGCATTTCTTTAATCGCAATGAAGGCTACATTGCCGCAGCCACCAACGCAGACCCGGCTCAGTCCAACGCGTTGATCCTATCAACGATTGACGGCGGCAAAACTTGGACGAACGCTTGGCAATCGACAAGATCCTTTGAGTTAACTTGGAAAATCGCATTCCCAACGCGCGAAGTTGGCTACGTTACGATTCAATCTTACAATCCGGACCTTGCAGTCAAAGAACGTTTTGTTGCCAAGACAACGGACGGCGGGAAGACTTGGGCTGAGATGCCATTGGTCAGCGACCACAAAGTGCGAGAGTTTGGCGTCGGATTTTTGGATGCGCGAACCGGCTGGGTGGGAGCGGTTCCAAACGGATTCCAAACGATGGATGGCGGAGCAACTTGGCAGGCAGTCGAAATGGGGAATGCAGTGAACAAGATTCGGATCCTTGAAACCGATTCAGGCCATGTTGGGTATGCAATCGGAATGAATGTCCATCGGATGGAAGTGCCAAAACCCAAGAAGTAATGCGAGCGACGGGTTCCAATGTATCTAGCACGACGCGCAAGCTAGTGAATCTAAAGAACCTAGCCCGACGTACACGTTTTGAACGTTTCGTTTAGGGGAAAAGCCCCGGTCGTTCTCACGGGCTGTTGATTTAGTGCTTTTCCAAATGCATTTCGTTTAACAGTCCGCTTGCTGGGCTGGGCACAGGCTTTTGTGTAGCGAAAGTCGTCAAGACTTTCGGCTGCACAAACTAACGGCCGAAACTCTTGACGAGATTCGCTACAAAATGCTTCACGGCATTCCCTTCGGGGATTGCCTTGCGATCAACAGCATTCGCAAATTACTTGACTACCAGTTCATTCTTGACTCGATCGATCCCCGGTTCGAAGGACAAGAGCTGGGCCAATAGCTCGGCCTCGCGATTTGACGAGACGGTCCCGCGAAGTACGGCCGTGGTGCCTGCCATGGACACGTTGGCGCGACCTTTGGAGAATTCTGCAATCCTTTCCGTCGCTGCCGCGCTGGCAGGTCGTATGCTTGGCAACTCGTTTGATGTTTCGCTATCCGATTCAAACGTGAGTCGAGGGTAGTACATTCCTTTTGCCGGTTGAGGAGGCAGTGGTCGATTGATGCGATCCGCTTTCGCTGTCTCAAGCCTTAAAGTCTCAGCTGTCGTCGGAACTCGTCCCAATCCAATGGCTTGACCGGACCCCACAAAGCCCTTCAAGTCCGTTCGGTTTGAGCCAACGAAATCCTGACGCGAGCGATTCCCCCGCAGATACCGGGCGTTTGCTCCTTGTAAGCCAGAGGTGGCACCTACGGAGGCGCCACCAGCTGACGTAGCGGCGGCAGCAGTGCCGGCGCGTTGTTGCTGTAGTGACAAAGCGGGGGAACCGAGGGTTCGATTCCCGATTAACTGTGCGGATACATTGGGCAGATTGATCGCATAGGCCGCTACCAGGCATAGCACCTTAAGCAAAGTTTGCCGAAAAGATTTCATCGTTGCTCTCCTTTTTCTGGTTTGGGCGCACACACTTGGCCAATAGTTTGCCCCAAGTGGAGCCAATGCGGTTCATCGTTAACACGAACCAGCACTTGATTGTTTAGCACTTCTAAAACCGAAATGTCATGCAGGGCGACCGGAAGCTGATTGCCTGCAGCAACGGTCTTGGTTGTCCCTCTCGAATCGATTCGGAACCAAGCCTGCGCGACACCTTCTCGATTCGATGTGATCGCTTTCAACTCGATTTCGTACAATGCTTTCGCAAAACCTCTCGCAAAAAGATTTCGGCGCACAAGGTCGTCGAAGGTGCTTTTCGCGACAGAGGAATCGTCCACGAGCTGCCAATCACCAAGAGTGTCTTTATTGGTTGAGGCAGACAAGCATAGTACTTCGATCGTCAAATCGGCATCCAGTCTCCCTTCGTTGCCAACGGGATTCAATGCGATGGAGCGGATCTTGTGCAAATGCCCTGCTTTGCGAAAATCGTTCAGGAACGACGCAAGTTTGCTAAGGGAGGCTTGACCTCGCAACGAGAAATTGATGCGATGACCTATTGTCTGACGCTTTCCTTTTTTCGTTCGCGATCGAATCTCGACACGAACAGGCTGGGCCGCATCGACCGAAGCCGAAGTCAACTCATTGGCCTCGACCAAATTCAAAAGCCATTGCTGATAGAGCGAACGAGCGAGTTGAGGATCGTCTGGCAAAGCTCTGGCGGCATAAGCATCCAGTCGCTTGCCTTGCTTCTGCGCAGCGAGTTGTTCAGACTTGGCAGTGTTCAGTTTGCTGGTGAGATCGTCTAACTCAGCCGTTATTTGTAGATGGGGTTGTTCGATCCAACTGCGGTAGAGCGAGTCCAGACCGTACAGTCCGAATACCACTGCTCCGGCAACCATTAGCCATTTGATACGTGGGCTCATTTTGGCCCCACTGGTGATGGGGTAGCGGTTTCAACATTGGGTTGAACAGCGGTGTTTTCAGCGGTGTTTTCTGGGGTGCTGTCTGAGTTGTCTTTGGAAGGAACGTCTGGCTCTTTTTGGTCTGCGTTCGGCGACTCGTTGGCTTGTATGGGTTTATCCGATGGCGAGGCGGGTTCTGCCGGTGGAGGTTCTGCCGGTGGAGGTTTTGGACCAAATGTGTTTTGCTTCTGCGCTTCGATTGGAAACGAGACTCTAGTTTCGAACTGCCAAGGGTACTCCGCTGAGGAAGCATTCTGGCTGATTTGTTTGCTTGTTGCCGAATACTTAGCGCTGCGAATTCGCGACTCCAATTGCGATATGAATTCTTGCTCTGCAACTTGAACCGAGAGATCGATGGTTGCGGCGTTAGGTCCAGCCGATGCCGTCAATCGTCGAACTGTCGCATCTTGACCATCGGGCAATCTCCGAGATAGATCGTTGAGCTCTGCCAACCAATCGACTTGGTCTGACATCCAGGCTTGAACCGCTTGAACTTGATCGGATTTCTCCTGGTACTTTGCCGCGACTTTCTTGGCGTTGTCCAACTCGATGCGGATATCATCGACTTCGCGCTGCAATTGCCAAACATCGGACAACATAAAGTACAGACCAATTCCAACCACAGATGCTACGCCAACGCCTAAGCCTACCCAACGTACCATTGGGTTCGCGGGCTTGGGAGCCCGCTTGGGAGCGAGCAAATTGACTGGCAGCGCGTTGTTGACAAAGTCCCAAGCAGCACCTGCGTTGGCTGCCGATCGCGTAGGAGAATCAGCATTCTGATCCTTGTTTGAGGAATCGAATTCCCAATCCGACAGCGGATCGATGACATGGATCGAAGATTCGCCCCGTTCCTCGAGGGCTTTGGCAACTTGACCGGCAGCATCACTGGTCGCAAAAACGTACCAATCTAGTTTAAGCTCTGCCGTCTCTTGGGTGAGCAACGTCAAGCATCGTTGCATTTCCATCCAAATCTGTTCTGCAACGCGTGCCGAATCATCGGTGCTCAATCGAATCGTACGCAACAAGATAGGATCAGAGCCGCGGCAGACAGCCAGTTCAACTTCACCGGTATATAGATGAACGGACACAACTAACGTGTCGCTGGAGATATTCCGTCGGCGAAGGATACTGAGGGGAGCAAGATGTCGCGAGCAGATGGCGGCAAGTCGAAACGCCGTTTCATCCACTTGCTTCTTAAGCGACTGAAGCTCCTTGGCTGGCAATGCAAACGCCAAAACTTGGCTGGCTGAATTCGCGTCCACTTTGGAATTGGCGACGACCAAGTAGTCGACGATTGGCGGTTCCTCGGTCTCGCCCAATTGCTGCTCGACTTCGCTCGCGATCAAGCCTGGAAGTTCGCTTTCCTCGGCGGGAGGCAGATTGAGCGTTGGTAAGTCCAACTCCGGTCTCGACAAGAGCACGACGAGTCGTTGAACCGTAATGCCTTGATCCCGAAAGTAGTCCGACAAAGCGAGCAGAGGATTGCCTAGGTTCGCATGGCTAATTGCTCCGAAATCTTTCGAACCAATCCGTCTTGACTTTGGAGAGACGACTAAGAAATAGATCTGCTCTCGATCCCAATGGACGATCGCGATTCGACCTGTCCCTGGCTTTCGGGCAGTGCTTTGTCGGAGTCTCGTTATGCGTTCCAATAGGTTCATGGTTTTGAATCGGCCAGTTGCTCGATGGAAAAGCCTCGGTCCCAAGGATGCCAGACTTTTTTATTTCGCAATTGTGTTGGGCTTTGACAAGCGTCAATCGTGGCCGTCATCCGGTAGACAGCGCTCTGATTGTCACGATATCCGACGGCCTGTACCGAATAGACATCGCTGCGGAAGGTCAGGTAGGGTTCAAGTTCTTTCAGTTTGGCAATATCGACGGTATCCAGCAACCAAGTCACAGTGTCGAGCGTCTGTGGAGTCGCTGAAGGGTTATTCGATGCGTTGCGATTTTGAACAATTCGCTGCGCCAGGGCTAAGTCCAAGCCGGGGACTCCCGCGAGAACTTCCACGGTCGCCTCCGACACGTCGATCCGGCCTTCTGAAACCAAAAGACCGTTCACCGTTACGTCGTCGATCAACCGTTCAAGGTAATTGCGAACCGAGGCCAAGTCACTTGAAAACGGATTGCGAATGGTCCTTTTTGTAAGAGTTGCCGAATTCTTGGGACCGCTTACGCCGACTGTAGCGGGCAGTTCGACTACGGCCCCGACCAAATCGAGCGGACTTCGGAACGAGTACACTGCTGCTTTGCTAAAATCAGGCTGCCAATCCTGCACAATCGTTGCGGAAGTATTTTGAGCTGATGCCGCTCCAGCCGTTCCAATTGCCGAACTGGAAACTGCCGCCCCGGGCAAGTTGATCGTCGTGGGAGCTCCCAATTGACTGCTCGGTCCCAATTGCCGCATGGCGATGACAAAGTTGGCCCAGTCCTGAGACCAAATCATCGATAGTGTTCGATGCAATGAACGCAAATCCGATTCGTTCAAATTTACCCGAGGCTGGCCGTTACTCCTAACGTTGCGGTGCCCGCTATACCAAGTCAAATACCGTTGAAGCGGTCGAAAAGCATTCGTTGAGCTTGACCTGTCCGTCGGCTGCACCGGTGCCGTACGATTTTGTCCCATTCTCTGGCTCTCGAAACGAATCTCCAATGGGTCCAGCTGGTAATTTTGATTCAGGTCGCCACCAAACCAAACATGCTTAACATCATCTAACGAAGTGCGCTGTTCCGAGTTGCCGCCGCGATCGATCGGTTTGGATATTCCAAGTTCCATCAGCCAAGTATCTACCATAGCCTCATTCATACCGGGCAGTCCCAACAAAGTTAGCCTTGCATGTCCCGGTTTCATGCGGTCCCATGCGAGCAAAGTTGGGATGTGAAGTTTGGCTGACTCATTTTCCA
>CANHVO010000020.1 GCA_947463915.1 Planctomycetaceae bacterium
GCCGTCGAAGAGATAGGCTTGGCCTTGGCGATCGATAGCCCAAGCTTTCTCAGTTGCGATACTTCTCGCATTCTCGCATCAATGGCCGCACTCGACATGTCGACCTCTCTCGTTCGTCGATCCAATTTGGGCGCCTTCTGGTTAAGTTTCAAATCCGAGCATCTTGATGTCCAATAGGTCTTGGTCTCTCCCCGATTTTCCTTAGTTCCTATTGGATGTCCATTTTGCTACCGTTTTGGCTGGCGAATGAATTGAGGCTGTCGGACTGGAGCTGGAGTCGTAGCGGATTGTTGTTCTGTGTTTGGTTGGTTTGCGTCTCTTGGTGGTGGAGAGTCTTCTGAGTCGGCGGTACGAATCGACCTCATGCCAGTTTCCAAAAAGGGAGGGATCGGCGCCGTGATTTGGGCTTGGTTGCGCCGCTTAGCTTTTGGCGGTGGAACGTAACCTTCGTCCGGCCAGCGAGGCTTGCTGACTGTCGTCTCGATGGAGCTTAATGCAGAACTGGTCGCGGGCGGCAGCGCTCGAGGAGGTTCGGCGGTGAAGGTGCTTTCTTTGCGATCCGCCGGGACAGCGCTGGCTTCTTTTTTTAGTACCTCACGGATGTCGAGTTGCGTATCGCTCCAGGGTACCAGCGTCACCTTGGGAGTCCCAATCAAATTTGCGTCGGCAGATTGAGCGTTTGTGTTGCCACTTTGAAACTCGACTGGGTTCTCAAAAACGCCGGATGTGCCGGGTACAACGAGACCGCGGTCGCTCCAAAGGCTCTTTGGGCCAGAATCCGAAGTTGCCCAGGAAGCTGCGCTCGCTGAATTGACAGTTTGGTGAACCGAGTCCGGCAATGGTTTGTACCAATACCAAGTACTTACACCACCTGCGATGAGAACCAACCAGCCAACGATGCGGGGCTGGCGGCCTGGACTCGGGGGCGACGGGGCAGGAGCTTTGTTTGAAGCGCCAAGATCGCTCAGCTTTGTTTTTTTTGCCATGGTACGCGAAAGCTTGAATGGGAATAGGACCGTGATGGTTCTTTCGCAACATCCTTGCGCGATCAAAACTGTCTGTTTGGAATGGGCATCCTGGTGCTCGTTCGCTCAATTTGTAGGGATCGGAAGAGGAATTTAAAAAATGAAAGAAAAAGCCATAAGTCCGTTTGTATCGGCGAATGCTTGCCGCGGTTCTCGACAAAAGTCGAGCATTTAAGGAAACCCGGGCTTTAAAGCCACCCTCCCTCGGCAACGCTGTGAAGCATTTTTTGATGCGGAAAACAGGTTTTTGTGTAGCGAAAGTCGTTAAGACTTTCGGCTTCATCGCCTATACGGCCGAAACTCTCGATGAGTTTCGCTACAAAATGCTTCACAGCGTTGCTCCCTTGGGGAGGGTCGGGCTTTCAGCCCGGGGAGGGTGAACTGGCTTGTGCAATCGTTGTTGGCACTTCACCCTCCCCTCGCTACGCTCGACCATCCCAGCGGGAGGGTGCCTAAACGGGGCTCTCTTGCCAAGAAGCCGAAAAGGGATGATGGGAACTTCGTCAAAACGAGGTCGGGAAATACAAAGCTAGCGTCTACCGGGGCCTTGCAGCAGAGAACACTTGTCGATGTGCTTGGGAGATAGCGAGATTTCAAGTACACTGCGTTGGTTCAAAAGGCTGGCAACTTTGCGGGGCTTGCCTGCCGATTTTGTCGAATGCGACAGTTTAGGAAAGTTCGTAGTGGAAAGAAGTTTTCGCACCATTGATTTTACGGGACAGATGATCCTGCTCGGTACCGGCACGAGTGTAGGCGTCCCAGCGATCGGTTGTGACTGTGCGGTTTGCACGAGTTCGAATCCCAAAAACAATCGGACACGCTCTGGGGCAATCTTGGGATTGCCCGAAGGGAATCTCCTTTTTGATACTTCGCCAGACCTTCGCCAACAGCTTTTGAGAGAAGGCATCGGAATCGTAAATGCGGTGGTGTTTACACATGAGCACGCCGACCATTTGCACGGTCTCGATGATTTGAGGCTCTTTCCGTTCACCCTGGGGCATGCTGTTCCCCTTTATTGCAGCACACTGGTCGAATCGCGAATCCGTAGCGTTTTCGATTATGCATTTGACCGACGCGAGCCAACTCATGCGGCTGCAGCGCCTCAATTGCAGATCCACAATATCGACGAGAACCCTTTTGAAGTTCTCAGCACGCGTTTTCAGCCGATTCCACTCATTCATGGCCCCAACTGCAATGTGCTAGGGTTTCGATTCGGCAACGTGGCTTACTGTACCGACACGAACTTTATCTCCGATACAAGTCTAGCGCTCATGCAAGGACTGGATACGTTGGTCTTGGATGCATTGAGGTACACTGCTCATCCGACTCACTTTTCAGTGGAACAAGCGTTAGAAGTAGTCGATCGGGTCCGGCCTAAGATGACTTTTTTAACTCATTTGTCACACGACCTAGACTACGAATCGGCTAATAGTCTGTTGCCTGAGAATGTTCGACTCGCTTACGATGGCCTGCGCATCCCGCTAACTTAACATGAACTTGTCCATTCTTAAGGATCGCATTGAGCAGACACTTCACAGATTGCGATCGGATCTAGCGGAATCTAAGGGAAGCTCCAGTCATTGGACGGGTGCGCTATCGACCTCGGCGCTGTCGACAGCAACGGCCGTAAGTTCGTTGTCGATTTGCCGAGATCAGTTTCGAAAGAACGCATGGGCTATTCATGATGGCGACAGCGATGGCTATGGTCCTAGGCGTTGGGACGAGCTCATTGAGGGAGGTTCTGAATGGCTTTCGCGAGCTCAAAATTCGGATGGCGGCTTTGGCGATACCGATAGGTCCCTTTCCAATATCGCAACCACTTTGTTGGTTTTGGCTGCTTGGCAATTGGCTGGGCACAACTCTCGATATGCCGCGAAGATTTCGGCCGCTTGGGCTTATGTTGAGCGAGGTGGGAGTTGGGATGGATTGAAGCAACGCTATGGCAAAGACAAAACGTTTGTCGTCCCAATCATGACGAACTGTGCGTTGGCGGGATTAGTGGATTGGGGCAAGATCCCCACGCTGCCCTTTGAAGCCGCTGCTTTACCTCAATCATGGTATCGGTTTGTGCAACTCCCAGTCGTAAGTTATGCCATTCCAGCTTTGGTCGCGATCGGGCAAGCACAGTACTTTCATCGGCCACCGAGAAATCCTATTTCAAGAGCAGTGCGTTCGATTGCGCGCAAGCCCACCATGCGTGTATTGACTCGCATGCAACCGACAAGTGGCGGATATTTGGAAGCCGTACCGCTAACCAGTTTTGTGCTCATGAGTTTGGCGTCGATTGGCCAGGGGGCATCTCGTGTGGCGGTTGAGTCCAGGAAATTCATTGTCGATTCGGTCTTGGAGGATGGCAGTTGGCCGATCGACACGAATTTGGCAACTTGGGTCACTTCATTGGCATCGACGAACTACTTTGATGCCGGCCATCCCGATAGCACAGATTTATCGGCCGACGATCTCTTGGAGTGGAATCGATCGATAGATTGGCTGCTGTCATGTCAGCATCGAAAGCGGCATGCATTTACGGGGGCGGAGCCTGGAGGTTGGGGCTGGACTAATTTGAGTGGTGCGGTTCCGGATTCGGATGATACTCCAGCAGCGCTGATCGCGTTGCAAAAATGGTTGGTAATGAGCAGGCAGGTGTCGGGGCGGTTAAGGCCCGATTTTGTTTTCGATAACGATCTCGACGCTCGAGTTCAAATCGCAGCCCGCGCAGGCTGTCGATGGTTGGTTCGCTTACAAAACAGAGATGGGGGGTGGCCGACTTTTTGTCGCGGTTGGGGGACTTTGCCATTTGACCGTAGTGGCAGCGATTTGACGGCTCACGCGATACGTGCACTGCACTGTTGGAACGAGGTTTTTCCCTCTTCGTTTGAGGGGGCAGCCTCAGCCATGGAACGGGGCTGGGCATATTTGGAACGGCACCAAAACGCGGACGGAAGCTGGTTGCCGCTTTGGTTTGGCAACCAAGATCGTTCGGCAGAAGACAATCCAATTTATGGAACTGGAAGGGTTTTATTGTGTTATAGCCAGTGTAACCGTACGAATCATACTTCGTTTCAGCGAGGATTAGCCTATTTACTGGCCAACCAAAACGCGGATGGGGGGTGGGGAGGCGGTAAAAACAGCCACTATCCTGGTTCCGATCGATCTTTGCCGGTAATCACTAGCACAATTGAAGAAACAAGCGTCGCGTTGGAAGGAATCCTGGCTGGAGGTGGCACAAAGGACAGCATCCCCTCTATAATGCAAGCCTTGAACTGGTTGTGCGACGCGATCCAGCAGGACCACCATCGCGTAAGTCAACCTATCGGATTTTATTTCGCTCGGCTCTGGTATCACGAAAAATTGTATCCCTTGGTCTTTTCCATGGGTGCTCTCAAAAAAGGACTTGAGTTTTGTCAACGTTAACCCCAACTGCTTCGATGCCCGAAACCCAAACACCGAACGCAACCGAGAAATCGGAGAAAAAGACGCGACGCAAAACCAGCCATTTGAAATTGGTGCCCGAAACTCCACAATTGCGCGAGCAAATGCGGGACAAATGCCGGGAAGTGGCAGCTCGCATGAACAAAGAGATGCCGCCAACCAAAGATGAACTCGAGAAAATCGCGCGGCGGACGCTCGAGGAAATGGGAATGGCTGAGGGCTACGTCGGCTGGATCATGGTTATGCTCAGCACGGAGTTTTTCCGTGATGCTGTCGCTGCAACTCCTCCGAGCCGACGGTTGTTTTTGCTACCTCATTGTTTAAAACACGCTGAGGGTTGCCCTGCCGACTATGACGAGTTTGGAATGGACTGCAAGAAGTGCGGTGCTTGCAGCATTGCCGACTTCCGAACCAAAGCCGAAGAGATGGGCTACAAAGTCTTGGTGGCAGAAGGTTCGCCGGTTGTCTTGAAGATCATCGTAAGCGGTTACGTGGATTCGATCGTCGGTGTCGCTTGTTTGAATGTGTTGGAGAAAGCCATCGACAAAATTCTGCTCGCCGGGATTCCTTGTATGGCGGTTCCGTTGTTGTCCAGCGACTGCCGAAATACGAGCGTCGATGAAGCATGGGTGCGCGACATGATTATGGTTCAGCAGCCTGTTGCTGAACAAAAAACAAGGTCCTATGTGCATTTGATGCGCGGTGCCAGCGATTTGTTTTCACAACCGCAGCTCGATTCGATCGTCGGTCGCCAACGCAGTCAAACCCAGATCAATATTGAGTCGATGGAACCGCTCGCAAGTGTGGATCCCATAGCGGCAACCGAGGCGCTGGCATGCAATTTCTTGGCGCGGGGGGGCAAGTACTCGCGGCCATTTATTACCTTGGCAGCTTACGACGCCATGAATGGCGGCAAAGCGACAGGCCAAGGTGGCGAAAAAGAGGTAGCGAGTTATTCACGCGGTGTCCAAAGTGCGGCGTTGAGCATCGAGTGCTTCCACAAAGCGTCGTTGGTTCACGATGACATTGAGGATGGAGACGCATTTCGTTACGGAGTGCCTGCCATGCATCAGCAGTTTGGCCTTTCGACAGCCATCAATGTTGGCGACTACATGATCGGGATGGGATACCGACTGATTGGTCGCGAAATCGAATCGATCGGTGCTGCGGCTGCCGCCGAGATATTGAACTGCTTGTCTTCAGCTCACATGCGTTTGGCTGAGGGGCAAGGTGCCGAATTGCTATGGCGAGATGGACCCAACAAGCGGCTGACACCGCTCGACGCGTTGAAGATCTATGCATTAAAAACATCGCCAGCGTTTGAGGCGGCTCTCTTTACGGGGGTTCGATTGGCGGGAGATGCCAAGGCCTATGCGGAGCCGATCAAGCTTTTTGCAAGAAACATCGGTGTTGCATTCCAGATTATCAATGACTTGCAAGACTGGCATGGCGACGATCACAACAAACTGTCTGCGGCTGGCGATGTCTTGGGGGGCAGGCCGACCGTGCTGCTGGCCTTGGCTCTGCAGTCCCTTTCACCGGAGGATTCGGAAAAGCTTTTGGCTGTGATGGGAAGCGATTCAGGGCTGTCCGATGCCGCACGCATTGCAACGACCAAGGAATTGTTTACCAAAGCTCGCGTCTTCGAGCAGGCTGAGAAGCTGATCGATCGACATCGGGAGAGAGCCGTTGAAGTTGCCATGGCCATCGAGCCTGAGCCTTTGAAGCGTCTCTTTCACTATTTGATCGACACCGTCTTGAGCGAAGCGGACATCAAGGGAGCTACAGCGCCAGAACCGGTGGTGGTGACGCATAGTATCTCGATGAAACCACCAGCGGCACTTTTGGGGACAGCGGAAGCTGCCCGCTCCTAGAGTCAGACTCGCTAGAATGCAAACACCAGCCAACGAACCTCTGCAGGAACCATGCAATGGTCCATGTATTTCCGCAGCTGAATTGATTGGGATTTATTACCAGGATTCCAGCTTGCTCGGTCGCTTTGAGCAAGTTGAAAACCAAACCATCGCTTGCGTTTATCGCAAGTTGCTCGACCACACCAATCATATGACCGTGACGGTCGAGTCGCATCATGGCGACACGGTGGATGTGCAAGTGCTCCGTTCTGACGTTTTGGGGATGCATTATCGTAGAGAGATACTGCTAAGAACACGAAAAAAAAAGGTAGTCGTCCAATATGGCATTGTTCGATTGAACACTAGATTTTTGGCGGACAAACCGCGGAATGAAATCTTAGAACAACGTATACCGCTCGGTCGCGTGCTTATTGAAAACAATGTTCTTCGAAAGATTGAGTTGTTCGATTTGCTTCGAGTCGAATGCGGACCGGTTCTTGCCGATTTTTTTGGTGTACCGGTTGGGACGGTGACATATGGAAGAACTGCGTTGATCCACTGCGACGACGAACCCGCCATCGAGTTGCTTGAAGTGGTGAGGCCCGAATAAACGGAATGGTGAATGATGTCACCCTCCCGCTGGGAGGGGCGAGCAAAGCGAGGGGAGGGTGAAGTGCCAACCGCTTTTGCACAAGTCAGTTCCCCCTCCCCGGGCCGAAGAGGCCGTGAATAAATGTAAGACGCCCTTTTTAGGGCGTCGACATTGGCCGTTTTTTTTTGCAGTAACGACGGCCTGAAAAGGCCGTCCTACGAATAAATGCACAACCTCGAAGGCCCGACCCTCCCGGAGAGATCGTAACTTGGGCTGTTTTTGTGACGGTTGTGTTTATTTGGGCGTCTCAACATCCAAAACAACGCCATGATTCTTCAATCTGCCTGCGAGATCGCAGACGCTGCAGTTGATGTATTGGATTCCGTTGAGTGAGGTCGTGCCGAAATTCTGGATCGCCTTTTCATCGTGGATGTGACCAAACGCATGAAACATCGGTTTGATTCTCGTTTCGACATGGGTTCTCAAGGATTTGGAACCAACATGGACTGGTTCGCCAGTATCAAAATCCTTCGTCACATCACGTATTCCCTTGGGTGGGCCATGGGTGATCAGAATGTCGATGTCGTCGGGAATGGTTTGCCAAACTGCGTCCAGTTCTGATCGAGGCTTCATGTAAGACCAATTGTAGAATTCCGGTGTGTACGGTGACCCGAAGATTTTTAGCCCATTCCAGTCGGTCTTGTTATGGATCAAGAATCTCAATTTCGGATAGTCGCAGTTCCGAATCAGCTCTTGTTCGATAGCGGTGGAGTGGTTTCCTGGGACAAATACTTTGGTTGGAATTTCAAGGGCCGAATACCATTCAAAAAAATTCCTTGCTTCAGGTTCGTTGAGATAGGCATCACCGTTATTGGATTCGTCCCCGCAATGGATGACTAAGTCGATATTGCTTGGGACATGAAGCTGTAGGTGTTTGCCGTGGGTGTCCGAGATAAACCAAACTTTCATGTGCTCTTCCGAACGATAGTGGGGATACAAATGGTATCAAACTGAGAGCTTTTTGAAGTCTAGGTGGATTAGGCGAAACGCAATTCCTTGGTTGGTTTTCGGATCGGTAGGGTTTTTTGGTGCATAGGATTCGGGTTGTAGGAATAAAAAGCTCAACTCGGCACCCTAGTTCTGTCGATTGTAACGAACGTTCGCAAAAGCGAAGGAAATTGGATTCAACCGGGGGGTTTATCATGGTCCGCAAGACCTTTTTGGTCGCCGCACTAGCAATCGTCGCTGGTATGGCCTCGTACGACGACGCCCAAGCCCAGCAGGCTCAGCCTCAGGCGCAGGCATATGGCAAGGCATGGGGTGGTGCTGCGAGTAATCGCGACTACGAACGATTCAATCACTACCCATATGTGTACTATCCACAGAACTTTTATGGTAACGAGTACTATCGCAGCAGCGACAGCCTTTACCATCGATATCCTGCAGAAATGCAGATCCCAGTTTACAATCGCAAGTGGTACAATTACTATCCAACAGCCCAGAGATATCACTGGGGACACCACTTCCTAACCGACGTTTTCTAAACAGTTCGGCACTGAAAAAATACAATTCCCGCAACACTGCGTTGGTCGTTTGATCGCGCAGTGTTTTTTCGTTTTTCTGCCGAGGGCAAAATGGATGAAAACAATCGCTCGACGGCCAAGCGACAGATCGCAAGGCTGCTTGGCAGTTCATCGCTTCCCATTTGCGTCCTCTCTGAAGAAGACACGTTGGTATTCGCGAACGAAGCCATCGGGGCATTGTTAGGGCGTTCACCAGAAAGCTTATTGGGCCTGCAATGCAATTCAGCATCGCCCGCGGATGGAACAGCGGATGCCTTGCTGGCCAGCTTCTTTGCTATGCCTGTTCATTGGTCGAGAAGAGCTTTAAAGCTTGTCCCAGAGACTGGTCCATTCCCAGGTCAGCTTGATGAGACAGTGAAAGAAGTACGTTGGCTTCGTTGCCTCATTCCTTTGGAACAGGAAAACGGTTGCGTTTTATGTGTATTCAGTCCGAACCCAAGTGCATTAGTCGACGATTTCACTGACGAACGTTCATCGGCGTCTCATCGAATCATGCGAGAAAATCGCAAGCGGTTTGCGTACTTGGATGAAATGTGGTACTTGCAAGGGGAGTCTAATGCAACGAAAAGAGCCTTGGAGCAAGTTCAATTGGCGGTTGCGAATTCGTTGCCTCTTACGATCTATGGGCCGCCAGGATCAGCCCGCACTCGTCTTGCTCAGTCAATTCAATCGCAACGCAGGGGCTTGCTGGGAGAGGATCGGAAATTTGCGGCGGGAGATTCCTTTGTTCGGATCGACTGCTCCTTGATGGACGCTGAATTGCTGAAAAGCATGCTCGAAGTCATTGAGGAAACTCAGGTCAAATCGAAGGTGATGCCGACGGTTTTGCTCGACAATCTCGAGTCTTTGCCCTCAGAGTGTCTTTCCACTTTGGAAGGCTTCTTGCGAGGGCCGGCCCCGGCGACCCGAATGGCTACTTGCGATGAAACCGCGATCAGTGCCTTGCGGGAAAACGATCAGCGATGGAGTACCATCCTGTCTCAAATAAGTGTGCTTAGAATCGACTTGCCTCGATTGATCGATCGCTTGGAAGACCTGGATACAATCGTCAACGCATGGACAATGGCCCAGCCCAAGTCGAAGTCGAAACGATACGAAATCTGCGATACGTTCATGGCGGCTTTGATGGCGTACTCGTGGCCTGGTGACGTCGAGGAATTGGGGGACGCCTTAAAGCACGCAACAATTAAATGCGAAGGGGAAAAACTGACCGAAAAGGAGTTGCCAGTCAACATTCGAACGTGTGTCTCACACATCGAACAATCGCACGTCGATGAGACGGTGGACCTGGATGCGATCCTTGAGGATGTTGAGAAAACAATGATCCTCAGAGCCCTGGAACGCTACCCTCAAAACAAAACTTCGGCGGCCAAGCTCCTCAATATTTCGCGAGCTCGGCTTTTGCGTCGGCTTCAGCAGTGGGGCATCCAGTCGTCAAGTGGCCCCGGAGAGGGTGACGATGACTTGCCCGTCTTCAACGAGGTGACGTGACGTTTTCAATTGGATTGGCTATCTCGTTGCGTGCGCCGGTAATCAACCGGGCGGTACGGTTGCGAGTCGAATAGTTCCAAAACCATTGGAAGAGGACGAGCATTCGATTCTCAAAGCGTGCAAGGTACATAATGTGAATGAAAAGCCATGCGAACCACGCAAGACGTCCCGTCATGCGAATCTTGCCCGCTTCCAAGATCGCATGCGAGCGACCGATGGTTGCCATGTTGCCTTTGTCCCAGTACTTGAATGGTTTCGTCGGCCGACTTCCGCGAATGGACTTTGCAATCAAGTTTCCGACAAAGTCTCCTTGTTGGACGGCAACCGGCGCGACCCCTGGCAGCGTCTTGCCATCGGCTACGCTGAAGGCGGCTAAATCGCCGGTAACGAAAATGTTGGGGTGTCCCACGACGGCGCATTGTGAATCGACGGCCACACGTCCCGATCGATCCACTTGATCTGGCGAATGCATCGCTTCTGCCAGCTTCTTGCCGAGCAAGGATGCTTTTACCCCTGCGGCCCAAATCACGGTGTGGGTGTCCAATCGCTTGGACTCTCCTGCATGGCTCACGATCACATGGTCCGGTTTGATTTCCATGAGTCGCGTTTCGTTCCAAATCTCAGCGCCAAGGTTGGTCAGGTCTCGCGCGGCGGCAGCGGAAAGCGTAGCGTGATATCGGTCTAAGATGAGCTTGCTATTCTCAATAAGGACGACCCGAGCCTTGCCAGGATCAATGCTTCGGAAGTCATTTTTCATGGATTGATGGGCGAGTTCGCAGATAGCGCCCGCCATTTCCACTCCGGTCGGGCCGCCCCCGACAACGACGAAGGTCAAAAGGCTAGACCGTTTTTCAAGATCGTCCGTGCGTTCGGCTTCTTCGAAAGCGGAAAGGACACGGCGCCGTATTTCGGTCGCATCCTCGATAGTCTTGAGGCCAGGGGCAAGCTGTTCCCACTCTGCATCTTTTCCAAAATAATGATGCGTGGAGCCGGTCGCGACCACCAGGTAATCGAAGGGAATGGTTGATTGATCTTCCAAAATGACGTTTCGAGTGGTCAGGTCGAAATCGGCCACGGCACCTAAAAGAACTTGCGCATTTTTCTGCCTGCGGAAAATGCTGCGTAGCGGGGCCGCGATGTTCGCGGGTGAAAGACCTCCTGAAGCGACTTGATATAGCAGTGGCTGGAACAAGTGGAAATTGCGTCGATCAATCAGCTTGACCTCGACGTCCGCTCGGCGGAGAGCCCTGACGCAAGACATTCCGGCGAAACCGCCTCCGATTACAACGACTTGGGTTTTGGTAGAATGCTGCACGATGTTCGATTGACTAGAGTTTTCGGATGAGTTATTCCACATATCTGCGAATGACCTGATTGTACGTTAACTCGTGCCCAAAAAATCATCGAATGCGCATATAGCGTTTGGATTCCAACTTGAACTCATTCCCATTTGAAATACGTATGATTGAAACTTCGGCGCTGAAAAACAAAACAGTAGTTGTAACTGGTGGGGCTACAGGAATTGGATTTGCCATTGCAAATCTTTTTTCCAAAAGTGGTGCCAAGGTCGCAATCGGATCAAGGCGGCAGGACGCAATCGACAGCGCGATACAGCTGTCGAATTCAGGTATCCTAGGGCATACTCTCGATGTGGCGTCACGGGGGAGTGTCGAGAGTTTCTTCGCTTGGATTGCCACTTCGCTCGGCCAGGTCGATTTTTTGGTCAATGCTGCTGGAGTGAACATTCGCGATCGATCCATTGGGAGCATGGCACCTGAGCAATGGGACCAAGTCATGGCGATCAATGCAACAGGTGCTTATAACTGCATTCATTCGGTTTTGCCTCAAATGCGAGCTAGACAGAATGGAATGATCATTAATATCTCGAGCGTGGCTGGTAAGCGAGCGTTGGCTTTAGGTGGCGTCGCCTACGCAGCCAGCAAGTTCGCGATGACCGCGCTGGGGACTTGTGTGTCGAACGAAGTCTGTGCCGAGAATATCCGGGTGACGAATGTGTACCCAGGCGAAGTTGACACGCCGATTCTCGAACAACGGCCAACCCCCGTCACCGAAGACCATCGTCAAAGAATTCTGCGGCCAGAGGACATTGCGGAAGTCGTCGTTGGTTTGGCAAGTCTTCCTGATCGAGTTCATGTTCCCGAAATCGTCATCAAACCAGTAAGCCAGCAATATTACTAAGGAAATCGGCTTGAAAGTTTCTATTTTGGTTCCAGCGTTCAATGAGGAAAAAACCATTGAGCGCATGCTGAACAAGCTGCTGACACTGCCAATTGTGGATTTCGAAATCATCGTGGTGGATGACGGCTCGACGGATTCTACGGGTGATATCGTTCGTCGGATCGCTGCGGCTCGTTCGACGGTTCATTTATTTTCTCAAGCCAAGAACGGAGGCAAGACGGCAGCGATCGCGAGGGCTATCGCAGAGAGCTCAGGCGAGATTTTGATCGTTCAGGATGCCGACTTGGAATATGACCCAGATGATATACCTGGAGTCATTGCTCCCATTGTCGAAGGTGTGGCCGACGTGGTCTATGGGAGTCGATTCCTGGTCAAGCGGGCTTCACGGGTGTTGTATTACTACCACTATCTGGCGAACAAGCTGCTCACATGCTTGAGCAATATTCTGACGAATCGAAACATGTCGGATATTGAGACCTGTTACAAGGCTTTTCATCGCGAAGTGATCGTCCCATTGACGCTGAAAAGCAAAGGATTTGGGATGGAAGTCGAAATCACGGCCATGGTCTGCAAAACGCGAGCTCGGACGTACGAGGTACCTATTTCCTACTACGGCCGGACATATGAAGAAGGCAAGAAGATCGGAACATGGGATGGGGTGGCGGCCATTTGGTACATTCTGTTCTTCAATCTGGTGCAACCTTACACTCGCGCGGGCCGGACCTATATCAAAACGGTCAACGAAATGCTTGAAATACGTCACCGATGACCTATTGCTAAGGCTGATATTGCTCTAATCCTTGCTTCCCCCAAACGGATACTATCTGCTATACTGAGGTAGTATTCAAGGACGAGCGATCGAGCTCCCCCCAACCATTATCTTGTATGAGCTGCGGCTCCGCGAAAAGATTTCGATATGTCGGATCATTGGAATAGCATTGCAAATTTGCTTAAAACGCCATCCCTCAACCCAACCGCCAAAAAGACGGATGGCCCACCAAAACCAGCAAAAGCAACCACGCCCGTCGAGCCTGTGGTTCGAAACGAGGAATCGGCTGCTCCACCGGTAGACGCCCCCAAGGCGAAACCTGAGCCGTCGCGATTGAGAAGTTCCTGGGATGCCGTTGCTACCTTTTTTGGTGTGGCAGCTCCTGAACAACCGTCCGAGCCAGAACCGAAGGCCGCTGCATCGTCCGAATCCTTGGGCGTTTCGAAGAGTTCGGTTGGATCTAAGAAAAACAAGCCAAGTATGTGGGGCGATAGCTCCGACGAACCGGTCAGCCCTCCTCAAATCGAAAAAGCGGCATTCCAGGCTGAAAAACCTAGCCCGCGATTTGAAGAAAAAGCCGAATCGCCCCGCGAATCGGATTTCCCACGCGCTCGACCCCGAGGGCGTGACCGTGGCCCTAGGTCGGATGATCCTGAGCGAAGTGAAGGTTCGGTTTCCGAGCCCACCGTCAGACGTTCACCGGTTTCAGAACGCAGCGACGAGGCCAGAACCGTTGATCCAGAACGACGTTCTCAGAGGCAGCAACCTCGTCGCGGACGACAAGCGGACGTGCGAGCTGAGGCTGCTTTCGGCGAGCCTGAATTCGTTTCCGACGCGATCATCTACGAACCGGGCATTTTGGAATCGGAAAACATCGATCGCGATGAAGCACCCCGAGTTGAAGCTTCTCGCCCCCCACGCGGTAGAGGACAACGCGAACCTAGGCCAGAACGAGGGCCGCGGCCGGAACGAGCTCCTCGTGACGATCGGCCACCGCGTCCACAAGCCGAGGTGAGAGCGGAACGACCACCAAGACCACCTCGAGAAGATGGTTTTGATCGAGAAGCCGTCAGCGATCGGCCAGAACGACAGCCTCGTTCCGAGGGGGCGTCGAGACCGGCGCGGCCCGAAGGACAACCGAGACAAGCTCGATCGGAAAATGCAAACACCGAACGTGCCAGTCGGCCAGAACGTGGTGAAAGACCACCACGAGCGGATCGACCTGAGCGAGCTCCGCGAGCCGACGTTTCGGATCGAGGCGATCGCCCCGCACGTGCTGAGGGTGTCCGAGGCGAAAGAACTGCCCGACCGGACAGACCTGCTCGAGGCGAAGCAGGCGATCGGCCGCCTCGCGGTGAACGATCGGAACGACCAGCCGCTTCTCGCGTCGAACGAACAAATCGCGATGCACCATCGGACAGACGACCGCCGACATCCAGTGCTCCCAAGAAATCGAGCGGCTTCGGAGCAGGAATTCATGACGATGATAGCTTTGCTTTCGTTGATGAACCGATCGAAGCGCACGACGACTTTGATTTTGTAGGCGAAAGCGCTCCGTCGGATACGAACGAAGAGACCGCATCCGAGTTCGGTGAGCGAGAAGCACGCCCGCGTCGAAGACGCGGACGAGGCCGACGAAGCGGACCTCGAACCAATGATAGTGAAGCCTCGACGGACTCCCGCTCCATCGATGAAGATCGCAATGAAGAAGATGATGACTCCAGCGACTTCATCAGCAAGAACAGTCGAATTCCATCCTGGCAAGAAACGATCGGAACTTTGGTCGCCGTGAATATGGAAAATCATCAGCGAAATCAATCTCAAAATCGTCAGCCACGCGGTCGCGGCCCCAGGCGAGATCGATAGTCGATTCGTGTTGGGGCTTGCAGATTGAATGCTTGTCCATTTGTGTTTCGTTTAACAGTCAGCCGTAGGCGTACTGCCAAATTCGCAAAGTACGCGTTCGGCTGACTGTTAAACGACTGAATACTCTCCTGCCTTTGAAAGCTCTCGCAGGGATTCTATCTAAACACGTCCAAGACGATCTAATGCTTCTTCTGCCCAAGGGCTTTGCGGCGACAACTGCAGGAATCGAATCCAATGTCGAACCGCTTGCTCGCTTTCTGCAATCTCGTCCAAGCATTTCGCTAAATGATAGTGTACGTCAGGGTAACTATCGTCTCGCGACAAAGCACCTTGAAACGCTGCCACCGCCAAAATCGTCTGACCAGTTTCAGCCAAGACGCATCCGAGATTCGCTCGTGCCTCAAGAAAGTCTTCGTCAAGTTCAATCGCATTGTAGTATCGCTCGCGGGCCGCAGAAACATCGCCCGTTCGATACAGCAACTCGGCCAACTGAAAACAAATCTCGGCAGTCATGCCATAGCGAGCCAAGATGATTCGATACCAGCCAATCGATTGCTCCAACCGTCCGTCATCTTCAAGCTCCTCGGCCGCCTGAAGCATTTCTTCGCGAGTCCAGTTTTGCACGTCGTTTGCGTTGGAATCGGAAGTGTGCGATTCAGATTGAAAAGGAATCGTTGCGGTTACCGCTGTGGTGCTTGTTGATTCCGTAACGTCAAGCGGTTCGGTTCGGTCAAAGTCTAAATGAAGTTGACCGTTGGCACCGAGCAACTGGTCACCGTGACGCAACAGCAATCTGCGCCCATCTACGACCAGATCGAGCTCCATCAAAGAGCGGTTCTCAACCCATGTCGAGAAATCTGCCAATTGACGCTTAATGTCGCTCGGATGTGCTCCACGACCGATCCAGTTGACGAGTTGCCTCGCGTTCTGAACTTGTACGAATTGAAAATACGGCAAGCGGTGAGCGACCTTGGCGCTGGTGAGCAACCCCATGCGATACCAACGACGAATGTTCCGCACGGGAGTTTTAACGAGACCGGCTACCATCGCTGGTGTGTACAACTGCAGACTAGTCGATTCGTCAACAACGCCCAACTGTAGCCAGAGTTCATGCTCATGAATCAATGTCGTTCGTCCCTCGCGAAGTCCTTGACGAATGGACTCGCTGAGCAACGCGGACACATCTTCGGCTGGGAGTTCGTCCGCCCCAATGATCACAAGGTCCACGTCGTTGGAAACACGCTCGAGTGGAATTCCCCCATGGTCACGAACGAGTTGCATCGCTTCTTTTCGCGACAAAGCCCCAAGCTTTCCAACGAAAGCGATACGTTTGTCGAGCAATATTGACACGGATTCGTTCATTACAACAAACGACTTCCTTCAGGCTTGTAATTGAGATTAAGCTCCCACTGGCTCATGCGATCGAGTAGGCTTTGTTTCGTCATGTCAAATTGCAATGGAGTGACCGTTACGAATCCCGCAAAGAGAGCGTTCAAGTCGGTTTCATGTTCGGTGGGTTTGGGCGGCGGGTCGTTGGTCGACCAGTAGTAATTTCGGCCTTTGGGATCCTGGCGCTTGATGTAATGATCGCCATATCGCTCGACACCCATTGGTACGCAATGGACCTCCGGCATCGTGCCAGCTCGATAAGCCGCGGTGGCTGCGGTTGGAATATTGATATTGTAGAGTTCGCTTGCCGTTCCCTGATGCATCAAAATTTGACGGATGATGGAAACGGCTATTTCTGCCGCGGCGTCGAAGTCGGCATGCGGATCGAATTCCAGAGAGACAGCGATACTAGGAATTCGAAAGAAGGCACCTTCGATTGCTGCCGCTACGGTTCCAGAATAAAGGACATTGATGCCAGCGTTTAGACCGCCATTGATGCCGCTAACGATCAAGTCGACTTTGCCGCCGGCGAGTTCCGACACCCCGAGCTTAACGCTATCTGCGGGCGAACCATCCACGGCCCAACCGCGAAATACCTCGCCATCGAAAACTTCTTTGCAGGTGAGCGGCGACAAGTAGGTGATCGAGTGGCCGACGCCACTTTGCTCCGTTGCGGGCGCAACCACCAATACTTCGCCTAGCTGCACTAGGGCTTTTCGCATCGCCAAAATGCCAGGAGCATGGATGCCATCGTCGTTAGCCAATAGAATCTTCAATGTAAGGTCCTGGTAGGTAGAGTAATGCAATTGCTACTGAAAGAGACGACAAACGATTGAGACAATCGTTTTACAATAAAGCGAACGGAGGAAAAAACAGACCACAATCTGATGCCGTTTCAATTCGTAGCCTTTTCAATTCGTAGCTGAATTCTCACGAATTCAGCTAGTTCGGAATTCTCACGAATTCCGCTACGACTGCCCATTTGCCTAATGCTTGTGGCCATCTTCGTGATTTAGCAAACAAGTCTGCTCTTTGCCATCGATGACCGCGATTAGTTTCGAGTGAACGCCTTTGGTATCGGTTCCGCTTGCATCGACCATTCCAAGTAGCTCTTCACTGACGATGAAATAGACGGAGCCTGCGATTTTCGCCTTCTCGTCTTTTTCAAGCGTGAACGTTTTCTTGGTGTCACCGGAAACAACATCGATCTTGACGGACTCCACGTTACCGCCCTTGCTAACGATCTGGTCCAAATAGATGGATAGCTTGTGGCTATCGTCATCGTCACTCCATTCAAAGTGCAAGTCGGACTTGTCAAAAGCTTCCACGTGACCGCCGTTGGGCCCTGGGGCGCTGTGATCGTGGCCAGCGTGCGGATCTGCACTAGTCGTTGCTTTCGCGGACGTCTTTTTCAATTCACAACCCGACAAACCAGCGATGGTGCTCAAGGCCAAACCGGCCATCAATAGGGACATACGCATTTTTCGACTCCATCGGAAACGAGACTCGGACCACTTTGAACTGAATTGGAATCAATAATTCCGAACTGACAAGGCGAAGTTGACGAACCATTCGGAATGAAAAGTGTCCAAACGGCATGGTAGGACTGCCTCGAACCAAATTTTGAGTTCGAACGAAGTCGCCAAAAAATGGTGTTTTGGCGGAAAAGTTGCTTTAATCGTTCGTTTTCAATTGCTGCAATACGCCCGTCCCCGGTCCGGAGCCAGATTTTTCACGCCCGATGGCTTCGTCAGTCGCTATACTTTATGGACAGGTGCCAAATCGTTTATGGCAACGAGTTACACATACCCAATCTCAGGAGTAATTATCCCTTTGCATACGCATGATCGCTCGGAAGGTTTAGCAAGCGAACGAAGTATTTTGGCGCGATTGATTTTGCCAAAAGATAACGCAGCGGAGGACCCATTTGACGAACTCAATGGCTTGGCAACGACTGCGGGAACAACCGTCGTCGGCACAGTCTTTCAACGTCGAGAACATCCCGATCAGACGACCTATTTGGGCAAAGGAAAAGTGGCTGAACTCTTGGGGCTCATCGAAATGCAGAACGCAGATGTCGTTCTCTTCGACAACGATCTCAATCCTTCTCAAACGAGAAATCTCGAACGAGCCCTCAATATCAAGGTCATCGATCGCTCCGAACTGATTCTCGATATCTTTGCTTCCAAAGCCCAAACGCACGAAGCCCGTTTGGCAGTCGAGTTGGCACAGCTAGAATACTCCCTACCTCGTCTAAAGCGAATGTGGACCCACTTGTCGCGTCAGTCGATGGGGGTCGGGATGCGTGGACCTGGTGAGAAGCAATTGGAAGTCGATCGCCGACTCGCTGAAAAACGCGTTCAAGACTTGAAGGCGGAACTTGAAAAAGTCGAGAAACGCAAAGCTCGCGAAGTGGCTTCGCGAAGTGATACGTTCAGCGTTTCGCTTGCCGGATACACCAATGCCGGCAAAAGCACATTGATGAACGTCTTGACCAACGCAAACGTCGAAGCTGTCGATCGCCTCTTTGCCACGTTGGATACGCGAACACGCAAGTGGATGCTTCCCGGTTGGGGACCGATTCTGCTAAGCGACACGGTTGGTTTTATCCGAGATCTGCCACACCGTCTCATCGCCAGCTTTCGAGCGACCCTTGAGGAAACAAGACACGCAGACCTTTTGATGCACGTTGCCGACGCAAGCAACCCGGCGGTGCTTCAGCAAATTTCCGCCGTCTACAAAGTGCTAAAAGAAATCGGCATCGAAGAAAAAGAAACCTTGCTTGTCCTCAACAAAGTGGACCGCGAAGGAGCTATCGAGCGAGTCAAATCGATCCAAGATCGCTATCCAAACTCGATTCCTATCTCGGCGCACACGGGACTCGGCATCCAAAAACTTGCGATGGCAGTGAGCGATGCCCTCACGAAAAACTTCGTGGAGCTTGAGGTGCGATTGCCGCTGGAAGACGGAAAGACGATTGCATGGCTGGCTAGCGTCGCAGAGATCATGTCCAAGCAGTACAACGATGATCATGCGCTCGTTCATTGCCGCATGCCGAGCAGTGCTGCCGGCAAATTGGCTGGACATGGCGCAGACATCCGAGTCATTGCTGGCAAGATTCCTATCGCAGCTGAGAAGTGCCTGCCTGACTCCGCAACTTTTTTGCCCTCGGCATCCAATGAGGATCAAAGTCATGCCAACAGTGAGCCCATGGCTGGCGGAGCTACTTCGGGCACGATAGGCGAAGTTGCTTAGCGAATGGCTCGACGCAATCTAAAGGATGCGAGGATCATCGTTACCGGCGCGTCGAGCGGGATCGGTCGAGCGTTGGCGATCCAACTTTGCCAGCGAGGTGCAACGGTCCTAGCAACCGCCCGTCGGGCTGATCGATTGCAAGAACTTGAGCAACTTTGCCGTGACATGCCTGGTAGCTTAACCACGATGGTAGGCGACTTGACCAGTGAGCAACATCGTCAGGAGATTGTCTCATACGCAACAGTGGAATGGAATGCAGTTGACGTCTTGATCAACAACGCTGGAGCCGGGGCAATTGGGCGTTTCGACGATGCCTCCGCCGAGCGACTGCGGCGCGTCATGGAGATCGATTTCTTTGCCCCGGTGGAACTCACTCGATTGTGCTTGCCACTATTGGCAATGGGACGCCGGCCGGCCATCCTCAATATCGGTTCAGTACTTTCCCACCGAGCAGTCCCAAACAAAAGCGAATACTGTGCGGCCAAATTTGCGATGCGTGGCTGGGCAGAATCCCTGCGAGTGGAGTTGGCGGCGCAACGTATCGAAGTACTTATGCTGAGTCCAAGCACAACGCGCAGCGAATTCTTTGACTCGCTCGTTGATACCAACCCCAACGTGAAAAGCAAATCGGTTGGCAGCATGCGGCCTGAACGCGTGGCCCAACTCGCAATCGCGACGCTCGTGCGCTCCAAACGAGAAATGATATTGAGTCTTGGCGGCAAGGGGCTCGTGTGGGCAGGTCGACTCTTTCCACGGCTTACAGATCGAATATTGGGTCGATTTGCGTAGCGAAACTCGTCAAGAGTTTCGGCGGTTTATGCAATGCAGCCGAAAGTCTTGACGACTTTCGCTGCAGAAACGGCTGCTTTTTCCAGCAGAAAATACATGACCGAGTTGGCCGATGGGGCTGCACACGTCGGAGTGTGTCGGCCTTTTGGCCCCTACTAGCTTGCGCGTTTTGAAGTTGCACACTTGTTATTTCGTAGCAGAATTCGTGAGAATTCTGGCCGTGTCCTCATTGCAAAGTGTCTGAATTCTCACGAATTCAGCTACATTTCTCAATACAGTGCAACTTCAAAACTACTCGAAATGGTATTCGCCTTCGCGCAAGTCCCCGCGGTCCCCTTCCGCCTTCCAACTCAGTTCTTTCTTGGCGACATTCTGAGTAATCTTGAGCTTGTAGCTTTCGCCGCTCGCCGCCTTTCCTGTCCCGGTGTAGCCGCCCGACGGATCTGCATTAATTTGAATCTCAGTTAGCTCCAAACTCTTCCTGACCTGTGCTTCGACTTCTGGCTGGGTGTAAATTCCAGGATGGTTCTTTCCGCACCCGGAAATCGCAAAGACTACGGTAAACATACAAAATGGAAGAAGAAGTCGACTGAACATGGGATACGTCTACTCACAATTCTTTGCAGGAAACAATTGAAACGGGAAGGATCACAACGGTAGCTTAGCATGTTAGCGGGGGAGTTGAAAAGTTCTGGTAGCTCCAATGCTGTCAGGGTATGGCCCGCTTTGTTCGAACCGACTCAAGGATTCTTGTCGATGTCCATCTCAATACCAGCAATGCCAAATGCCGAACACGTTACCCCAGTGGTGACGAAGTGGCATTGGTCATCGAAGTTGCGGATACTTCAATTCAAAAAGATCGAAGTAAAGCTCGTATCTACGCAAGCGCAGGTGTGAAGGAATATTGGAGCATCAACTTGGTCGAGTTCCAGCTGGAGCAATTTACAGATGCGGACGGTGATACGTATCGAAAATGCCATACTCCAAAAGCGAGTGACAACGCTTCGAAACAATTCGATTCTCACTCAATCCGGATGGAGTTGACTGAGATTCTGGGCGGGTTAGGTGAGGCTGAGTACGCCTACGGCTGACTGTTAAACGATTGAGTCGATACTCATCAACTCTTGGCTTCGAATCGCCCGACTTTTCCGTCTTTGCCTTCAAGCAACAATTGGTCACCGCTTGTGATTCCAGATTGGATCTCGATCATGTCTCCGTTCTTACGCCCCAGGCTGACGACTTGTTCTTTGAGTTTCCCGTCGATAATCTTCCAGACTTTGTCCACACCAGCGAATCGAACGAGAGCCGAGTTTGGGATCACCAATGCTTTGGACTCTGCATCCATTTGAATGACTCCCTCTGAAAATAGGCCGCTTCTTAATCGGCCATCTTGATTGTCGACGATTGCTTCGAAGACCAAAGACCTGTTCACTTGATCTAGGCTTGGGCTGATCCTAGTTATGGCAACCGTTCGAACTTGATCGCTCAATTCAAATTTGAGTGCAATCTGCAGCCCGATTTTGAGCTTCTGCGCAAACCGCTCCGGCACGCTCCCGCGAAAGCGCAGCACGGTCGTCTTCGCGATGCTCATGAGCGGTTGGCCCGCTTGAACATAAGTACCTGTCGCAACCAATCTAGACTCGATGGCACCTTGGAAGGGGGCTCGAACGGACGTCTCGGAAAGACGCTGATAAGCCAAGTCGCGGGCTGCAGATTGGACGGCGATCAACGCGATCTTTTCGCGAACACCGTTTTGTGCCGATGAGAATCGTGCTGACGCAACACGTTCTGCCGACTCAGCCAAATCCAATTCCGCATCACTAATCGCATCGCGATTTGAGAGCTGGCGCAGTCGCTCGACTGCCTTTTTTGCTTCGTCCCAAACGGCTTTGGTTTCGCGAACAGGAGGTGCATTTTCTGGATTTAATCCATCGACTGGATCGCCTGGCTTCAAACCAACTGCTGATCTGGCCTGAAGCAGTTGCGCATCTGCTTGTTCCGCCATCAACTGATACTCTCGACGGTCAAGTTGCACCAATACATCATCCTGACAAGCGATGTCGCCTAGGTCGACCGGAACCTCAGTGATTCGACCGGATACCTTTGCACCGACCGTCGTAACCTCGTCTGCGATCAAAGTGCCTTGGCTCTTCACGAGAGTTGGCCAGACTGTCGGCTCGATGGTGATCGCGGTTCCGCTAATGACGGTTTCCGGGGTTTCCGATGGCAATTTTGGGGAATCCGCGGCGTGCTGGCAGCCTGCGACCGCACAAACACCTACCGCAATGAAAAGCCTGAAATGTCGCTGGGCATTCAAAAATGCTGTAAAAAAGAACATGGGGAGGGGGTGGGGAGGGAGTTGGATGCTGTTTGCATCGGGCTGAACCAGCCTCCATTGTGATTCAAGCTACTCAAAACATCAATGATTGCCCAAGCCGGCAGCAGCTTTCGCGGATTTTAAAAAGCACGACAAGCGTTGGCGTTAACACTACCTTAACACGACAAGCATTTTGTAGCGAAACTAGTCAAGAGTTTCGGTGGTTTATGCAATGCAGCCGAAAGTCTTGACGACTTTCGCTACAGAAAAGTCTGTTTTTTCCAAGGGAAAATAAATCACAGCTTTGGCCGGAGGGGCTGCACACGATCGGAGTGTGTCGAGACTTCGGCCCTCAACACAAATAGTCCTAATTCACTAGCTTGCGCGTTTTGAAGTTGCACTGTATTGAGAAATGTAGCTGAATTCGTGAAAATTCAGACACTTTGCAATGAAGACGCGGCCAGAATTCTCACGAATTCTGTTACGAAATCACAATTGTGCAACTGCAAAACTTGCGCGTCGTGCTAATTCACTAGCTCGCGCGTCGTGCTACGCACAGATGCCATGGCCGCTCGCTTAGCGGCTTGGAAAACTGTGCACTGCTAACGACGGATGGTCCCACCGCCTGATGTTTGGAACGGTGCGGGTAAACTGACACTTTGAGGAATTGCAGCCCCCGCGTTTTGTTGTTGCATTCGTAATTGGTCCAAATAGTAACTGCCGGAACTCGACGAAACGCCGCCCGCCATCTGCACCGGACTCGGACCTGGATTGCTAATCGGTTGAATGGCGACCGCCGTTCGGACCTCCGAATTGTTTGCCAGCGCGTTCAGGTTTTGAGCATTGCTTGCGATTGCGCGTGTTGAAACTCCCAACGCATCTGCAGTATGGTTGTCCACTGGACCGCCGCCATCACTGACCCATTTGTTCCACGCCGACTGCAATTTACCAAGCTTTGGATAGCTGTAGAATTCGTCGGTTGCGGCAACCCAGTCTTCACTTTCCATTCCGCGTTCTAGAAACTTAACAAATCGTTGTGGACCACCTTGGGTAATCAAGAAGCAAGAAAGACTATAGCCTTGGGCATAAAGCGGCATCATGTCGGGTGGATAGTCCTTCAACGCAAATAATGTCGCGAACGGAATGCCGCGTCCCTCGCTGAGGTATCGGACCAACATCACATCGTGCTTGCTGCGTTCGCTTTGATGTTCCACTGTGGTGCACGCACCTTCGTCTGCCCACCTCGGTACTGGTTTTCCTAACGCCGAAAAATGACTGGCCATGACCGTGTGTGTAATCTCGTGAGGCAAAACACTATCGATGATTCGCTCTGGAGTGCCAGAGACTGTCATTTGAAAGTTTGCGACGCCACCGCCAACCAGAGTGTACTTGGTTTCACCACTTGCAGGTTTGTTTGGACCATCATTTACGATCAGAGGGCATGGCTCTGGCCAGTTTGGCAATTCCCTGCCGAGCCAGTGTATTGCCAATGCTTTTCGGTTTTCTTCGGCGGACTTGGCGACGTCGTTGGCGAGCTGCGCGTTCCTGGCAAAAACTCGGAAGTTCGGAGATTGGACCAAGGACCTTGGCCCAACAAACACTTGTGCTGTGCCTGTAGAAGCAAATGCCAGCAAAGCCACTGCTGTGAACAACAACCGTCGTGCATCCATGCGAATCAAGCTCCAAAAACGGAATGCTTTGAACTCCATCGCTGAAGTCCGTTGATTAGGGTCGGTCCGCATCCTGCATTCCGATCCAGTTTTGACTGCCCGGGAGTCTAGGAGACGGGCCAAAATGGTCTCTAGGTCAATCTTGAATGAAAGTTCGGAAAAATCGTCATTTCATTTCAGTCTGCTAGCTATCTCGTCCGACAGAATGGTTCTGATGATGCTTCAACAAAATCTAAGAATAGGACGGCTTCGCGACGGACGGTTCATCGCCGTTTTGGCTGTTTCGCTTCTCGTGGCCTTCTTTGCGTACATTGCGAGGTTAAGCGACATTACGCACGATGCCTTTCATGAAATGGCATTAGTGCGAGTCTTCGCTGAGAGCGGAACATTTCCTCTGCGAGATGTCTTCGCATTTACCCCGACCATTCAGCCGGCGGTGCATCATGAATGGGGGACAGGACTCGTCCTTTACTGGTGCGCGGGCATGAGTCCACTCGGATTGGACGGGATGGCTGTCCTGAGGGTTCTGATTGTGCTGTCGATCGCGGCGGCTCTCTATCGCTGCGCTCGCAACGGTGGAGCTCACCCACTGTTGATCGTGGCATGCGCTCCGATCCTATTTCCATTGTTGTGGGTCGGTTTCGGAACCATTCGAGCTCAAATTTTTACGCTACTATTCATTCTGCTCCAAATCCTCATGCAGCAATCGGATTGGCATGGCCAGAAACGTTGGGTCATCGCCTGGAGTTTTCTGTACATTGTGTGGCTAAACATGCATGCTGGCTTCGTCGTTGGGGTTGGATTGATGTTCTTTCATGTCGTTGAGCGCTGGCTGAATGAGCTCGGCGACGAGTGGTCGCTCGCGAGTCTTCAAACAGCCTACTTCAAGCTGTGGCATCATTTGCTCCTCCCACCGATTCTCGTTATCGGATTGCAAATCAATCCTTGGGGGTTGCAGTACGGACCCTATTTACTTCGAGCCATCACCATGCCTCGTCCGACTATGCTCGAATGGCAGCCCTTATGGATGACGCATGATAACATTACCACGATGGCGGCATTTTCTCTGTCCGTCTTTGCCCTTGGTTACGTAGCCAAGAATCGACGTTGGTCAAGGCTGAGAGGTTGGTTGTTTTGCTGCCTGGCGGCCTACATGGCGTTAAAGCATTTGCGACACGGTTCGATTTACGCCATCGTTTGGATGGCCTACATGCCAGGCTGGCTAACCCCGACGGCTTTCGGAAGAACCGCGATTGCGACGTTGATAAACTGCCGAACGGTGGCAATCCGTATCGCTTTCGTCGTTTCGATCGCTTGTCTTGGGTTTATTCTTTTGAACCCAATCTGGAAAGTCACATTGCCGAACAACGATCCTGACGGAGCGATGGTCTATCCGACTGGTGCAGTGCAATACTTAAAGGCTCACTCCTTCTCGGGCAATCTTATGACCCCTTTTGCATCGGGCGCCTACGTTTCCTGGATGTGTTACCCCGCGGTTCGAGTCAGCATCGATGGTCGATATGAAGTTGCCTACCGGGACGACGTGCTTCCCAAACACAATCAGTTTTATTCGGCGAGTCAAGGTTGGGAAAAAGTTCTTGAAGAATATCCAGCCGATGTGATCTTAGTCCAAGCCAACGCGCCGGTGAAGAAATGGCTTGGGAAGCCCGGCACCAAAACGGAAGCTTGGCGAGTTGTCTATGAAGACACCGTCTTTTCTCTCTACGCAAATGATTCTTGGGGGATACCTGTTTCAACTTCAGCTGCCATCGGCCCGATGGCAATCACTTTCGATTAATGCCTAAAAAGGTCTGTCCGACACCAGAATGTCGTCGACCCATAGTTTTGCCTGTTTGCTCCCGTAACTGTGGGCAGAAATACCAATCTCAAGCGAGCTGTAGATGGCAGAACGGATCGGTAGGGTAACACCACTTGCGTCAACGATGAGCTTGTCGTCTTGCCAGATTCTGACGTGCCCCTCGTTGTCATTAGACAGATGAATGTGTGTTTGCACTTTGACCCATTGTCCCATTGGAAAAACAACTGCACCATCCGAAGACTGTCGAAACCTCGGCTTGTCTAGAGACTTGAGCTCCGCCTCCAAATGACCTTCTTCGGTAATGCAAAGCCGAATACCAGCATGCTGCTTGATCCACTCGCATTCAAGATCCATCAAGGTAAACGGAAGCGAATCTTCCGCGTAGTAATAGGCTTGATACCAGAAATCATCGCCATAGGTGAAGTAAACCAGCGGCGAGGAAATCGAAGCTTTGCAGGTCACCATGCCACTAGGCTTGGCGGGCGATACACACAGCAATGCCCTGTCCCCTGAATGCACATGCTGGTCATCCGGCGCAACCGAAGCATCCAAAAACGTTTGTCCTCCTTTCAGAATCTGGTTTCTCAATTTCACGTAATCAGCCACTTCACGAGCTTTCGGTGACTGCAATGTCAACGCGCCCCAACCTCGCACCTCTCCAACCAACTCCCTCAGGCCATTTACTCCAAGACTCAATCTTTCGAACGACTCGCTGAATTCTCGTCGAGTGGCGATCCTTTTTTCGCTCCCTTCGCCGATTCGATACGTCACGCCACCATCATGTTGATACGCTTTCGCCATTTCCTCAGGGTGATACACCTTGTCCATGTAATACCACTTTCGATTTCGATCATCGACGCTGAACAAGCGTCCGTCTGATGTCACAACGTAGGTTGTCCCGTTGATGGTCTTTATGAGTTCTACCTGCGAGTCAGCCAGAGGCTCGATTCCCGAATTACCTCGAAGGAACAGCACAATCACAGTCGCCGCAAGTAGGAGCGTGACCCTGATGAAGAGCCACTTTGCTTTTTTGGCTAGGTTACTCAAAATCGAATACCACAACCAAATAAACTTGTTTTTTCAGGCCGTCCAAATCAGTGCTCAAAACTTCGCGATCATTCTTTTCCCTGATCTTGCCGTCCGTTGTGTCTGATCGCATCGCCATATACAGGTTCGCTTGCAGGGAGGTGAAATCACCGCCATTCGATGTCAGAATAGAACGAATTTTCCCCAGTCGAAGCCCAGAGCCCTGGGCAATCAACTCTGCTTGTCCTTTTGCCTTTTTTACAGCTTCAGCAAAAGCGTTCTTTTCTTGTTCTGGAGATACTTCTCCCACATAGTAGAGCCGATTGTTTCCAGATGCCTGGGCGGGATAGGAAATGTAATTTGTGCTGCCCAATAGTGGTTCGACGAGGCTCTGTTCTACATCTGTCAATTCGATCCGTCGCTTTTTCCCGGTAAGGTCTTTCTGTTCGTACAGCCTCTTTACCTTCGATGGCAAAAGAATCGCTGCCTCATCCGATTGCTTATCCAGTTGCCAGTCGACAACGAGTGTTGAGTCGGCGGCATAGACAATAGGCAGCTCCGAGTCATCTTCGTCGTCTAAATTTGGAACAGGATACTGAGCCTTCATATGAGGGTTCATGTTTCGCATTTGAATGACCTGATTGCGCGCTGCCTTTCTCGAAGCATCGGGATCTTCGACTCCGGGAATCCCGGCAGTTACCAGCGGAGATGAAAACTCAATAGCAGAATCATCCACTCCAAACGCTTTTAGCTCCTTCCTGACTGCTTCTTGGTGGTTCTTCATCGCCTTTAGAACACTCGTTCCATCGCGAGTTTCGACCCGCATTGGGAGCAGCAGGCGAAGCTTGCTTGCGGTGATCTTCACTTGCTGAGAAACCGTCACGGTTATACCTGAACTCTTGGCAGAGGCATCCTGCGCTCTAGAGTTTTTAGTCGCAATCAGGCTGATGATCAGCAAACAAGAAAGACGAAAAGTGAAGTTGAGAATGGAGCGTGACACTTTTGGTAGCCTCGTTCAGGGCGCGTTGTTTAAGGACTAACTCGGAGCTGCAACATTCTATCGGATAGGGCCTACAATGTCACTCACGGCACTCTCGGTAAGAGTGCCCCACCATGGAATATGATGCCGCGACTCGTGGCGAAGGACCTCGTGGCGAAGGACCTCGTAGCGAAGGACCTCGTAGCGAAGGACCTCGTAGCGAAGGACCTCGTAGCGAAACTCGTCAAGAGTTTCGATTGCCCCTAGGCCGAAGCCGAAAGTCTTGACGACTTTCGCTACCCACGAGACTTTTTTCCCGTAGCGTCGGAGCAGCTGCGTGCCAATCGGTTAACTCAATTCCAAAATACGATATACTGCTAGAAATGCTGTTAAAACGAATTTTGGCTCAAAGAGAAATCCACTCCTAATCCTTGCTCCCAAACCAAACCGATCCAACTCGAATCCTCTACGCTCATGAATCACCAGTACCTTTCCCGAATCGAAAACCTACTCGACCCAGCTGGAAATATTCTCTTGAACATGAGCTATGCTGAGGCAGAACAGCGAGTTCTTTCGGGCGATGCCAAGCAAGTTGACGAGATTGATGGTCAGTTTGCCATCATGGTTGCCAGCGGGAAAACCGTTCGTATGGCCAGGTCCATCGGACGCCCTCTCCGCTATTTTTTGGCAAAGCTAGTCGATGGCCCTTGTTTGATCGTCGCCGAACGCATGGATGAAATAGTTGGGCGCCTAACCGAAATGGGAATTGCCGATCAATTCCATCCTTCCTACACCCGAATGGTCCCCGCTCACCATGTGGTTCAAATCGAACTGCTGGGATGCCCTGATCCCAACCCAAGATATGTGCGATTCTTTGAGCCACAACGCAACTCATTGCCAGCCGACCTGAATGTGATCGGGGAACAGTATGTTGCCCGACTTTCGCAAGAGTGCGATCGCTGGCTCGATACCATTCCGGCTTCCGAACCAATTGGAGTTCTGTTCTCCGGTGGCATCGACTCGGGGGCGGTTCTGATCGCGATCTATGACCGACTGCTTAAACGTGGCGAGTCACCCTCCAGACTCAAAGCATTTACGCTTCGAATCGACCACTCCGAAGGTGACGCTGCTCAGGCGCAGGAGTTTGTCCGCAAATGCCGCATGGAAGAGTTGCTTGAGATCGTTGAATGCAACAGCGATGCATTGGACTGGCGTGAAACAGTCCATGTACTAGAGGACTACAAGCCTCTGGATGTCCAAAGCGGGACGATGGCGATGGCTCTATGCCGCGAACTTCGAAATCGGTATCCAGGGTGGAAGTATCTCGCCGACGGCGACGGTGGCGACGAAAACCTCAAGGACTATCCAATCGAGGAGAATCCCGAACTGACCATTCGCAGCGTACTCAACAACCTCATGCTGTATCAAGAAGGTTGGGGAGTACATGCAATCAAGCATTCGTTGACCTACAGCGGAGGCCAAAGCCGTGGTCACATTCGAACCAGCGCTCCGGCAGCCCATTTCGGTTTCACCGGATTCAGTCCCTTTGCATTGCCACGCGTGATCGAAGTGGCCGAAGCTATTCCGTTTATCGAATTGACGGATTGGGATCACCGCAAACTATACGATCTCAAAGGGGAAGTCATTCGTCGCGGTATTCAATCGGTATGCAACATCGAAATGCCGATCTTCGAGAAGCGTCGATTCCAGCACGGCGCGATTGACAAGGTTCGATTCGCGGAACTGTTCCCCAAGGACGAGGCCGAATACCGATTCGAGTTTCTGAGTGCTTATCAGCCTACGCGTTAGTGGGAACGATTGGTTTTGTACTAAATGTTTTTCTCCCCCTCGCCCCTTATCGGCAACTCTGCGAAAACTTACTCTAGCGAAACTCGTCGAGAGTTTCAATCGTCTAGGCGATGAGGCTGCAGCCGAAAGTCTTGACGACTTTCGCTACACAAAAGCCTGTTTTCAAAGCGGGAGCCATGAAACCTGACAAATTAGCAATCGAATTGCTCCGGCCCGAAATCAATCGCCCTTCCGCGTGGTCGATTCCCAAAGTCCTTCGCGCGCTTGAACCGGACGGGATCGGCGGCGAAGTTGACACGACTACCGTCTTTTTGACCGGAGCAGAATGCCCGTTCCGCTGTTCGATGTGCGACCTATGGCAATACACATCCCTGGGCAACACACCGGTCGGTGCCATTCCTTTTCAATTGGCTCAAGTGCTGAAACCGGAGAGTTCGAATGGTAGACGCTGGCTCAAACTCTACAACGCCAGCAACTTTTTCGATCCCCGATCGATTCCGACCGAAGACTTGAATGCGATTGCCGAACACTGCTCTCCATTTGAACGTGTCATCGTCGAGAACCATCCACGTTTTTGTGACGATCGAATGGCGGCATTTTCGAAGGCTATTCCCGGTCAGCTTGAGGTTGCCATGGGACTAGAATCGATCCATCCAAATGCGATCGAAATCATGAATAAGAGGATGACTCTCGCAGACTTTGATCGAGCTGTCGCGAAATGCCAATGCCTGAATATTGACGTTCGTGTCTTTGTCTTGCTCCATCCACCCGGAGTTGACCAAAAGGAGGCTGTTGAGTGGACTCGGAATACGGTCGCCTACGCGATGGAACGGCGCGTTCGACACGTCAGCATTATCCCCGTGCGAGCAGGCAATGGTTGGATCGATCGACTGATCGATACGGAGGGGTATCAATTGCCAACAGTATCGATGATTCGCGAGCTCTACAAAACATTCAGCCGAAGTGAAATTTCTTCGGTTGGAGTTTCGTCCGCAGGGAGCACCACCATCGAGTTCGATCTTTGGGATTATGAAAACTGGCAAGGTGGCTGCCCTGAATGCCGTGATTCGCTGGTAAAACATATTGCCCTATGCAATCGCGAACAAAGAATACTTCCGCAAGATGAAACGGAAATCCGCTGTGAATGCACTGTATGATGCCGTCATCGTTGGCTCTGGGTTCGCTGGATCGATCCTCGGTAAGATACTTGCCAAGAACGGTTGGCGCGTTGCGATCATTGACCGCGCAAAGCATCCTCGATTCGCGATCGGCGAGTCGTCAACTCCCACTGCTGATTTCCTATTGGCTTACTTAGCCGATCGATGGCAAATGCCTGAGTTGCGTCCATTGGCAGCGTGGGGGACATGGAAGGAAACGTATCCGGAGATAACCTGCGGAAAGAAGCGAGGCTTCACGTACTTCGCTCATTCACCAGATCGCCCTTTTCACAATGGCCCTGATCACTCGACCTCGCTGATGGTGGCCGCGTCGCAAACGGACTACTGGAGCGATACGCAGTGGCTTCGAAGCGATGTCGATCTGTTCTTCGCCCGTCAATCCGTTGCCAGCGGATGCGAACTTCTTGAAAATGCTGGCATCGAAAATTGTTGCCGCGATGATTCCATTTGGCGCATTCGAATCATGAATCGCGACAACGAAAAAAACACGCGAGACATAAAAGCGCGTTGGCTGATCGATGCTGGCGGAGGTGGAGACTTCTCAGAGCGATGGCTTGGTAATCAACGCGACGACGATTGGATGAAGACGCAAACCGCGTCGGTGTTCGGGCATTTCACTGGGGTGAAAGGCTTCGCTGATCCGTTAGATCCAACGTCACCTATCGATTCAGCATCGGGATTCTGCGCCGATGATTCCGCGCAACACCATGTCGTTCCGAACGGATGGATGTGGATGCTGCGATTTGATTCGGGCGTGACAAGCGTCGGTATCGTCCAGCCGACGAAGTTCTGGAAGCCAATCGGGACGGTGAGTGAAGGGCAACAAATGTGGAATCGCTGGGTTGAACAGTATCCATCGATAAAGGACCTGTTGTCTCATGCGAACCCCGTGGAAGCTGGCAACGGGGCATTGAAATGGAGCGACCGATTGAGTCGATGCCGAAAGCGGGCTGTTGGGGACGGATGGATACAATTGCCGACCGCATACGGGTTCGTCGATCCACTGCACAGTACTGGCATTGCACACGCGCTGAGCGGAGTACTTCGAATTGCGGAGCTTCTCGTTGCAGACGGTTCCGTCGACTCAAGCGACTCCGCGAGGTGGTTAACCTATGATAACCAGCTGCGACGCGAAATCGAATGGATCGATTTGCTCGTGGGCGGTTGCTACCTCGCCCTCCCGTCTTTTCCAACTTTCTGCGCCTTTGCAGCTTGGTATTTCGTAGCGGCGATCCACTTTGAACGGGTGATGGCACTTGATCCGAGTCGCTGGAGCAACGGCTATCTGTCCTGTGAAATCAATCTGATGCAGGAAAGAACATTGCAGTCTTACTGCCAACTATTGAGCCAAAACGAAGACAGCAACATCGAATCGATACGGCGAGCAATCGACCCCTGGAACGATGTGGGACTACTCACGCCGGTGCGGGGACAACGGATACCGCATACGGCACCGCCAAAGTACAGCGTGGGGCTTAAGGTGTAAGGCTTGAGGCTTGAGCAACAACTCGCTCCCGGGCTCCACATTTTAAGTCACCCTCCCTCGGGGAGGGTCGGGCCTTCGGCCCGGGGAGGGTGAACTGACTTGTGCAATCGCTGTTGGCACTTCACCCTCCCCTCGCTACGCTCGATCCTCCCAGCGGGAGGGTGTCTAAACCCGTTTCTCATCTCCAACAAGACCACAATGCTACATGGAGCAACTATCGCATAATGGAAAAGCTGCGAGGAAAGACAAAGCTAGGGCCCATCGGCTAATTGATACGATAAGCACATGCGGATGTGCTTTGCAACAAAAAAGGCCGGGGTCAGAAAGCATGCTCCCAACCCCGGCCAATCAAAAAAACGCTATCCCAAAAAACTATTCTTTTGCTGCTGGTTCTTTTTCCTTGTCACAGGCTCCGTCGCCACACGCTGATTTGCAGTCTTTGCCGCATGCTTCCAACGCGACTCGCTTGAAGACGAACGTTCCGCCAATTGGAGACGTGGGCTCTCCATAGAAGAACACGAACTTTGCAGTGTCATCCTTCAAGAACTCGACAGTCGCTCCGAAGCCCTGTACGCCTTCGTCGATCGTAACTAGATCAAGTTTGCCATCATGTGCTTGAATGGCTTGCCACTTCGAAGAGCCACCTGCGATCATCTGTGCAGCTTGCTCATCACTGCCCGTTACAGCAGAGAGAATGGCACCGAACACGCCTTTGTCAGATTGAGCTTCGCCCTCAGGCTTGGCTGATTTCGTTCCCTTTGGACCTTTGACAAGCATTCCGTCTGGAGCAAACTCCATGTGAGCGAAACCGCTTTGAATGTAATTGGCCATCGATCCTGGATCTTGGTCCTTGGTGTCAACTTTCTCTGACGTGATTTCCCAAGTTCCATAAATGTTTTTGCCTAACAAAGCCAGCGCCTCGCGGGATAGCTTTTCATCTTCCGACTCGGCTGGCGCATCTTTGCGTGGCACAAGGACGGCAACGTGCGAGCGGTCTTCGTTCATCATGTAGTGCCAATTGCGAGTTGGATCGAAACCGATAGCAACATGCTTGCAACCGCCAGCAACCTTGGCTGTTCCCACAAACCCGAGATACTCTCCCGCTTGACTAAATCGCTTGATGTGACCGATGCTGGATTCAGCTGTCAAGATTTCGCCGTTGCTGCAGCATCGAACATTCATCGGGTTACAGCAGGAACCAAATCCCTCGTCGTCGTTGCGAGAACGTTTTCCCCAGCCATTGAGTCGCTTGCCATCACGGTCATAGAAGCCAACCTGAAACTTGGTGTTCTCAGCTATCAGAAGATTCTCACCATCGGTCTGAATGTCCAATTGCCCGCAGCAACCACCGACTCCATCCATGATCGACTTGGCGTTTTCCAAGTTATGATCGAGCCGCCAAATGGCGTAACCATAACCGGTCAACATCGGGCAAGAAACAAAGACATCATCTTCTGTGGCAGCTAGACCAGTCGCATTGGCCCATCTGGCCATGGAGCCCGATTGATCGAATGCCTGCGCCATATTGGCGGCCGCATCTTCAAACTGCTTCTTTGAAACATTGAGCAATTTCAGTCGACGTTCGCGACGAGTCTTTGCCTTTTCCTCTTCGTCTTCCGGAACGATCTCCAGCTTGGCAATCTGCTCTTCCAAACGATCGAGCTGTGTCTTGGCAGCTTTCGTTTGTTCCTGGATTCGCTTTTCGTTTTCTTTCTTCAGTGCCGCGAGAGCTTCTTCTTGGTTGCCGATGTTTGGCGCGTCGATCTCTAGCTCGACTTTGCCTTCGGATGTCATTTTCGCAACCTTGCCCGAGCCTGCAACGAAAAGCTTTCCATCTGGCGAGAAGTTCAAGGCTTGCGGTATGAACTTCAAAGGAAACGAGTGAAGCATCTCACCCTCTCCGCTATAAACCATCACCAAACCTTTATCCGCACCTGTGCCGGCGCAACACATCCAGAGGTTGTTGTCTGGGCCGACGCAAAAAGTCTCCAATTTGACTGGCCGACCTTCTACCATGGGAGCAATGCTTCGAGCCTGCTTGTGAGTCGCTTCGTTGTTGGCTGCATTGACGGCCGCCATGGGTGAGACCAATCCCCAAGTGAGGAGGGTCGCTAAGAAAAACGTTCTTGAAGAAAGGAAGCGAAGACGCATACTAGAATCCTTTGTATTTGGGCACGATTTTTACAGCCAGAGGAACTTAAATGGTAAGACATTCGCCATGGAATAGCAAGATTAGGAAAACGAATCCAGCCTGACGGGGTGAAATGCTAGCGAGAAGTCGTATTTAGCCCAGAAGGCTTTGAAGCAATCCTGCCCAGGTAGAGGAAGTTGTAAAACTTCCTAGAGTTTGAGGCGCTATGGGAACTCTTACGAGATTCCGCTACCTTCCAAGTGGCAATCGCTAATCCAAGTGGCGATCACTTTAGCGGAGCAGCGCTAGCTGCCCGGTCACGAAGTGCTAGAAAACGTTGGTTTTTTCTCGCGACACCGTACGGATCGCGCCGTTACGCCAACAAAGTGAGTCCCATAGCACAAGCGCCAGCAGCTCATCTCTTGATCGCAGCCACGCTGTCGGCCAGCGTGCCGAGCTCTTTCCAAAACGTCACATGGTCGTTTCGGTCCTTGATAAACGTTTCATCAAAAACCGCTTTGCGAAGCTCTTCTCTTTGCTCAACGAACTTGGTGAAGTCACGGGGATCGTCCGGCCGAAAGACTGGACAGGGCCGATCGTAGACGATTGCAGCTCCGTTTTCACCTTGCGTGTGAAAGCGAGAAAGGCCAATCACCCGATCGGCGACATAGATGGCTTCGTTCAATTCATGCGTCACCATGAGAATCGTGTACTCGGGGCGTCGCCCTTCTCGCTTTGCGATCAAGTTCTCTTGGTAAAAGCGAAGCAACATGATTTGCAAATCCTCGCGCATGGCTTCGTCCAGCGCACCAAACGGTTCGTCGAGCAAGACGATTTTGGGACGCATGATGAACGCTTGAGCCACCGCCACTCGCTGCTTCATTCCACCCGACATCTCATTGGGATATTTGCCGCAAGCGTCTGCCAATCCTACTTGATGCAGAAACGCGCGTGACTTTTCAACGTGCTGCCGTCGCAACGCAAAGTACCTGCGAGGACCAAAGATTCGCATCGGCAACGATGTCTCATCCAGCTTCAACCCAAAGCTAACGTTTTTTTCGGCTGTCATGAAATCGTAAAGAGCATAGTTTTGGTAGACGATACCAACGTTGCGATTCGGTCCACGAACAGGCATCCCATCGGTGAGGATTTCGCCTTCGGTTGGTGGATGCGTCCCCAAGATGGCTTTGAGAAGTGTGCTCTTGCCACATCCGCTCGGTCCGACAACTGCCACAATTTGACCAGGAAGAACCTGCAAATTGATGTTGTCAAGCACTCGATACGAACCGAAAACGTGACTCAACGATTTAATTTCTAGTGCGAATTCGCTCATGGAAGTTTCCTATTGATGACGTCTAGTCTACGTACCATGGGCAAAGTTTTCGACGAAGCGTCGCAAGCCCCCACTCGGCAATCAATCCAATGATGGCCAAGATCGCCAAGTAGACATAGACAACGCTCATGTTCAAGATTCGAGACTGCATTCGGATCTGGTAGCCCAACCCAGCGCTGCCAACCACCATTTCAGCAGCTAACAAAAAGACCATCGCAGGTCCAATCTGCATTCGAACGCTATCGATGATCTTCGGCAAAATTTGCTTCCAAATGACTTCGTAAATGATTTCCATTTCGGATGCACCAAGCGTATAAGCCTTGTTGATCGCCTCATCGCTAACATCCTGTCGCACGGCCTTGTAAATTGACTGCGTCATCGAAAAAAAGATGCCGAGCGCCACCATCGACGTAAACATCTTTTGATCTGTCCCGACAACGGCAAAGTAGATTGGCATCATCGCCGTCGGTGGGACTTTGGAGAGAAACATAACCACAGAGCTGAGCGGTGCTTCGATCCATCGATAAGCTCCCATCAGGATGCCAACGACAATGGACGCGATCACACCAACCCCCATCCCGATGATCAGTCGCCAAAGCGTGGCTCGAATGTCCACCCAGAACATGGCAGGCTTTGGGTTTTCGGCAAGCCCCTGCGGTTGGAAAATCTGCTTCAGGCCTTCGCCAAGCTGTTGGAAGGATGGAATGGTAGTTTGAAGTGGATTGATTCGTGTTTGCCTCGCCGAAACCACTTCGTAGGCACCTAACAGCACCGCAACTCCACCGATGGCGAGTAGCCAAAAGAGCCACGTAGGAATAGGACGTCGGATCATGGATGTACTTTGGAAGGATTACCGTGGATCGAACACTCTGCAATCGTTGATTCCGAACAGAGAGTCTTTAGCGAGCGGCTGGTTCCAACATCCCCAGCACGACGCGCAAGCAAGTGAATCTAACTTCCAAATCACTAGCTTGCACGTTTTGAAGTTGCACACTTGTGATTTCGTAGCAGAATTCGTGAGAATTCTGGCCGCGTCTTCATTGCAAAGTGTCTGAATTCTCACGAATTCAGCTACATTTCTCAATACAGTGCAACTTCCAAACTTGCGCGTCGTGCTAACGTAGTTTTTGTACTGCCGCTCGCTTTATTGCTAGGTGGCATTCTACCAAGTGCTCCGAACCTGCCATCGTCCAATTGCAATTATCTCGCGGCTCCGGATTCGATCTCGTTAACTTCTTCTTGCGAGTAACAGAAGATAGGGCGAATCTCAACCTCGGAATCCTCGAACAGCGGGCACCGTTGATAAAGTGAGCCTGGAGCATTAACAGTACTGGGCTGACTAACGTCATTGGGCTGACTAACGTCTTGTGAGTTCTCCTCCCCTTCTCCTCCTCGGGAGGAGAAGGGGCCGGGGGTTGAGGAGGCTGCGGAGCCGATATGGACACAACCGACAAAAGTGAGCCTGAGGCGCTAGCCGATTTTTTCAGGTCAAAAGAACTCGGCGAGCGCCTCAGGCTCAAGAAAACGAAATTCGACTTTTGTCGGCCGTGACTAGATAGTCGCAGTCCCAAGTTACGCTTCTGAACGACGCGGCTTCTCTGATCGGCTGCATTGACTGAGGAGCGATAGCAGAATCAAGTTCGGCAACAATTGAGGACAATTGTGCGACACTCGGAATTGAAGCACCTAAACTCTTAAATCAAAGCCACTTGAGTCAAAACAAATCACTTTCGAAAATAAATTTAGAAAAATTGCTTGATTTCGGAAAAGGATATTTGTAAAAAGTTCTCAACGTTTTGTCGGGCAAGGAATAGCGAGACGTTTTTATGATCATGGTTGTGACAACGCCCTCTTGACTATCTAGGTTCTCTCCAATGTTATGTCTGCTTGCGTCTAATCAGGCGACAAGGACAACTTCTATTGCAAATCGCTTCACGCTAAATGGTAACCGAAGTTGTTTCATCGTCTTCTTCTTTAGTCTTTTATTAAATGTTTATCTTTGCGAGCCAATTCGA
>CANHVO010000021.1 GCA_947463915.1 Planctomycetaceae bacterium
ACCCAACACGTTTTGAATGCCACTTGTGCGACTGTGGAATTGCGTCGTTGCGATTCCATAGCCAATTCCGATACAAACCAAAAGCAGTAAAAACGTTCGCATTTTTGAACTCAAGCGGGCCGAAAACAAGGAACCAGGGGACATGAAGAAAACTTATGGTACCAAGCACAACGGGTTGTGCTAGACAATATTTTGTTCCAAAAGCTATGGGACGTTAATACGCAACCAACGCAGAATGGGTTCGCCCTTTGCGTCGCCGTCGCTCGCAGCCACCCAAGCATCCTTCTCGACAGGGCTATTGGAAGTGTCTAACTCTTTCGGAAAAAAGACAACAACTCCCGAGAGTTTTCGGTCTGCATGCGGCGTTTCTCGATCGATTTCGGCCGCTTTTTCGAGCTGGAACTGCGCCTCTGCGGTTTCCCCACACCAGGCAGCGCCAACCGCTGCTTGCAAACGTGCCTGCGCCGAATTGGGATAAAACTCCGCCGCCTTACAAAAATACTGGAAGGCGAGCCGTTTTGCAGAAAGTGCTAAGTCCTTCGTTTGGTCCGATTTCGAATACCTCTCAGCCAAAACAGCATGCCATCGCCCCGCTTCCATATTGGGTATCCAATGCTTCGGATCTCTCTTCAAATAATCGGCACATAATTCCTCCAGCAAATCCGCATACCTCTGACGAACCGAAGCGGATAGGTCGCTTCGTCGAAGCTCTTCAACACACTGATACGCGGCCAGCCTTGGCAGCTCCGGGTCAAACGGATCGAAATTGACCAAGTCCAGCCATTGACTCGGCTCTCTTCCTGCGAATGGATTTCTTGAATCCAAAGTTGAGAACTCTGAGACTCGCAAACGCGGCAAGTAAGTTGTTCTCGCAAAGTCCGCCATCGCCAAAATCCCGATTGCAAGTCCGATCAACGGGTATGCCCACAACTTGCCTTTCAACGGCGCGCTGTTCACCACTTGGGACGATGTCATCCCAAAACCTAGTCCAACAAAGACGCACACGCTGTTCATCACCCCGGGCTGCATCCAACCACCTGAAGCAAGCAAATGAACCAACACAACCGCCGCCGATACCAAGCAGACCAAAGTCATTTGCTCGTCATGAGCAATCCACTTCGTCCGTTCCACCAATACGAATACCAAAATGGAAACACCAACAAACAAAATGCTCGCGTAAAATGTATCGTCATCGCTAAACAATAATGCAGACGTAAAAACACCGACGCAGGCACAAAGACCACCCGCGACAATCGACCATTTCCCTTCTACCATTTCCGTCGCGTTCAACTCAAATGGATTGCCTTCATCTTGATTCTTTGACCGGCTGCTATCGAGTGTTTTCAAAAACAAGAGCGATAAGATTAGACACAAGACAATGAGCAGAGGCCAACCGCCAGCAGCGGCGGTTTCCAAAACAAAGTTATGCGGATCTGCGGGCGATTCGGAGGCTGTAATCACTTTAACTCGATTGTAGTTTTGCTGAAAGTTGGCAACGCCATATCCGGTCCATGGCCTGGATTCGATCATTGCCAAGGCACCCCGCCAATAGTCCAATCGAAAGGAAAGTGACTTGCCCGCTTCCGTCAATATCGATGGATCACGTACTAAAACCGTGCCGACGGAAACACTGCAGATGATCGAAATCGCGATGAACGCGATGCTGAATCGTTTTGCAATCGCCCAACCACTTTGACGGATCGATGGATGCAGCAAACTACCGACCATCAAGCAAAGCATGGCCGCTAGCCACCCCGAACGACTCTTGGTCAAAAGCAACGTGACAAAGAAACTGCCGGTCAAACAGACGCAAAGGATCGTCGACACCCAATTCCAATGAGTCGAAGTCACGCGTTTTCGTTTCAACGAAGTCAGCATCGCGGCCGCTTGCCCACTGAGCAACAAGACCAAGAAGACCAACCAAGCAGCCATCAAGCCGGCCAATGAGTTGGTCAGAGCAAAAGGTCCCGTCGGCTCCAAACTGTACAAGCGATTTGCAAATTGCATCGCTCCGGAAGAGCCAGCTGCAAGCCCCATTTTTTCCAAAATCGAATTGGGATCCAAAGCAAATCTTTCCCGAAATGCCGGCATGCTGATGAAATATTGATAACCTGCATAAACCACCGTTCCCGCCGCACAAGCAATCATCAGGGAACACAAAGGGGATGCAATACGCGCTCGCATGCTCAACTTGGCAATGGCGAGCAACAATATTCCTTGTGCGATCCACTGCCAACAACCGTAGTAAGCCAACCTCGCGTTACCTCGCCCAAGAACGGTAAACGTACAAACCCAAAGCCACGCACCAAATAAGACAAAAGTCCAACATATCCAATGATAAAACGGGCGGGTCCGAACTGAACTCGCGCTCGAAAGCGAGTCAACGCCGACGAGAATCCAAATGCCGATTGCCATCACGATGAAGTTGATCGAACTGCCCAACGCGACACTGGTCGCATCACAGGGATTGACTTGGGAAACTACCAAACAGATCGCCAACAAGAAGATTGCTATTTGTCTCGGCAATTGAAATACCCAGGACTTGTTCGCGTGGTCGATCGGTTTCAATTCAATTCTCATTTGCGTTCGGAGGAGATGTCTCCGTGTTCGAAGCAGCAGGTGGCTTCTGACCTGTCAAACTTTCCAAAACGCCAACGAGCGCAAGCATGCAAAACACAATCGCCAAAATGATTACCGCTCCCCAGGCATCCGTTCTGGGCAAAAGCAGCGCTCCGAGTGAGCAGGTTACTGTCGCTAGGTAAATCGTCACCACAGCTTGCTTCTTGGTCATCCCCAAGTCCACCAGCCTATGGGAGAAATGCCGCTTGTCAGCCTGAAACGGACTGCGTCCTTCCCGTAGCCGAATCCAGATCACACTGACCATGTCGTAAAGTGGAATCGCAAGCACGCAGAGTGGAGCAAGAACCGCATGTGGCGTATTTCCCCTAGCGCCCGTATAAGTCGACAATAGGGATGCGATCGCAATCCAATAACCGACAAAATAGCTCCCGGCATCTCCCATAAAAATGCTAGCCGGCGGCCAATTGTGCTTCAAAAAACCAAGCAAGGCTCCCACCATGACCAATAACATCGCCGCCACAAACAACTGCGGTTGCCCTCGCGAGGACTCAGGCGTCACAATCAACATCAAAGCTAACATGGAGCATATGATGGCAGCCACGCCACCGCTGAGCGCATCCATGTTATCTAGCATATTGAAGGAATTGATGAGCATGACGATCCAAATCACGCTCATGATCGACGTCAACCACGGTATTCCGATGAATGCCGTTAGCTGGAGATTCTGCCAGTAAACCACCGTGCCAGCCACGATGAACTCGACACCTAAACGGGATTGCCACGGTAGCGAATATCGATCATCGAGTAGTCCTAAAAACGCAAGCACAGTCCCCCCGCCCAAAAGGACCCAAATCTGCAAGGCTTTGGATGCAAGTCCAGGCAAGTGTTCTTTCAAACCACTTGGAAGCCATGCATTGCCGAGCGATTCGTTACTTTGGAGCACAAATAATCCGAACGTTCCGATCAAAAAGGTTCCAGCAACTCCAAGCCATATACCCAGCCCGCCTCCAAGCGGAATCGGGATCGTATGCACTTTCCTTGCATTCGGTTTATCAAGCAAACCAAGTGCGCTCGCATATTGCTTGACAATCCCCACAGCAAATAGGGAAATAACAAATGCGGGCAGAACAGTGACTAGCATCATCCCGAAAATCTGGAGCCAAAAGGAATTGGTTGGACTACCCATGAATTCCCCAAATGTAAACATGATTCAAGTCGGGTTTCATTCGATTTCGGAACTCTGAGAAGAAGTAATGTTTTGGGCTCGCAATAGTGCTGCTACGTTTTTCGCCAAGTGATTTCGGCAATCATGAAAGAATAGTCGAAAGTCCTCTCGTTGATAATCAGGATAGGTCCAAGCCATCGGTTGCCACTGTTGGTCGCGAAACGCAAGTGTTACCTCAGCATAAATGCCTTCCCGAAGATAAAGACGATGTTCTCGGTTTTTAGTGGAGGCCAAAACCAACTTGGTCATCGACATATAGCCTGGGTCGATGTTGAGTGGCCGTGGTTCAGCAAATGCCCCATCCTTTTGTAGATCGTCCTCCCAATCGTGCATCAGCAACTTATCACTGGGCAACTCCGCGGGATCGTACCACGGCGATAGGATCGCAAACTGTTTCTTTAAGGAATCACCCATAGTTCGATGGTAATAAGCGGATTCACAAAAATCAAAGAGTGGGCTCTTGATCGCGATTGGAGCAAGCGTCCGGCTTACTCGCTCCCAAAACCATTCTAGCGCTGTTTCATGCCGACTAAACGCGGCAATGAATTGCACACAAGGCGGATGCTTTTTTACTGAGCCCATTCCGTGTTCGCTTACTTGCCTTTGCTCTTGCTTGGTCGCTTTAAATCTCTCGCGTCCGCCGCCTTGGCGACACGCTGGTTCTCGTTGCGTTCATGCGGGGCTCGATTGCTTTTTTGTGCACATGCGCTAAACCGCATCGAACAGGCCGGTACTATTAGAGATGGCGATACAGCGTCGATTCGAAGGTTGATTTTGGTACTCCAGTTTGCTTTCCAAGTCATTGCGTCGATTCTCGAATGACGGGAGTTGAAATTCATGGTGTACAAAACTTGAAGTACACAACATAATGCCACTGTTCACTTTTCAACAACACACGATCGGCGGCCGATTCTCCTGATTGTAACTAAAATCGCGTGTGGGAAAGAGTTCTTTGAATTAGGGATTGGGGAAATTGCTGTCTTGGCGACGCAATTCGACTTAACCTGATGATTGATCTGCTTCCAGCAGATTTCACTAGGTCAATCCTTTTCATTTTCATTGGGATTTGGATGTTGCGCCCTCGACGTCGTAGATATACCGCCGACTACTCCGAATCGGAGTCCGAATTCAAGCCACCGCGTGGTCTTCGCCTCTCGCACGAAGGAAAAGTGAATGGCGAAAAGATCTCGCGGTCGTCGCCAATGGCTTGGAATATCGTTGTCCCAACCCATCGACGCGAGCGTGCAACGGAAGGCTTGCTTCTCGGTACTGGTGTGGCCGAAGCTCTTTCGCTACCTCGCCATGGGATCCATCCCCGCGTAGGGCTTAAGCTCTTTGGTAGAAATCCACTCCAGTATCAGTTCGTGCCGGGAATCGGCACAACGAACCATCGAACGCATTCTTTACTGATGACTTTTCAGGCAATGCTTCAATCCAAGGCGACGCCTAGTCTGTTCGCGTCGAACCTTCGAAGGCGAATCGCCTGGTACCAACGTTCGTTTCCCTTGAGGCACATCTACACCCATGGAAAACGGCTTGTTGCTAGAATGCGTAAACTGCCGGTCGAGGACTCGGTGACGGTAGGTCTAGCCGACGATCCGCTCGTTCGTTCCGCGGTCATGAGCGTGATGCTCCAAGGATGCGCGGACTCCGGAACGACTTGGTTTCAGTTAGGTATCGGTGTTTCGCATTCAGACACCCGCGTCCTGAATGCAAGTCTGTTAGTAGCCTATTCCGCCCAGCTAGCGCAAATGGTGGATCATCAGAATATCGTGCCAACAGAGATTGTTTCCCGCTTGGTTGCGGTTACTGAGGATTCGGAGTTCCGCGCTGTCCTGATGGAAATGAACGATGCGTTAGTCCAAAACCAATCGATAGCCACATTTGCAAAACAACAGGGCTGGGCCAATGGTCTGCCCAATGACGTATTCGCGGCGGCGATTATTGGCATTTATGCATGGTTGCGACACCCAAAGCGTTTCCGCAATTGTGTAGAACGCACAATATTGCTGGGAGGAGCATGTAGCAATGCAGCTGCGATAGCCGGCGCGTTGTCCGGCATATCCTTGGGAAAACGAGGCATCCCGACCGAATGGCTACGACGCTTGTCGACATACCCTCACAACAGTAAATGGCGAGAAGGACTCATCGAAAGAGTCAAGGACTGGCCGCACGGAGTCGATGATATTCAATCGACGGCGGCCATGCCTTCTTTCATCTTTGGCCAACTTGTGCGAAACGTTGTTTTCTCCGGTTTCAGAATCTTGCACGGGTTAATTCGTTTGCCGATGCGACTCTCGCAATTTAGCGTTGAAAAACGTCGTTAGACCAGCGGTGGAATGAAAACTACCTTAGCACGACGCGCTAGCTAGTGAATCTGCATATCCGAATCACTAGCTTGCGCGTCGTGCTAGGTGCTTTGGAACCCGCCGCACGCCTTAACCAACAAACAACTGATCCATCACTCGCTGAGTCGCCAATGCGATGTCGCCCCAGTATGGATCCAGTTTTCGATCGAGAACAATTCGGTTGAAGGTCTCGAACATGTTGATTTCTTGCGCAGGCGAATGTCCTGAATCGTATTCATTGGCAACCACTCGACGCGAGCGGGCTTGCATGTGAAAGTCGCAGCTGCTGGCAACGAAGGCGGGATTCTCAATACCAAACGAAACTTCGCAGCCGAAGTGTGGAAGTACAAAGTCGGACAAAAAGGCATTGCCCTTGGTACCGCTGATGTGTGCCCATTGCTGATTCCCTGTCAAAAAAGAACAGTAGAAGCTGCCGCTGGAGCCGCCTGGAAAAACCAGTTCCGCAGAAAACTCAGCCGGGACCTCGGTCTCACTCTTTTCTCCTCGCATACCCGTCAAGCATCGTCCGGTCACTTGCGTCGGAAGTTGCCATCGATTCGCCCACAACAGAAACCGAATGCAATACCAACCTAAATCGCCCAAGCATCCAAAAGGCTCCAGTTGACTGTCTACCCGAATGTTCTTCTGCGAAAAGGTGTCGTCACCCAAGAAAGAAAAGTTGCAAGCGATCCGCTTCATATCGCCAACGGAGTCGCCATCATCGAGACATTGGCGAAGCAGTGGCAGTCTGGCGCTATGCATAAACATGACACCATCCATAAACTGGACTCCCTTTCGTTTGCAAACCGCCAGAATCTCTTCCAAGTCGGCAGCAGAAAGAGCGGCCGGTTTTTCTGCGAGCACATGCTTGCCACTCTCCGCAGCCGCGATGATCCATTGCTTTCTCAATCCGGTGGGCAGCGGAATGTAGACGGCGTCGATATCCTTCCGTTCCAGCAAAGCCTCATACCCGTCGATCGCCTCAGGCTCTTGTTTTTGGGGCGTATTGGCTTGGCATTCGCGGACAAATGCTTTGGCTGCTTCAAGGCGACGGCTGGCAACCGCCACAAGTGTCCCTGATTTTGATTTTGCAATGGCTCGCCAATTTTTCTTTGCAATTGCGGCCGTTGACAAAATGCCCCAGCGGCACAATCCAATACTCGACATACAATTTCCTCTAGTGTTTTGGTGAATCTTTTACGTGCTCCCAGCTTGCCCGCCTTGGCATTTTGCGACTTGAAGCCCTACTTGCGCAAATTACTTGGTCCATGTGAACTACTTGTCTTGAAATCCATCTTGACCCCACTTACGCCACTTCTATATCCTCCGCTTCAACCACGGCAGGTTCGGTAAAGACGGCAGACGTGGTTACTGTCAAAGGATAGACCGAGCGTGCGAGTTTGGCGACCCGTCGTCAACATTGCAACGAACATTCAGGAAGGATGATTCCCCCAATGTCGAGCACAAAAACTGTTTTTACGACCGGCGAGGCCGCCAAAATTTGCAAGGTGAGCCAACAAACGATCATTCGTTGTTTCGATAATGGATCGCTGAAAGGATTTCGCGTTCCAGGTAGTCGATTCCGCCGAATCCCCCGCGATCTACTGTTTGTCTTCATGAAGGACAACGGCATCCCTACGGATGCTCTCGAAAGCGGAAAGAAGAAATTGCTGATCGTTGATGACGATCAAGATCTGGTTGATCTCATGTACGACACCTTTGAACGCGATGGCAGATTCGATATCCGCACCGCGAACAATGGTTTCGACGCAGGGATGCAAGTCAAAGAGTTTCGCCCTGATATCGTGATTTTGGATGTTATGCTTCCAGACATCAACGGCCGCGAAGTTTGCCAGCGCGTTCGTGGTGACCGAACCATGGATTCTGTCAAAATCCTTTGCATCTCGGGTATGGTCGAGCAAGACAAAGTGGCCGATCTGCGATCCGCAGGGGCAAACGACTTTATGCAAAAGCCGTTTACCACAGACCGCCTCCTCGATCGAGCATGCGACCTGTTGGAAATTGATCGCCCTGTAACGATTTAATCGCAAAAGGTGGGATAGGCTTCCAGCCTGTCCCAGAAGACAAGTCTGTCACAAAAGCTCCGACAGGCTGGAAGCCTATCCCACGAAACATCAAGATTCCTAGCCGTCTCGTTCGAGATGGCTATGTTCGTTTTGAGGCCTGTCTAACGAATGAACCTCTAGCTAAACTGAGAGGCTACAGCATCGCCCTACATCCAGCTTTGACAAGCGAAGAAGGTCAATCTGAAGTGAAAAAAACAAGCCAAAACGCCGACGAACAACGAATCACTACCGCCGAACTTTCAGCCGCAAAACGCCCCGTTCGCCAATCGAAAAAGACCGTTCTCATGATCGCTTCCATGGATTCCGGAAACGAACATTCGGACGTTGTTTTTCCGCCGACCGATTCCTTGCAACACATCCCCTCCAATTCGCTTCCCGAAGCCAAAACGCAGCGCATCGCCGCGTCGGCCAAATCCATATCCCCGGAACTAGCGACGGTATTCTCGTGCAAGTTGATGGCTGTCGCTCTCCAACTCAGATTTTGGCAACACTCTCAAAACGAGAACAAGTCCATACTCGAGGAGATGGAAGAGCTACTGGACAGCTTTGACGAAGAGGCCGGACTTACACCATTCCTTGGTGAAGCCCCTCAAAGACTCAATCAACTGTTGAGTCAAATGCAACGAAAAGCGATCCGCATTCGAGAGCGAAACCACGCGACGGATGACGACCAAGCCGAAGGGCTCCTGTCCAACGCTCTGCATTCCGTGATCGGATCGGTTAATCAACGAGTTCAGTTTGATGAAGCCGTGGCGCAAACAAGCCAACGGCAGATTTATGAATTCGCCTACGGACTAACACACGAAATCAATAACCCACTCGCGAATATTGCGGCTCGCGCACAACAAATGATCTCTTCGGTCTCATCGGAATCCGATCGACGGTCCCTCGCAACCATCGTCGATCAAACCATGCGAGCTCACGAAATGCTCGCTGAGATGATGCGCGTTGTCCAACCCCGTACTGTCCAACCTCGTATCGAGGACCTCGTGGCAATCGTCCGCCAAGCAGCTGCCATTCACGAAAAACAATGGAACCACGCCCAGATTCAATGCGTCCTTCGTTTACCGGCAACGCCCGTCTATGGTCTTGTCGAAAAAGCTTCCTTCCTCGACGCTATAAATAGTGTCTTGCAAAATTCACTGCAAGTTTGTCGACCGAACGATCGAGTTGAGATTCTGTGCGAAGAAGTCCATCCCGGACAAACAAACTATGGTCCTGAGTACGGTCCATCACAGGGGGCTCAAAGCGGCGAAGCAGAACCGCTACCTCGAGTCCGCGTCGCCGTGCGAGATACCGGACCTGGAATGTCGCTGGCGGCCGCCGAGCGCGCTTGGGACTTATATTTCAGTGGTCGAGAACATGGACGCGGACTTGGAATCTCTCTTGCAAAAGTACGCCAAACCATAGATGCTCATCAAGGGTTGGTATGGCTTGAAAGCAGTCCGAATGCGGGCTGTGTCGTTGAAATCCGTTTGCCCAAATCGCCAGAACCGCCTATCCAGCGCAAGGCATTTTCGATTTGACACGAGAAGCATCTGAATGACATTACCTCGACAAGCAAAAAGATTGCTGTCTTTGGCTGCGCTCACGCTGGCTACCGGTTGTATTCAAAAGACTTATCGCTTCGGTATCGCAAACGAGGATCGCTTGGCAACGCTACCTCGCACCCCAAATCTCATCACCGTTGGCGGCTTTCACCCTCGTATCGACTCGATCGAACGAACTGTCCAGTATCCCAGAAACGCATATCGAAAATGGTTTCCACCATCGACTCCCGAAGAAGATTCTACAACTCTACGACTTCAGGCGGTTCAATCGGCTACCGACTATCTCGATGACAACGGACTCAAGGGAGTCTTCGTCGACGTTCGAGAATACAACCCGCGTGAGCAATGGAACCGACTTCAAGATAACAAATTGATTTCTCCTTTTTGGAAGTACACCGGAGGTAGCCTATATCACGTTGGCTACTGTATCTTCCCGGGACGAGCCTTTGGAGTGGACTCCTACAATGGATTCACGAACACGCTTTCCATCAACTCCACTTCACCATCGAAGTCACTCCTGCGAGCAGGCTACGTTAAGAAGCTTTACGAACAACGCTACCCCGGCACCTACCTGGCCGTAAACTGGCTGCCGATTTTTCCCCTGTTTCGTGATTCCGCCGTCGCAAGCGATGTCATGACTTACGCTCGCGTCAAAGAAAAATGGCCTCTCGAAAAAGAATTGTTGCCCCAAGTTTACGCACAGATGGGGGGGGATGCGGTTTCACAAGCGACCTCGCTGGTCCCCGGTGCTTCTTACTTGCCTTTCTACTTCAAGCCTTTGCTGTCGGTGGCCGGCAGCGCCGCGGGTGGCGCGACTGGAAAAGTAGTCGCGAATCAACGAGAAAAGCAACTAATCGGGACTGCACCTGCGACGATTTCATCTGAGTCACAACACGCAATTCCACCTGAGACGCTTTTACGATAGCGGCATTTTGAACTGGGCTGTCCAAGCTGGAGACTGGGCTGTCCACGCTGGAGATCGTCCAGTTTAGTCACCCTCCCGCTGGGAGGGTCGAGCGTAGCGAGGGGAGGGTGAAGTGCCAGCGCGGACTGCACCGACACTTCCCCCTCCCCGGCCTAAAGGCCGCCACTCCCCGAGGGAGGGTGACTTTTGTTGGAAATCCCTCGAATATTGTGTCAGGTGGACGTGTTACAATAGTACGATCATTTCCAAAATTCATTTTGACTTTGCCGGCTCACACCGAAAACGCATTTCGCATCCCCTCTTAATCCGTGTCAATTAGTGAAGATTAGTGTTCCCCAACGTTCCCCTCAGGTTGCATGCTTCCAACTTACCCGTAGCTGGATTCGTAAGAATTCAGCTGGTTCTGAATTCTTACGAATTCCGCTACAGTAGTTTTCAATATGCTGCTCGCCTTATCTGCAAGCTTTTTCTCGTGTTGTCATTTGCCTGCCAATTCCCATTGTCTGCAAACGGTGATGACTGGCCGAATTGGCGTGGTGCTTCGCGAAACGGTGTTTCCACTGAAAAGAATTGGCAAAGCAATTGGCCAAGCGATGGCCCGAAGATTCGGTGGAAGGCCAACGTGGGAGTTGGATTTTCCTCCATGGCTGTTGCCGATGGTTGTCTCTACACCATGGGCAATTCCGACAATCGCGATACGGTTCATTGTTTGGATTCCAAATCGGGGAAAGTAATCTGGAAGCATTCGTATGATTGCCCACTTGATGATCGATTCTTCGAGGGTGGACCAACTTCCACTCCCACGATCGATGGCGATCGAGTCTATACCCTGAGTCGACAAGGTGACTTGTTCTGCTTCGATGCTCGCGTGGGAACAGTTCATTGGTCCAAAAATATTGCTCAGGACGCGGAAGTGCGAATTCCAGGTTGGGGATTTTCATCGTCCCCTTTGGTCCATGAAGACCGACTGATTCTCAATGTTGGGGAGTCTGGCTTAGCCATCAACAAGAGCACAGGCGACATTCTTTGGCAGTCTGGTGACGCAGAAGCGGGTTACATGACTCCACATCGGCTTCGGATCGGCGAAAAATGGTTTGCGTTGATCGCATCGGGCAAATTTTATCAATGCGTCAATTTGGAGTCGGGCAAAGTTGCTTGGAAACATCGTTGGCTGACCACCAATGGCTGCAATGCAGCGGACCCCATTGTGGTAGGCGATCAAGTCTTCATTTCATCCGGCTATGGACGCGGTGCCGCTCTCCTTTCGTTTACCGATAGCTCAGCAAAAGTAGCTTGGAGCAATACCGAAATGCAAAACCAACTCAACTCGAGTGTATTGGTGGACGGTTTTGTGTATGGGTTCGACGGCGATGAGGGGGCCGATGCTCAGTTGAAATGCATGGAATACGCTACGGGCGAGATTCGATGGAGCCAAGCGGGTTTTGGTGCAGGGTCCTTGATGGTGGCCGATAACCAGCTGATAATCTTGAGCGAAACCGGCGAACTGACGATTGCCCCCGTGTCCAACGAGTTGTTTAAAGCTTCGGCCTCGGCGCAAGTTTTAGCAGGAAAGTGCTGGACCGTTCCCGTGCTCAGCAACGCTTGTATCTATTGTCGCAATGCGGTCGGCGAGGTCGTTTGCGTAGATGTATCCCCCTAAATTGAAAACTCCTCCCTCATGACACTTCCTCGACGCAATTTCATTCAATCCACATTGGCTACAGGCCTCTTGTTGGGCGGCGCACCGAGCATCCATGCGGCCAGCAAAGCCAAGAAGTACCGCACTGCACTGATTGGAAGTGGCTGGTGGGGAATGAACATCCTCAAAGAAGCCATGGCGGCAGGCAACTGCCAAGTCGTCGCGCTGGCTGATGTAGACTCGGACGTACTTGAGCTGGCGGCAGAAAAAGTGAAGAGCCTCTCGGGCGACGTCCCAAGAACCTATCAAGATGTGCGGGAGCTGATCGATAAGGAAAAAATCGATATCGCCATTATCGCAACCCCAGACCATTGGCACGCATTGAATGCGATCGCTGCCATCGGCGCGGGCGCGCACGTGTTCGTCGAGAAGCCGACCGGGCACACGATTCAGGAGAGCCGAGCTATGCTCAACGCTGCTCGAGCAGCCAATCGCACCGTTCAAGTTGGACTGCATCGACGAATCGGCCCTCACTATGTCTCAGGCATGAAATTCCTAAAGGATGGAAACGTCGGGGATATAGGATCCGTCCGGATGTTTGTTCACAGCACCGGCGGCGCTGAAAAGCCTGCTCAGAATAGTCAGCCACCATCCAACCTGAACTGGGACATGTATTGTGGACCGGCACCATTGCGACCCTATTGTCGCAAGATCCATCCGGGAGGTTTTCGAAACTATCTCGATTTCGCAAATGGAACCCTTGGCGATTGGGGTGTTCATTGGCTCGATCAAGTTCTTTGGTGGTCCGAAGAAAAGTTTCCCAAAAAGATATTCTCTTCGGGCGGCAGACCCATTTCGGGACCAGCGGTGTTCAATGAAAAAGAGCAGACGACGGACACGCCGGACTCCCAGATTGCTGTATATGAATTCGAGTCGTTTACGGCAACTTGGGAGCACCGTAAATTTGCCGGCAATGGACCAGAGAAGCACTCCATCGGTTGTTACTTTTATGGAACCAAAGGTACGTTTCACATGGGGTGGCGCGACGGTTGGACTTTTTATCCAGCCGACTCCAAACAACCGACCGTACATCAAGACGCACAGCATGACGAGCCGGATGGCCACAGTATCAAACTACTCTGGTCCGATTTTATCGCAGCCATCGAGTCGGGAAAGAAGCCGACTTGCGATATCGAGATCGGGCATCTCGCAACCAACATGAGCTTGCTCGGCATGCTCTCTTACAAATTGGGCCGAAGTATCGAATGGGACGGAGTAAACGAAAAGATCGTCGGCGACGAAGCCGCAAACAAGCTGCTGCGAAGGGAATATCGGGAACCGTGGAAGTATCCAACCACTTGATTCGATGAAGTAGATACGAACCTACTTCACATGACTCGTGTCGTTGAGATTCTCCTTCGACTTGAGCCTGAGGCGATAGTTAGTAGGATTGGCCCCAGACGAGCTTGCCTCGTCTGAGCCAACGGTTCGCAGCTAGAAGCTACCCATCCTCACTAAGCCCTGGTCCTCAGCCACTCCGACGCCTTAAGCGTCGGAGTGGCTGAGGACCAGGAAATCGTTGACACAGTTGCCTGTAGCGCATCTTGGAAATTGATATAGGCTTGGAACGAGCATTGTGTTGTCTCTTTGACGCTCTGGAATCCCGGTCGCGTATACGCAATCGTCGCGGAGCGACGAGCGACAATGTCGCCCTTCGCTCCGCGAAGGTAGCGTGCGGCAAGACCGTTTCGCATGCCCCAACATATCCACAGAAAAATCCTCATGAACTCACATCCCATTTCCATCGCAAACCACCAGCGTGTGGTCGTCTTAACTGGTGCCGGGATCAGCGCTGAAAGTGGAATCCGAACGTTTCGCGATGCAGGTGGTTTGTGGGAGAATCATCGTATTGAGGAGGTCGCTTCACCGGAGGGCTGGGCTGCAGACCCAGGTAATGTTTGGCGATTTTATTCGGCCCGTCGAGCACAAGCTCGTGAGTGTGTACCTAACGCAGCACACCGCGCGCTGGCCGACTTGGAATCCAAAATCGGTGAACGCTTCGAATTGATCACTCAAAACGTCGATGACTTGCATGAACGTGGCGGTTCGATCCGTGTCTTGCATATGCATGGTGAGCTGGGGCTGAGCCGGTGCGAAGATCCCACATGCGGCACAGAGCCATTTCTTGATTCAAGACTCTACGAGTCCGTCGACATGATCGCTCGCTGTGCATGCGGAGCCAGGATACGTCCGCACATCGTTTGGTTTGGAGAGGAGCCATTCGAAATGCATCGAATTCAAGCGGCTGTATTGCGATGCGATTTGTTTGTCGTCATTGGCACGTCGGGCTCGGTATACCCGGCAGCAGGCTTGGTCAACTTGATCGCGACTCGTCGAGCAGATGGAGCAACAGCAAGAGCCATTTACGTAGGGCCTGAACCGCCACTAAACGCATCGAGTTTTCAAGAGATACGCTTAGGAACTGCATGCGAAATCGTTCCAACCCTGTTTCACGTTCGCGAGTCGGAAGCGGAATGAAAATCCTAGTCTAAAATACGCACAGGAAGTATTGAAACGATTGAAGAAGGCCAATGCGATCGCCGCAATGAAAGAGATAGCCAGAATTTTGGGTGACTGCGTTTCGCTTGTTACCGGCAACTCCCTCAAGTAAAGGAATCAACAGAAGTATGCCAAACGAAACAGAACCAGCTTCGCGAAAGTTGGCACGTGAGCTTGTGCGAGCTGTGGAAGAACAGTCGCCTGAGTTTGTCGATGGACTTCTAAAAGCGAATAAAGAGCTTTGGAGTATTTATCATGCAGATGAGCTCTATTCAACGATTCCATTGATTTATAGGGCATGTCGCGAACAGAAACACACCAGTGTGCGGAATGAAATGATCAAGCTGCTTCAGAGTTATGGAGCAGACATCAATGCTGCTGAGAATTTCGTTACACCGCTAGTCATCGCAGTGTGGAATATGGATGTTGGATTGGTCCAATTTTTACTCGAGCACGGTGCTGACGCAAATAACAATCACCTCTTTCGACGGATCAAATCCGAACACAAAGACGCGGTGGAAATTGCTCGCCTCCTGCTAGACAGCGGTGGTGATATTAATTTTATCGAAGATGGCGTTGGTGACACGGCGCTAGACTGGATAGCAGCGCCGGACTCGGATCTGGCGAAGTACCTAGTTTCTCGCGGCGCAAAGTATTCTGAGCAGATTCTTGGTCCGAATACCAAGGCCCAAAAACCTGTTCCAGAAAAAAGTCTTGGAGCGAAGATTGATAAGTACTTCGCAAAAGTTTTTGGCCCTGTTGCGACACGGTCGATTCAATCCATTGTGCCATTGCCGAACGAAGTTGATATTCGCTGGGTCCCTGCCGGAATCAAAAGCGGATTTTTCAAGAAACCTCATCCAAATAGCGTTCTCTTTACGAACGGACTTAGCCGGCATCCACTAGCGGTTCCCGCCGGTTCGGAGGATTTTCGATACGCAGAGCTAGTGATTCAGTTGCCGCCCACATGGCCAAAATTGGATGTTGCAATGCAGAATGAGAGTACAGCTTGGCCAGTCCAGTGGCTTCGCCGGATTGCCGACCAAGTCATCTCGACGGGTGATTGGCTTGGGGAGATTGCATGCGTTATTGCAAACGAGGATCTAAAGCCGCTTGGAGCAGGTTGTTCCTTTGTCGCGTGGTTACTCTTGGCGCGACACGAGGTTCAGATTCATCGCAAAATGCAAGTTGTGCTCTACTCGTGCTTCCCGATTTATCGCGAAGAGTATGAGCTAGAACGCAAGCACGGAACGGGCTTTTTAGCCGGAGAGCTTGGGCGAGGAGGCGTGCAGGATGCTATTGACGTAAATCGACCCAACCTGGGAATACGCAACCAATAGCTCAAAAAGTCGATTAACAAGAGGAGTTTATAGAGTGCTTTACTATGGCTTGATTGTCCAAGATCCGAATGCTCCGCCACCAATGAGTGCTATTGAGTTGCTTGACCAACGATGACCGTCGTCACCCAAATGTCCCCAAAGGATATTGTTGTAATTGATAGAATATCGAGAGCAATGACTAATTAACGTTCACGCGTGATCTCAACAATCCTGTCAGTTCATTCGCCATGGTAGTGAGCTCTTCCAACGGTTTGGAGCGAAGCTCTGATTCGCTCAATTCCATTTGTTTGAGAATCGATTGGCAAGTTCGAATAACTCCAATCAACTCACCCTTCTGAACGCCTTCCTCTATTCCCTCCTGACGTCCTTCCTGACGTCCCTCAAGGAAGTACTGTTCTGCAATCGTTGACATTAGCGCTGGTCCTTGGTTTGGAAATGATTGTTTGACGGCTTCCATCAGTTCGCGTCGATCCAACTTCGGAGCGGCGCTGATGAGATAAACCAAAAATGCTTTCAGAGGATCCGCATCTCGACCATCGTGAGTGATCTCCCGAAACAAATCCACTAACTCCACGAGGTGCGTCCGAATTTGCTCACCCCAAATCCATCTTAGCGTCTGAACCACCACTTGCAAAAAGGGATTGGGAAACTTTTGCTCCTCCGGAAGTCGGCCCAAATCAAGCAAAAGCGGCGAAAACTGTGGCATATGCCTCTTCAACGCTTCGGGAGCAGCCAGCAAATCGTCTAGACTTTTAGCGACGTTCCACCTGCTCTCGCCGTGATATACGATAAAAGGCAAGACACATGCCAGCGGCTGACCTTCCCGCAGCAACTGCTCCAAAATTCGTACAATGTATTTCAGCATCTGAAACGAAGTCAGAGGATCTGGATGACTCTTGTGCTCCATCAAGACATAAACCAGCACCGAATTCGGTTTCGAATCGCCCGAAGGCGAAGCAAGTAGGGCCTTCTTGGTTGCAACTGAGAACAGCAAATCCGACTGGCTTTCTCGCAACTGGTCGTCGACAAACGATCCTGGAACGATCTTGATTGTTTCCAGATCGATACAGTTTAGTACCTCAGGCTCTAACTGCGATTCTAGGAAATTGCGGGCAACTTCCATATTCGAGAAGGAATAATGGAAGAACCGATTGTGGGGACTTGGTAGCTTCGACTCTTGCATGATTCGAACATTTTACCAAAGCTCATCGTCGCAATGTTATCTCAGGTCGGTTTGCCGTCACTAACTAGCTTGGCCACTTAATTAGCACGCCAAGCATGTTGCGAACTTGGGCACGAGACCCTCGTTCGCTTGGTTTTATGCAATTCGGGTTCTCTGCGATCCTCGTGTCTCTGTGGTTTATTCCAGTGGCCCACATGTGCTCAAGTCTCTACTCGTCTCCGTCAGCACCGGATTGCGTTTGCGAGTATTTCTTTTGATGTCGGATGAAGTCGCGAAACTCTTGCGGCCACTGCGTTTCCATCTGGATTGGAGCACCGGTCCGCGGATGAGTGAAGCCGAGCGATTCGGCGTGCAGTGCAAGTCGGCGACAAGGCCACGCCCAATGTTCCGCTTGTCGGGCTTTGTAGCGGGGGTCACCCAAGATCGGGTAACCAGCTTCTGCGAGTTGAACTCGGATCTGGTTGCGTCGGCCTGTTTCTAGTCGTACCTCTAAGAACGCAGCATCTCGCCAAACATGCCGTGTCTCGTAATGCGTGATAGCCAACTCACCATGTTCAGCATTGGGAACCGAATAGCGATTGAGATCGGCATCGGTGGCCAAGTAGCTTCGCAATTCATGATTTGCTGGTTTTGGAATGCCAGCAACGATGGCGACGTACTTGCGTTGCGGTTTCCTCATCGCGAACTGATCTCGAATCGCTTCAGCCATTTCCAGCGATTTCGCCACAACAAGAACACCCGATACACCGCGATCCAATCGGTGCACACAGAAGGCTCGTGCGCCAGGAACTGTTTTTTGAAATTGACGCTCGACCAAGGACATGAGCGTGTGAGGCTCTCGATGCCGGGTAGGCACCGTCAAGAGATTGGCCGGTTTGTTCACGATCGCCAAATCATCATCGTCATAGAGGAACTCAACCGATCGACTGGACGATTTGTTTTTGGATTGTACCGGCGCTAAGATCGGCTGGGGAACGATATCGACTCCGATGAGATCGTCCACTTCGACGACCAAAAATGCCTGGCGTTTGACCCGGCCATTGACGGTCACAAAGCCTTCTTCGATAAGTGGCCCAACTTGGGCACGGGGAATCTTGAAGAGATTTTGGAGGATATTCGAGAGCTGACGCGCCGGCTGAGGGATGCTGGCGGGGACTTTTGCAGTTTTTTGAGACATAGACCGCTATTGGAATCACTCTGCTTTGCGCATTCAAGGCTTTTTACGTATTACCTCAACGAGTTTGCAGGTTTTAGCAGTGCTGTGTCACCACAATCTGGTTAATTGAGCGTTGCTAAGCTCTTGAGCTATAATCGAGGAGCCCTTGCACCGGTTTTTCAGCTTAAGGAGTAAACCATGCCCTCGCCGTTTCCCGGAATGAATCCCTATTTGGAACAGCCCACAATGTGGGAGGATTTCCACAATCGATTCATGACCCATGCAGGTGAATCACTGGCAGCCCAAGTTCGTCCAAATTTTTTTGTGAAGCTGGAGGAGCGCGTATTCATTCACGAACCGACTTCCGAAGAAAGAGGCAAATTTCTCGGAAAGCCCGATATTGCCTTGTTCGACTCTGGACTGGCGAGCGATATGCCAGTCACGGTCGCGGCTCCCGCCATCAATAAAGTCTAATCCATCATGGTCTCCATCACCGATATCGACATCGAACGACATTCCTACATTGAAATCCGAGATCGAAAGGATCGGCAGTTGGTCACGATGATCGAGGTCTTGAGCCCTAGTAATAAACGCTACGGCCCAAATCGCGAACAATATATTATGAAACGTTCGGCGTTGACCTACAGCACCACTTCCATCGTGGAGATTGATCTGCTGAGAGGTGGACCACGCTTGCCATTCCTGGATTTGCCAGAATGCGATTATTGTGTCACGGTTTTTCGAAAACCGAAAACGCCAAAAGCGGAAGCATGGCCCATCGGTCTGCGCGATGAGTTGCCTGTGATCCCAATTCCGCTGAAGGGAGATTTTCCTGACGCTTCATTGGATCTCAAGGCATTGCTCAATAGGGTGTATGACGCGGCCGGCTACGAAGACTACTTGTACGAGTCACCTCCCGAACCGCCATCAAGCGAGTCCGACGCAAGCTGGGCAGCGTCGATTCTCGCGTCTTGAGGCTTGCGGTAGGCGAAGAAACGCCATAGCACGACGCGCAAGCTAGTGAGCTTAGGCGAGCGGCAGGCGGAAAAATACCGTAGCTGGTTCGCCAGAATTCAGAACGTCCTGAATTCTGGCGAATCCAGCTACGAATCGCGGTTTGTTTTTTCCTGCCACTTACCTTACTACCTAATTCACTAGCTTGCGCGTCGTGCTAGTGTTGCCTCATCCACTACTCCTTCTTTCGCGAATTCGACTTCCGAGCCAATCGATGATGTCTTTCTTCGCGAGTGTGCATACCCCATCGCAACGATTCGTCTTGTTCGTACCGTTTCCCAAGTGTCAAGGCCGTGAGAGCCTTCGCCAGTTCGAAACCCAAATAGAACGCATGCGATTGGTCGACGTTTCTTGACTCAGGCAAGCCCATGAGTTCTTCCATCATGTCAAACGGATCGGTTCCGCGAATGTGAACACCCGCGCTGATCAAATGCAATTGCTGGTCGTCGATGAGGATTCGATAGTTGTTGTCCTTGATGTTCGAGACCAAGCTCTCGATCGAATCGGCAGAGAAGTTTGCTCGCGATGGATCTCGCAGCATCACCAATCGCTCCTCAAAATGCTTCGGTGGTATTTTGTGACGAACCGCATAGTTGACGAGCCGCCGCGCTAGATCGCATTCCTTAACGCTAGACTGAGCCCAGGATATCACTTGTGTGGTCAGCACGCTTCCAATTTGTTGTTCTTCGCAAAAGCCGAGGAGCATGGTGTTCAAGCCAGCCGAATCGCAATCGGTCAGCTCAGTCAAATTCCCAATCCCCATCATCATGGCGGCTTCGGGAAACATGGCTCGCGTCTTGAGATAGCGGCCTAACGATACTGCAAAACCACAACCAATCGGTTCCAAAATGGGATCAAGTCGAAACGGGACGTTGCTTTTGGCAAGGAACTCAACCGTCTCAAGCAAACCAGGTTCAAACTCCGATGTTTCGTCGGGCACCACGACCACTTCGCATCCCCATTCCATTGCAGCGTGACGGTTCGTTTTGTTAACTGATAGTACTAATGTCGCCCCAGCAGCAACAGCAGTGGATGCTTCCCATGTGTCAAAGGTATCAATCGAAAGCGCGATCCCTAAGTCTTTGAGCGCCTTAACCGCATCGGTGACTTGTGACCAACGAAAGCCAGGCTCACAGCCTAGATCAATTCGATCAGCCCCATCGCTTACGAGTTGCCTCGCTTGAGCAATAAGAGCTTCTAGCGAAAGTCTCGGCGCATAGTTGATTTCCGCAATTATTTCAATCGAGTGTTGTCCATAGTCATCTCCTTTGAATCGCTTTCGACCAAACAAGATGGGTAAGTCACGAACATCTTTTGGCCCACATTCAATTGGCGTTGATACAGCGGATCGAATCTCATCGATTCCTGTTTGAAGATAGCCAGGAAGAACCACTCGCGTTGCTTGTTCTGGTATGCGCATATGCTTGAGCAACCACTGAGGCGTCATAAGCGCTGCAACCGTGATAGGCAACACGTCGATGGTGTATTCGAATCCTTGCTTGATCGCGATCGATGCAACAATCTCACGCAGCGCAGGTTCAGCAAGCTTACCTGTCACGAAGTGAATCGACTCTGGCTGCTTGTCCGAACTCATGCGCGCTTTCTTGGATCATGTTAGAATAACTTTTGGGGGTGAAGCCGTTTTACCACTTGACCCGTGCCCTACAAATACTAGAACATAAACATAACGAGAAGCCCAATGAGCTCGTAGTCATGATGACTCGAATTCGTGGCCGGTGCTTCTCGTTTTTTTTTGCCCTGACTGCATCGTCGATTATGATCGAAATTCTACACGAGAACGCTTGGTTCTTGGTCATCAACAAACCTTGCGGCATTCTCACGCAAGCCGTTCCCGGTATCGAGAGCGTGCACACAACGCTTGTGAAACAACTGCAAGAGCGCGATCCAGTCTCTCCCACACCGTTCATCGGAATACCGCACCGGCTCGACCGCGTCACTTCAGGAGCGATGGTAGTCGCGAGAAATCAACGTGCATTAAAACGGTTGAGCGACCAGTTTGCATCTCGAAAAGTGAACAAGATCTATCATGCAATCGTTCCCAATATGAATGAATCTGCGGAAACGAGATGGACGGATTGGATGCGAAAGGTTCCAGATGAGGCCCGTGCAGAATTGGTAAACGCATCCGATCCAGATGCCAAACAAGCGATTTTGCGATTCCATGTGGTTCAACGCAATGTATTGGGCGAGTTGCCGGTCAGCTTGGTCGAAATTGAATTGGAAACAGGACGGATGCATCAGATTCGGCTTCAGTTTGCCTCTCACGGCTACCCGATCCTGGGGGATATTCTTTACGGAAGCGCGGTCAAGTGGTTGGGGGCCGTCCCAGGCGAACGCGAGTCTCCGATTGCTTTGCACGCGAGAAAAATCGAGTTTCGACATCCGCAAAACGCGGAGCTTGTTTCGGTAATTGCGCCATACCCAGCGGGTTGGCCAAGCTGAGATTAAAGTAGCAGGCACGCTCCGTGTGCTGTAGCTGAATCTTGGCGGACGGCACATGGAATGTGCCTGCTACCTTTACCAAGCGTAGAACTTACGCGTTCCGACGGCTTGGTTGTTGGGTGGTATTTCGACGAAGCCATCGGATTGGATTAGCGACGCAATATCGCCGGAGCCTTGGCTGGTTACCAACGACAATCGCCCCTCTTGGCTCAACGATACGAGGCGAAACCAAGTCAAGTCGATGGTCTTGGCATCGTTGGACTCAAGCGGCATCAATGGCACAGGCGCTGGTCTTGTAAAACCACCCATGTGCCTTATCAATTCCAATGCAAAGCGACGAAACGTGACCGCTACGCTTAGCGGATTTCCAGGTAGCCCGAGAATCAGTTGCCCTCGCGGCCCATAAGCACCTAACATTGGTCGGCCTGGTCTTATTGGAATTCGATGAAAGACAACTTGCCCGCCGACCGAACGTATCGAATCGGGGACATAGTCCGTATCCCCCATCGATACCCCCCCAGTTAGCAATAGCACATCGCACTGGGCAAGCGAGTCATGAATGGCCCGTTCGGTTTCTGCTCGTTGGTCCGAAACCTTAGATCGCTGAGTTTGGAGCCACGCTTGGTTCTCGAGCATGGATTCGAGAAACGGACCGTTGGAATCGCGGATTTGCCAAGGTTCTATTCTTTCTCCGAATTCGATCAGCTCATCACCCGTATTGATAATGTGGACGCGTACTTTTTTGAACACCTCAATCGTGTTTTCCGCCAAGAAAGTCATGGTCCCTGCAAACCTGCTCGGCGTCAGTAAGGAACCGCGTGGAATAACCGTATCCCCTTGTCTCGCGTTCTCACCTTGGCGTCGAATGTTGAGACCAAGTGCAATCGATTCTTTCGTCACTTGGATGGTCACCTGAGCAGCGGACTCATTGCAGTCTTCCCGCCGAACAACACAGTCTGCTTGCGAGGGTACTGGTCCACCAGTAAAGACTCGAACGGCGGATTTCGGTGCCAGTTGTTGAGGGGCGGAGCCTGCCGTGGCGGTAGCGAACACAGGGAGAGGATTGCCATCGATATCCGCCAATCGCACGGCATATCCATCCATAGCGGAGACATCGGTAGCAGGACTATCGCGAAATGCCTGAACGTTTTGGGCTACGACACGTCCGGAGGACTGAATGGCCGCGAGCTGTTCGGCACCGACAACTTGCAAGTGTGATTTTAACTGATCCATCTTGGCGGAGATGAGATCGATTTGGGGGAGAGATTGCATGCGAATGTTGGTTAAAAGACGAACACCCGCTGGATGGACCAGCGGGTGTTTTGTGATTCGGCGGAGAAACTTCCGCTGCAATGATTCTAGCGAAGTTTATTTCGTAATGTTGGTGGTTTCTTCGCCTTCGCACGTGAGCTCAGCCTTGGGCAGTTGTGCCGTTGGCACGTAGGGTTGAATACCGACGTAGCTTTGTGCAAACGGTACGGGTGAACGTCGCAGGAGCGCGATTTGTCGACGAATATTCGAAAGGTCCTCTTGGATGGTCTTCACCGCATTTGTGCTTGGTGCTTTGGAAGATGTAGCATCGAGAGCGGCAAGTTTCACAACTAACTCTGCTCGTTCCATCACGCTTGCCGTGAGAGCTTCTGACATTTGGTTGCGTGCTTCAGCGACAGCGAGTTGGGTTGCAAGTGTAGCATTTCGATGGGCCAGGGACTGGAGCTTGTCCATTGATGCTTGTCGCTCATCCATCAACTGGCTAGTCATATCTAAACGGGTCGAAAGCTCCGTGTTGGCCACCAACAAGTCAACAACCGTGGTCACTGGCAACGAAATACTCACGTTCCCTAAACCGCTGCTTCGAAGGATCGAAGAGGCTTGGGTTTCGGTGTTACCCTCCCCGTAGAGAGCGATGTCAACACCTGGCGGTGGCGGTGGAGCCAGAGGCAGAACGAGAATTTGCTCGGATTCTTCTTCTGCCACCGCGTTCATTTCCTGCGTCTTGTCGCATGCGGTTCCTGTGACAGGCTCGTCCTTAACGTCGTAGCATTTGTTACCTGAACAGATCCGATGCCCGCAAATGATGACATCGTGTACGAGTTCGCCAAGCTGGATTCTTGGAATTTGCTGAGTGAACCGCATCGGTTTGGCGATGGGGGAGGAAACCTCGGACTTGCCGGCGTTTGGCTCAATCTTGTGTAGATCAACACGTGGAAGATCGTTGGCGGCCGGTTCGGAATCTCCGTAATGGACAGCAAATCCTACGGAAAACCGCGGGCTTTTGGAAAGCCATTCGCTAACAAAAGCTGCGATGCCGTTTTTGGAAGGAGCCTGCTGCAGCTCCAGAACGGTATTGTCAGCAACATTACAATTACCATCGATGCATTTGCTATCGGCGCATTTGCTATCGGTGCATTTAGCAACTTCGCAAACTTGGCCATCGCAACAGACCCCGTCTACGCACGGGCATTTGGCTGCGGCCTCTGCTCGACACTCCTTGCTTGCACAAGGAGATTTGGGATCCGAATCGTCGCCAGAAGCGACTGAAATCGTTCCGAAACTGGCTGCCAAAGCAACCAAAAATGCTTTGAATTTTGACGCTGCGTCCATGCTCGCATCTCCGAAAAAGTCGATTGACTTAAGGGGTGTTGTCGGGATTAGCAATGTGCTCCCGCTCTATCGCCAAACTTTAGCCAATTCCGGAAAAAGATTAAAGATCGAAATGGAAACGGAATTGCTTCGCAGAACAGTCTACAAACCGGAGCCAATCCCGGCTATCATCGATTCCTTAGTAATTTGCTCTGAAATCGAATCTTCCGTACCCAATATCCTATGTCGTCAGTCCCCTTAAATCGGACCACTGCTCCTACCATTTCCCCCGCTGCCCGCCCCGTCGCTGTCGTGGACATCGGGGCAACCAGCGTACGGATGGCGATTGCCGAAATTGATCCTCGCGGCAACGTTCGTATATTGGAGGAGGTTTCCCAAGCGGTTTCACTGGGAAAAGACACGTTTGCCATCCAACGCATTCGCCGTCAGAGCATTGAGGAATGCGCCGTTGTTCTCAAGAGTTACCGCCGGCTGATGCAGGAATTTGGGATTTCTCGTCCCGACCAAGTGCGGGTAGTTGCCACCAGCGCGGTGCGTGAAGCCAGCAATCGCTTGGCATTCATCGATCGGATGTACATCGCGACCGGTCTCGAAGTCGAATCGCTCGACGAAGCCGAAGTCAACCGAATCACGTACATGGGGATCCAACCCCTTTTGCAAGCCAATCCTGCCCTCGCCTCCGTCAAAACAATCGTTGTCGAAGTCGGCAGCGGTAGCACCGAGATTTTGGTGGTTCGAGGTGGAAACGTCCTGTTTTCTAATACGTATCGACTTGGCTCGCTTCGATTGTTGGAGCAAGTCGACCGGCTCAATACCTCGCACGCCAAACAGCGCTCGATTATCGAAAGCCAAATCCATCGGCTTGTGCATCAAATCTATGAACATGTCGACTCGGACAAACAGATTCAAATGGTCGCGATCGGTGGAGACGTTCGGCTGGCAGCAGCCAATGTGCCTGGCTCTGAGTTCAATAAACAGATCTGCAGTGTGCCGGTCGATGGCCTCATGGAATTTGCCAAACTGGTCAGTGTGCTCAAGGAAGAAGAACTCGTTGCACGCTTTGGATTAACCTATGCCGATGCCGACACCGTATGGCCGGCCTTGATGAGCTATGTATTGCTCGCAAAGGAGTTCCATTGCGATCAGATTCATATCGCCGACACGAACTTACGGGACGGGCTCTTAAGTGATCTGGCGGTGAGGGACGCCTGGACCGCTGAGTTCCGCAATCAGATCATTCGCTCCGCAATCAATTTAGGACGGAAGCTTGGGTTCGACGAGACGCATGCGCGTCACGTGGCAACTTTGTCTCGAAAGTTGTTCTCCGATTTGGTCGAAGAGCACCAACTTGACCAGCGCATGGAGTTGATCCTTTACTTAGCGGCACTGCTGCATGAAATTGGAACCTTTATCAATGCGAGAAGCCATCACAAGCATGCGATGTACATCATTCGCAACAGCGAGTTGTTTGGGCTTTCGGTTCGAGACGTCCTTTTGGTGGCATTGATTGTTCGATACCATCGACGTTCATCGCCACAGCCAGACCACGAAGGCTACGCTACTTTGGATCGCAATGACCGAGTTGCAGTCGCCAAGCTTGCTGCTATTCTTAGGCTAGCAATTGCATTGGACGAATCGCGTTCGCAACGTATCAGCAATATCCGTTGTCGGCGCGATGGTGACAGGCTCACGATCACAACGCACGGAATCGAAGACGTATCGCTTGAGCAACTGACTGTTCGTCAGTCCGGCGATTTGTTCGAAGAAGTCTTCGGCATGAGTGTGTTTTTGAGAAGCGAAACAGGCTGAGTGGGATAGGCTTCCAGCCTGTCGCTCGCACTTTCTCCAGCCTGTTACTGAAGCTTAAAGAATATCAAAACAAAGGTTTGTCTTTCAAAATCCTCAACCCCAAAGCGACAGGCTGGAAGCCTATCCCACTTTATCATGCCTGAAGAAGGTCTTTTTCGGCGTCGGCATTTGCCGCATATCGATGTCGAAGACAAACCCTATTTCGTAACCGGATGCCTGGCTGGAAGTATCTCAGCAGTAGGCATATCCAAAATTCGCCGCTATCGAAACGAACTGGACTCGCGCCCCAAACCTATTGAATTCACAACCGAACAATGGGAAATGCAAAAGCACAAGCTCGTCTTCAAGCTGGTGGACGATTTGCTTGATGGCGAAAGCCCATCGCAATATCTCGCAGATCCTCGATTGGCTGAGATTCTCCAAAACTCCTTTCTGTTTTTTGCCGGGGTTCGATACGATCTGTTGGCTTTCGTTGTTATGCCAAGTCACCATCATTGGCTTTTTCTCCCAAAACGGGACTGGGCAGATAGCCTTGCGGATCAATCAACTACCGGCCAAAAGGCAATGTCACCTCGCGAGTCCATTTCACATAGCATCCAAAGCTACACAGCAAATCAATGCAATCGATTCCTTGGTAGATCAGGGACATTTTGGCAAGGCGAAACGTTTGATCACTATCCTCGCGATGAAGCCGAATTGTTGCGAATCATCCACTATATTGAAAACAATCCCGTCAAGGCCAAGCTCATCGAGCATCCACATGAATGGCCCTGGTCATCTGCAGCACTACGCCATCGACGGAATCTTGCCCCTGGTGAGCCCATTCTCAAAGTGGGATAGGCTTCCAGCCTGTCGCTCGCACTTTCTCCAGCCTGTTACTGAAGCTTAAAGAATATCAAAACAAAGGTTTGTTACTCGAAATCACCAACCCAAGGCGACAGGCTGGAAGCCTATCCCACTCCTTCAAGCTCGAGCAGCCACTTCTTTGTAGGAAGCCCCCCACCAAAACCGGTCAAGCTTCCGTTGCTGCCGATGACACGATGGCACGGAAGCACGATGGGAAGCGGGTTACGTCCGTTGGCGGCACCGACTGCACGAACCGCTTTTGGCGAACCAACGCGAGTCGCTAGTTCCGCGTAACTCCAAGTGTCCCCATAAGGAATTTGGCCGAGCGTTCGCCATGTTCGTTGTTGAAAATCCGTTCCGACGAGACTGAGTTTCAAGTCGAACGCTTTGCGAGTTCCAGCGAGATACTCGAGCAATTGCTCGCGAGGCTCGCGCGTAGCATCGCTATCGCGACGCCAGCCTTCTTGAGTTGGCTCATGCTTGTTGTTTTCAAACAGGACATATCTTAAGCCAGACTCATCAATCGCGACGGTCAATGACCCGATGGGCGTCTTGAATCGATCAAACCACATGATTCACTCCTGCGTTGTCTCGCCAGATAGATGCCAAAGATGCAAAACGGCGTAGGCACGCCACGGTCGCCAGACTTGAGAACGCGATTCCGTTTCCCGAATGCCCAATCGCTTGCCTTGACCTAGAACTTGCTGCAAAACCAAATCGCCAGCAGGAAAGGCATCGGGATGGCTCAGAGCACGCATGGCGACATACTGCGCCGTCCAGGCTCCTATGCCAGGAAGTGCGATAAAATTGCCAACAAAATCATCCAATCGCTGGCCAGCATGAAAGCCGACTCGCCTATCCAAAACCGCACTTGCCAAACTACGGAGCGTTGCTGCACGTGCTTTTGGCAACCCTAACTTCTCTAACGGCGCGTCGACCAGCGATTCAGGATTCGGAAAGCTTCGATCCAATCCCGCCGGTCCGTCAATTCGTTGCCCACCATAATTGCGAACAAGACGTTGCGCCAGAGTGGTCGCCCCGGCAACGCTAATCTGTTGCCCAAGAACCGCTCGCACTGCGACTTCAAAACCGTCCCAGCCACCGGGGACTCTGAGACCGGGACGTCGCTCAATACCTCTAACCAGCAGGGGCTCCTCCGACAATACCGAATGGACCGCAGATAAGTCCGCATCCAGATCAAAGAGCCGGCGTACCCGTCTGACTATGTTGGGAATGGTCCGTGGATCTACGTTCACAATCTCGAGCAATAACTCAGGCTTGGATTCGTTTTCAGAAACACGAATCCAAGTTGTTGCGTCAACTGGCCCCAAAACTCTTTCGTAGCTGTCGGCATTGACCCGCTCAATGCCTGGCATCACACGCTTCGCAAAGAAAGAGAGCATCAAAGGGAAGTTCAAAGGCGGCCGATATGCTAACCTCAACTTTAACACGCCGACAGGCGTATTCGTCCTCAATCTGCGAATTGCAGTAGGGGCCACACCGCAGCCCTCAGTGAACGCTGCATTGAATCGTCGCACGCTTTGGAAACCGGATGCAAATGCCACTTGGGTCACAGGTAAGTCCGTCTCTGTCAATAATTGCTTCGCCAGCAGTAAACGACGCGTCGTGTGCACGGTAATCGGAGTCGCGCCGGAATGTTGCAGAAAGAGGCGACGCAACTGCCGTCCGCTCACTCCTACTTTTTCCGCGAGGGTTTCAACGGAGCCTTCTCCCAAAGCGCCGTCGGTGATCAAAGACAACGCGCGTTGCACTGTATCTTCACCACCCCAAGTGGCTCCTGGAGACAATTCAGGTCGACAACGCAAGCAAGGCCTATAGCCAGCGTTTGCCGCAGCAGCCGCCGTTGGGAAGTACAAAACGTTGCTCTGCTTCGGCGTCGGAGCAGGACAAACGGGACGACAATAGATGCGAGTGCTGCGAACCGCCGTGAAAAACAAACCGTCAAAGCGTGGGTCCTTGGCAGCTCGTGCGCGATCACATTCGGTTGGGGATGGCATGGATGATTGGAACATCCAGGCATCATACACCTAAGAGCCAGAGAATACTCGCCGTTTTCGGACATGGCTTACGATCGAAGTTTACAGCTAAGCACGTCGGCAAAAGATGAAGGGACTTCGTTTAACAGTCAGCCGTAGGTGTACTGCCAAAAGAACGCGGTACGCCTGCGGCTGACCGTTAAACGACAAATCAACATGCCGCGTACTAGGTATATTGGAATCCGCCGCGCTCGCCTTAAAGTTTTAAGTTGAGCATCCCATCCAGGGACTCGCGAATCTTGGCTTCCGACGTGCCGCCACCACCTACGATAACTTGCTTTACTTTACCATCGCGATCAATGATGACGGTCTGAGGGATCGCTTGCGCGTGATAGGCACGCGCAACAGCGCCATCCGAATCCAACACGACGACTGGGCTGATCTTCAGACGATCCAGCAACGCTCGCACCTCCGCAGAAGTTTGCTCGATATTGACGGCGATGACGTCGACCTCCGCACCTTTGTAATCTAGGCCCAAGTCGGTAATTTTTGGCAATGATGCGACACATGGACCGCACCACGTTGCCCAAAAGTCCAACACAACCACTCGCCCCCGAAGATCCGATAGTTTCAGAAGCGTACCATCGAGCTTTTTTAATTCAAAATCGGGTGCAGCATTTCCAATCATCTTTGAATGCACCGAATCGGGTGCGCTGCCACCCTCTGCATCAGGCGAATCCAAATCGTTGACAAACTTGGGATCGGCTGCATTTTCTAGAGTCCACTTTCCAAATCGATTCTTCTTGGCTTCATCTGCGATTGCGTCCCCGAGCACGAGCCTCGAAATCTTGGAGAGGTCGATATGGCAATCTCCTAATTGTGGATGCTGGCCATACAAAATGTCTCCTTCCACTCTCTCCGGTGCAATGCTGACTCGCGTTCCAGAGCTGTCTAAGGCTTGGCAGACTAAGTCGCCCTTGTTCTTTTTCTCGACAACCACGTTGGCTTCCGCGGGCGGCACCAATTCCGGCTTCTTGCCTGGCGGCACGATTTCAGGTGCATCTTGGAGCCAGATGATTTCGGCTACGCTTTTCATCTGAATCTTGCGTTCCTCACCTCGAACCTGGAGCGTAACGTTGTCCACATCCATGCTCAACAACTGACCTCGAATAGCATCCCCTTCTCGCGATACAACCAAGTGAGTCGGAGGATTGTTGCGCTGTGAGCGAGGTAGCGTTAGCAATCGTTTTCGCCCGGCTTTTTCCATGTTGTCGGTTCCGGTATAAACCAGTTTGCGAACACCGCGGACCATATCGACATCAATCTTGTTCGTGCTGAATAACGACGACTGAAAGAACATTTCTCCCTCGCTCACACTTTGGATGTCGGCTGCAAAACAATCGCCGCTCTTGAGAAACAGAGACGGCTCATCCTTGTCGAGCGACCGTCCAAAGTCCGCTGTAACCTTTGGTTTAGCTGGTTTGTCGACCTTGGACACGTTCGCGATCGGCTCGATCGTTCCTGTCACGCCAGAAGCGATTGCTATCGGGAAAAGTGCATTCGACGGTTTCCAATTCAAAGTCTGAAAATCGATCTTGGGGACATCGATCTTGGGGGCATTGCCCGCATTCGCCGAATCCATTGGGACGATTCTGCCGCACGAAATAGCCCATGGCGAATTTAGCCTCATCGGAGCTACCTCCGCGTTTTTGGTGTCGTCACTGGCCAGCTCTGATTTGAACTTGCCGCTTTGACCGATCGACATGATGTCAGCCAAAAGGATACGAACTTCGGTTTTGGACTGCTCAAGTGAGACGACGAGATGTTCCGATTGGATCGAAACGGCCTGGCCGACGAAACGGGCTCCCGACCAAAGTTGTATGGAAAAAAGTTTTTGATTCGCCACTTTGTTTGCGTCGATTGGAGCGTAGGGGTACTCAATCCGATCCACTTGATCCAGCGAAACGCGACCAAGGAATTCAGACTTTGCAAACCCAAAGGAATGGTCGTTTGGCTCGAATCCAACCGGTTGACCGATAAACGTTTGCCCGTTCTGAAGAAGCGTTTCAGGCGACTTGATTTGGCCGTTTTCCGGTTCTTTTCCCTTGCTCAAAAAGACGGGGGTCGAAAAGATGGAGCGATAGATTTTGAGCGATCGCAAAGAAAGCCGCCCTGCAACATTGCTGAACAATACCGTTTGCTTGCCTGTCAAACGCATGTTTTTACTTAATGGAAGCTGAGCAATCGCTACACCGTTTTGCGTGATAACCAATCGCCCTCGTACCGAATCGCAAAGCAATCGCAACGCTATCCCGTTGGAGCCGTCCAGCGGTTGATAGATTGTTGCGATGTCAGCAGTGACATCGTCCTCAACGAGCACGGAGACCGAAAGCGTATTCTTGTTTTCGGGCTTTCGAATGTGAAGCTCGAGCTTGCATTGCTCGGTATCCCCAATTTGCAGCGAAAAATTCGGGCTTGATGATTGCCAAGAGACACTGAGATCGATCGCGGCCAAGTCTGGCATCGTCACGGATTGAGAAATGACTGTTCCTGCGGCTTCCGTATCGTAGGAACCAAGACCATCAAACCAACGTTTGCCTTTTTTTGCATCTGGAGTTATCTGCTTCCAATCCGCGAATTTGAGTTCTCCCGATTCGGACGCCGACATCGACGGAGTCCGAAGAATACTTCGCACCGTTGCGGCCGGTATATGTTGCTTCCCAATCAACTCATTTTCTACATCCACAAATTCTTCGCTGATCGAAGTCACACTTCCAGTGAGCGCCTCCCCGTTCTGCAATTCGACGATGAACTGGGTCGGACGCCCCTCTTCAATTGGCTTTTGAGTTTGGATAGGCTGAACTAGGCTCTCGACATTACTCCATGGGACGACCATGTCCGACACAAATGCGGGACATTGCCAGACCAGGTCACCGTTGGCATCGCTAGCTTTCCCAAACTCGCCACGATAGACGTCTCCGCCGACGAGTTGGAGTTTTCCAAGCAGACTGTCAGCCTTCGCGTTTTTGTTTTCAACCGGATCTGCGGCCATGCAGACCGTTACGAACAGCAACGCCGAGATGTAAGCCAAAGCAATTTTTGTCGATTGCATAACAAATAGGTTCGCTGTTTTAACGTTCATAAATCGGTAGGAATCGGAAATTCAAAGCAAGTGCCAACAAGGACATGGACGTGGCCACCGCTGGCCCAAAATTTCCGTCAAAATGACCATCCGACTTTTGCTTTTGCTTGAGTTCAATGATGAGGTTTTTGTTCCACTTTTCCCAAGCCGCGATGTCCGCTTGAAACAACGCTTGAGCTTTGTAGTAGGCCGTGTACTCCCCATAATGATCACCAACCAAGTTGGAGTCGCTGGCCTTCAAAAGATTCGCCGTGCCTTTGTATTGCTTCAAGTCTTTTCGGCCTGCGATTGAGAACACCAAGCATGCGATGGCGGTTCTTGCTGGCGAATCGCCCATGCCACCCATGCCGCCTGCATACGCAACTTGGCCATTGTCGGACGTCATGCTCGTAAAGTACTTAATGGCAAGATCAATGTTTTTGTCCGGAACCTCGATGCCTGCGTTGCGAGCAGCCAAAAGCGACATGAGGACAGCCCCCGCCACCGAGGTGTCGGAGTCCGTTCCGTCAGGCGAATACCGCCAAGCCCCATCTCGATTCTTATTCTGACTGGTCACCGAGGTTCTAACCGCCAACTCAAGCGACTGACCAATCGAACGCACTCGTTTTTTATCTGTCCCTTCTGGCCAAAAGTTGCGTTCGTCGACGGCACCGTAAGCCTCGGCCATCGCAAGAGTCGCAAACCCATGGTGATACATACTCCCACCAAAGTAACCGGTCGTTGCACTTTGTTCACGGATCAAGGATTGAATCGCTTTACGTACCGGGACACTGTATTGACCAAAATTGGGGTCTTCGCCGGAAGCGAGATAGGCCATAAGAGATAGTCCAGTGCCACCGGCACCGCCGCCTTCACCCCCTGTTGCCTTCCATGTCCCATTGTCATCTTGGTTGTTGGTCAGCCAACTTAGACCACGATCATAGATTTCTCGTACATCTCGCGAGACCCCTTGCCCCTGGACGGCGTTTCCGTCTCGACGTGGCGGTTGAGCCAGACCAACTGGAATGAGAACCAATACGAACCAAGAAAAAAATGCAACAGATCGCAACTGGAACTCACTGAAATGGATAAAGAAACGGGAAACGCTCATCGGATGACATCTTTCATCGCAGGTAGTATGACATCTTGCATCGCGGGCAATAATCGATTCATGGGGACCGGCGGAGCGGGTTCCTTCAGGGCGGACAACTGTTTCTCGCTTAGGATTTCTTTCGCGATGGGCGCCTTTTGTAGCTCTTCGCAAATGCTATGAAAGTCTAATTCACGATCGCCCAATTCCTTTGCCCATTCCTCGATCTTCGCCCTCTGAGTGGAATTCAGCCCCAACTTTCGCTGCAGACTGAGAAGGCTTCTCAGCTGGTTCGTTCGCTTTAGGTTGGCAAGTTTCCGGCTTTCATCCCCTTTGATCTTCTCTTTTTGCTCTTTGGTTAATTGCGACATCAAGACTTTGTGCCAAACAGCTTTCTTATCCACTTTGTCTGACTGAACCGAAGACGCAAACTGCCAAACTTTTTGCTGCATCTCTTGCAAAAGCTGGGGTGTCATTTTCCCATCGTAAGGGCTCAATATAAATGTGATTTTATTCTCGATATGCTGGACATCGACGTCGATGGCTTCGTTTAATTTGCTCCACTGTTCGTCTGTGAGATTGCAAATACTGTGGACGCGATCAAGTTCACGACGAATACTTTCTCGCTTCAACTTCTGAAATGCAGCTTTCGAACCTCCCAACGATCCGTACATGTACTCTTCCATTTGCTGGCGATTCATTCTGGGCAGAACACCACCAGCAAAGCCATTATTGCCATTCACGCCCATCATGTCATCCATCTCGTCCTCAATGTCCACCTGTGGGATTTCTTGAGCAAAGGATGTATTTGAAATGGGCCCAACCGCAAGCAGGCTTATCCAAAACAGGAATTGAACGAAGAGCTTCAATCCATCACGGTTTCTTTTCATCGGAAGCCCCTTCCTGATCAGCCTTTGGCTTTTCGATTTCTATATCAACCGGTTTGGAATTGTCTTTCACCGGTTCGACATCCAAAGAATCCGCACTCACTGCCGCTCCCACACGAAACCTTTCCTCGAGTGGCAACGACGGGGAATCGGCTGAGGCCTGTTGTGCTCCAAAGCGCTGTTGCTGGTCTCGCGTCGACAATGCAGCCCTTTGCGACTCCGATAGGACAGGCGTTATCCAGCTTGGGCGAATCTCCGGCAGAAGCGATGCATTGTCAAAGGTTGCCTCCAACGAGCGATACCAACGGTCCTTCCACTTTTCATTGAGGATGACTTCAATTTGATCCATCTGGACACCGCTCAAGTTCAGCTTTGCTTGTAGCGTGTCCAAAACTTTGCTGATGACCGCCTTCTGCCGCCATTTCATTCGGTCAGCAAGTTCCAAGTCGTACTTCTCAAGCTGTTCCTTCATCGAAACAGATTCGAGCCAAAGCCGAACAATTCGCTCCGCCAAACCATCTAGATCAATCGTTCCATAAACATGCTCTTGCGTTCGTTTGGAGATGGACGAATTCGTCTTTGGCTTCCACTCCGATTCGGCCAGATCCGCCAACGCTTGCTGCTGCTTGAGTTCCAATCCGCAGATATCACCAATAACGGTGAGCTCGTTTTGGATCAAGCCTCGCATTTGCTTAAGTAATTGCGGTTTTGAATTAACTTGCCGAATCGCCACTCCGGGGACGGCTAGATCGTCAGCAAGCAAAACATCTACCACAACGGGCTCCAACTTCTCTTGCTTTTGAGCAAAAAGATTGTTCGAGCACACGATCGCAAGAATCACAACCACGACATATCTAAGTCTTACTATGTGGGCTACTGGGCGACGGGCAAATTTCACGGCAGGGCCTTGCGCTCAAGTCTTTGAAAGTACTCGTCAAGCCCTTGCCGATACTCTTCCGGAAAAGAGGAACCAGACGTCCCTGTCGACTGCTGCACTCCATGGTCCTCGCGCGTTTCCTTCTCGTTAATACCGGCTCCCAATAGGGCAATGGCTGCGTCTTGGGTTTCGCCACCACCTCCTCCGCCTGGATCCGAACCACCACCTCCACCGCTCTTGGGATTGATCCGCTTGCTCTTAAGCAACAACTCAATCACTTCGGTCTCAGCTGCAATCGCCAACTTGGATGTGTCTGGCCGATCCAAGATTTCGGCGGCATCAACCATCGCCCGGTCCACTTCATTCATCAATGCAAGTTCCTTACCGAACTCCTCTTGAGCATCCGGTAATTCCTCAATCTTGGTGCGTACTGCGACAATTCGCTCTTGCAGACTAACCTGAGTGGTCGCTAGCTCGTCGACCATATCCAAGTACTTGTCATTCTCAGAAACCGGCTTCGCTTGCTCAGCAACTCGTGTTCTCTCGCGAAGATTGATCTCTTCCTCAAGAATCTTCATGACTTCAAGAATGATCGAAGGAGGGAGAGAGCTTTTGGATTTGCTTCCTTTGCACTCGCCTTTGCACGCTGGATCAACCAAGTCTTCTGCCCAACGATCCATTGTATCCGACCAGTATTCGGCTTCCGCAATGGCGATCCCTTGTGACTCGAGGACTCGGTTCGATAGCACCCGAATACCTCCAAGCACATCTTCCTTTTTCATTTCCTCGAGAACACTTTGAAACTTGACCAAAGGTCGACGTTCGTGAAAGGCCTCTAAATCATCGATAATCAAGCCGACGTTGTTCAGCGCGTTTTCCTCTCTCGTCTTCAACTGCTTGATTCGCGCTTGTTGGCCAATTTCTAATCGCTTCAAGCTAGAACCAAACGCATTATCGATCTCGCTCGATGTCGCATCCGCGATTTGCATTTGTTCTCGAGAAGCCGCCTTGAGTCGCTTTACAAGCGTACTTCCCTCAAGGTTCGCCATCAGGTTATTGAGCTCTTCAGCAACTTTATCGAATTCAGCGAGCAACTCCTCTTGCTTGCGGACTGCTTCCTCGACTTTGTTCTCCTCGGCAGGTGCATCTTCTTCTTCGCCTGGCTTCTTTGGCTGAGGTTTGCCCATGACCGTTGTGTTAGGCAATCGCAAAGGCGATGGGGCGCCAGCTTTTTTTGCAGCCTGGCCTGGCTCCTCGGCCGGAATGGCTGGCTGTTGCGAAGACTCGCGGTCTGCAATCGATGGATTTTGAGGTTGAGCCGGCTTTGGATCTTCCTTCGGCGGACCGGCAGGATTGCTCGCTGAATCTTTGCTTTGGCCAACCATCGGTCCCGACTTGGACTTTTGACCTGCCGATTTCGCGATCTTCTTTTCGTCTTTCGCCTGCTTCAACAGGTCAGCCACCGAAGGCATGCGATTAGCCGCGATGTCCTTGAGGATTTGATGCATCTCGGCCCACTTTTCCAAATGGCCTACTCCAATCTCAGAATTTCGAGCTGCTTGTCGGAGCAATTCTTCGCCTCGTCCGGTCAAGTTCTTTAGCCGGCGACCGTTCGCTTGTTCCGCAGACGCTTGTTGCTCGATCTTGCGTTTCGTTTCTTCCTTGTTGAGATCATCTTCCGACAGGTCACGAATCTTTCTGTTCGTGTCAAGCAGTTGCAACTCGCGATCGCGAACTTCAAGCGATTCGCGTTGCCACTTGCTCAATTGCTCAAGAACCCAGATTGCGTGGTCGCTTGGTGTCAAAACATACAACAGGTGAGGTGTCGAATAGACACGACCTCGGTCAGGCAAATAGTCCTCAACAAACATTCGAAGCTCAAGAGGCTGAGCTGGAATCTTGAGAGCAGTGGCTTGAAAGGTTGCCATCGCATCCAGCGTCTCAGCATTTGGATTACCGGCCGAAAGCATAAGCTCACCTTGAATAGGTGTCGCCCCTTTGAATCCTTCGGCGGTCCGCCATTCCATACCGATATGCTTGACCCCAAAGTCATCCACCGAGCGAACGGTAAATTGAAGCTGCTCCGAATCCAACACGACGCGCGATCGGGGCAAGCCATCGGAAAAGACGGCAGGGGATTCGTCGTTGCGAACAGTAACATTGACGGAGAAGGGAGACTTTGACGTCAAGCCAAAAGTATCAGTCCAATCAAATTCCACCTTGCGGGACTCGTCCATGACTTCGCTTTTGGGACGAAACGACTGATCCTCTACCCCAATTTCGCTTCCGTTAAATTTAGCAGATACCAACGCGCGCGATGCCGTTGCGTCGAATCCGACGCTAGAGCCTAAGACGACGGAGAGCCCACCGCCGCGAACGTCCTTGGAGAGCAGCTGTTCTCGCTGCAAGTATTTGGGCAACTCAATGGACGCTTGGATCCGTTCCAACTCAGGCCTCAACTTGGGCTCGATTTGAACACTGGGAGTCGCATCACCAATCGACAGCGATAGTGTTCCCGATTCAATTTGCGGTGGCAGTTCGAAAGCATACTCACGATCCTGCAAAATTGTTTCAAGTTCTGCTTGACCGCCGATATTCGCCTTTGCTTTGGCGGGGCTCCATTCGGAACCAGATGCCAGCTTGACCGAAATAGGAAAAGCCTCGCCATGCGGTACGACCACTTTTTTCGGTAGCGGCTC
>CANHVO010000022.1 GCA_947463915.1 Planctomycetaceae bacterium
ACCAATAGGACACAGCCGACAAAAGTGAGCCTGAGGCGCTGGCCGAGTTATTTTGACCTGCAAAAAACGGCTAGCGCCTCAGGCTCATGAAAACGAAATCCGACTTTTGTCGGCCGTGACCAATAGCCGTTGGGCGCTAAGTAGCTAGCCCCGGTTCTCTAATTGCTCGACATTCGTCGAGAACTTGGGTTAGCGCCGAATGGCGTTGATTCATCAAGTAGTGGAATCTCGTAAGAGTTCTTTAAGTGCCTTAAATCTAAGGAAGTTTTACAACTTCCTCTACCAGGGCAGGTTCGGCCAATCAATGCGAAAAGCACATTTGGATGTACTTAGCTGAACAATTGCTTCGCAGAGTTGGAGTTGAGAGCAATGACGCCCCATATTCCGAATGGGACTCCAAGGATACAGCAAGAGGATATGCATGGAATGCACAACAGGATTGCTCCAATCTTTGCTAATCCAAGCCCCTTTCTACGAATTAAGTTGAAGCCGGCAAGCGCGACGATTGGCTGAATCAGGCCCGAAACGACTGTAACTCCAAAGCTTCCCCAATAGCCAACGTAGAAACCTATCCTCTCCGCCTCGTTCGCGTTCGGAGGTGGAGCAACCTCACCACTGGCAATCTGCAACACTTGACTTATGCCGAAAAGGATCGCCATGCCCAGACCTAGAACCGACAACAGCAGGAAGAAGATTCCCAAAATCGTAAATTGTGTCGTCGATCCACCATCGGGCTGTGGAGGATTCGCCGGCCAATTATGAGTGGTCTGGCTATAGGGATTTTGGCTCGGGCTATCGAATTGAGAGAAGGACATATTCTTGCATCTATCAAAAGGCGTTTACAAATAGGAGCTTCAGGATTAGTTTCCCCGAATTCCCCTGAGAAGGCAGGATTCTACCCAAAACGCTTTTGCTTGTGTTGACGCAATGGCATTTCAAAACAGATCCAGTAACGCACAAAATTGGAGGTGATTTGGCGATGATTTTGCGATGGAGAATGATTTTGCGATGGAGGTAGCGAAACTCGTCAAGAGTTTCGGTCCCGTTTGGAATCAGCACCCAATCATGACACGTTTCACATCGCGATCTCTTCCTCCGACTTCGCGTCCTAATCGCGACGACGTCTTTGGTCGTTAGCTCCGCCGCTCTTCAGCTTTGGTTTGGTCATCAGAAGCCGATGGCTATCAGGACCGAGCAGATCGTCCAGTCGAGTGCGCAGCTCAGGCGCAATGGCTACCTTTTGCTTATCGGACTTCACATGCACCGTCTCGCCAGACTGCAACCGAACAGCAACCAGAACATCCCGAGGACCGGGATAGCCTTTTAGAATTTCTCGAATCTTCTTGATCGATTCAGGCTTATGCTTAGTCTCGTCATAGAGAATGTGGATGCCTGTGGTGAACTTTGTGTCCGCCTCTTCGATAGGCATTAGTTCATTAACGATGAAGCTGACTTCGTCTTCCTCACCCTTTTTGTCTACCGTGCCGCGAACCAATACGACCGCGTCGGGCTGAATCAGCTCGCCGTACTTTTCGAAACCATCGGGCCAGCAAATGCTTCGAACGTAGCCATCCATATCTTCCAAGTCAAAGTTCGCGTACTTGGACGATTTCCCTGGCTTGGGATTACGCGTCTGCGCGATCTTGATGGAGGAGATCATCCCGCCCATCAACACTTCGTCTCGATTCTTGGCGCTCTTTACCGTCGACGACGTGTGCGAGCAAAACGCCTTCAAGATTTTTTCGTACTCCGAGAGCGGGTGGGCGGACAGATAAAAGCCGAGCACCTCCTTCTCCATGACGAGCTTTTCTTTGTCGATGTACTCCGGAATATCGGGAAGCGTGATCTTGACGTCTTCCACTACTTCTACGAAATCGTCGAACAAGCTCATTTGGCCGCTCTTGCGATCCTTGAGTTTGGATGCGCCCCCCTGCAATGCTTTCTCAACCACCGCCATCATCTGTGATCGCTTGGCGTTGAAGCAGTCCATGGCCCCCGCTTTGATCAAGGTCTCGATCGCAGCTCTACCGCATTGAGTCACATCGACCCTTTCGCAGAAGTTAAAAATGTCTTTGAACGGACCGTTTTTGTCTTGTTCTTTTGCGATAGCTTCTGCGGCAGAGCCACCGCAGCCTTTGATCGCCGAGAGCCCGAAGTAAATTTTGTTGTCCCGAACGCTGAACTCCGATCGGCATGTGTTCACGTTCGGATATTCGACGGTAATGTTCATTCGCTGACAATCTTCCAAGTGTTCGACCAATGCGTCCTTGCGCTTGAAGTTACGGCCGGGAATGTCCCCTGTCAGCAATGCCGCCATGAACTCGACTTTGTAGTGCGTTTTTAGGTATGCAGTCTGGTAGGCGATCAGAGCGTAGGCCGTGGAGTGACTCTTGTTAAAGCCGTAGCCTGCGAACTTGAGGATCATGTTCCAGAAGTCTTCGGCTTCTTTTTTGGTGAGGCCTTTCTCTTGGCAGCCGCCGAGGAATTTCTCAGCATTGGCTGCGATCAACGACTCCTTCTTTTTGCTGATTGCCTTGATGCATGTATATGCTTTGGCCAATTCGATTCCGCCCAGGCCGTTCAAAATACGCATGACCTGTTCTTGGTACACCATAACGCCGTTGGTTTCGGCCAGGATTTCCTCAAGGACAGGGTGCAGGTATTCCGCTTGTTTTTTCTTGTTCTTGACCGCAACATACTCGTCCACCATCCCCCCCTCGAGCGGACCGGGACGGTACAGAGCATTGGTCGCGATGATGTCGCTGAAGTGATCGGGCTTCATGCGTTGGAGCAAGTCGCGAATACCGCCACTTTCCAGCTGGAATACCCCTTTGGTTTCCCCTCGCTTGAGCAGATCAAACGTTGCAACGTCGTCGAGTGGGAAGTCGAGTGGATCGATTCGCTGACCAGTGGTCTGCTCGATAATGTCCATTGACTTCGAAAGGATGGTCAAATTTCGCAGGCCCAAGAAGTCCATCTTGAGCAAACCCGCGGCCTCAACGTCACCCATCGACCACTGAGTAATGATGTCTTCTTTGCCGGAGACTCTCATCAACGGAACGTATTCCGTAAGTGGTTTGTCCGCGATCACAACAGCCGCCGCGTGCGTACCGATGTTGCGGGCCATCCCTTCCAGCTTGCTCGCAAAGTCGATGACTTCCCGAACGTCGGGGTCGTTGTCGTAAAGCTTCTTTAAGTCTTCGCTATCCTCGAGTGCGCTCTTGATGGTGACTTTGGGATCGTCCGGAACAAGCTCACTGATTTCGCTCACGCGACTGAGCGGCATACCAAGTGTCCGGCCAACGTCCTTAATCGCACCTCGCGCTTTTAGCGTACCGAACGTACCGATTTGCGCGACGTTGGCTTCGCCGTACTTTTCCTTGACGTACCGAATGATTTCGCCACGGCGTTCCTGGCAAAAGTCGATATCGATATCGGGCGCTTCGAGACGGCTTTCGTCGAGAAACCGTTCAAAAAGCAAATCGTACTTGATCGGGCAAACGTGGGACAAGTACGTAGCGTAGCAGACCAGCGCACCAACACCGCTACCTCTCGCCGTCGCCGGAACGTCGATTTCGCGAGCATGACGAACGAAGTCCCAAACGATCAAAAAGTAATTCGAGAAACCGAGCTTGGAGATCACCCCTAATTCGCGGTCGAGTCGATCCAACACGACTTGCGCTAGCTGACCGTCGTTGCACATCTCCGGGGTTTTCTTATAACGATCCAGCAATCCCTCCATGCACAATTTTCGCAGGTATTGGTCCGGTGTGAGATCGGGTTCTGGAATGGCATAAGACGGAAAATTTCTCGATCCAAGATCCAAGTTGATGTCTACAGAGTCTGCAATCTCTTGTGAACGAGCAACCGCATCTGCATGGCCAGGGAAATGACTGTACATTTCTTCCTGAGATCTTAGGTAGAACTCGTTCCCCTCCATGTGCATTCGGTTGCTGTCAGTCCGAAACTTTCCCGTGCTGATACATAGCAATACGTCTTGAACTTCGGAGTCTTCGCGATCGACGTAGTGCGCATCGCTGGTAGCAACCAAAGGAATTCCGACCCGATTGGCGACTTCGATGGCGCCCGCCATCTGTTGGCGTTGGATCTCGAGTTTGTTGTTCATGATCTCGATAAAGAATCGATCACCGAACACACGCTCAAACCATTGTGTTACGTCGATCGCTTCTTGGATTGCTGCGTCCGTGTCGTAACCTTTGAGGACAGCCCGAGAGAACTCACTTGAAACGCATCCGCTAAGGCAAATAATCCCTTCGCTGTGTGCCTCGAGAATCTTCTTGTCGATTCGGGGCTTGAAATAGAATCCTTCCAAGCTGGCAGCGGACGCAAGACGAATCAGGTTCTTGAAGCCGGTTTTGTTTTTGGCCAATAGCGTTAAGTGAAAAGCCGCTTCTTTGGAGGAGGACGCATCCCGTTCGAATCGGCTGCCTGGAGCTACATAGGCCTCATATCCGAGTATCGGGTTGATTCCAAGTTCTTTGGCCTTGCGATAAAACTCCAGGGAACCATGCAAATTGCCGTGGTCGGTAATCGCCAGCGAATTCATTCCGTGAGCCTTGGCACGCTTTAGCAATTTGTCGATCGGGCTGGCCCCATCAAGCAAACTATAGTGGCTGTGGCAATGCAAATGCGTGAAGGGACGCGGAGTGTCAGTTGACATGGGATAAGAATTCTAGAGCTTGAGTGAACACAAACGTAGGACGGGACCAATGTCCAGCCCGATTCAATCCGCATTTTTAGGATCATAACCCGAAACGTATGGGCCTTGTTGATTTAATGGGTTTGCGGCTCGGCAACGTCCCCTATCACAACCCGACGCGTAAGCGAGGGGCAAGGAATCCCTCGCTCACGCTTTGGGTCAGGATTACATCAACAGACCGGTAAGTTAGGGGCGTGATCCGAGTACGAGTACCGCTCGTGCTGAGTACGAGTACGAAATGCAATCCGAAGTTCGTCTTATTGGTCGTTGTACTCGACCTTTTCGAATCCCGCTTCCAAAATGGCTTGGGTCGTCGCATCCTTGTTCAACTCGCCTCGGTATTTGACAAGAATGACAGGATTGTCGATCACATCTTCCTTTTGTTGTGGAGTCAGTTCAATCGAAGCAACATCGTTTTTCTTTTCGATCACGGACTTCACGCCAGGGTAGCAGCCGTGCGGGCACATCATACCGGTCACTGTCACAGCAACGGTTCGCACATCAGCCGCGTCGGAATCTTTGTCAGCAACGGAGGTAACTGGATTCAACGAATTGACCGTTTCCTTTGAGTTGGTATTGCAGCCAATTAGGGTCAGAAGCGAAACAAAAACAATCGCAAATCGCATGTTGGTAATGCCTGTTTAATCTTGGAAATGGAACCAATCGGCCTCGCCCGAAAGGCTGAAGGCATTTTAGCAGTATCGCCGCAGAAAGTTAGTCTAGACTTGCGAGGCGTTCGCGACTGATTTTTTTTCGAACTCTTTCGTTCTTTTCGGCCATCGCGATTCAAAGTGGAACATGGCCGAAAGAAACGAAAAAAGACGAAAAAAAGAAGTTTTGAATGTACTGGAGCGAAAGGATCACAACGTTCCGATCATTCTTTTTTCGAGCTCTTTCGTTCTTTTCGGCCATCGCGATTCAAGGTGGAACATGGCAGTTGCCAGTATGATTCTGAACTACCCGCTACCAAACTCTATGGAAGGGAGTGACCGAAAACGGTAGGATGTAGGCAACGTCAGAATGGAAGTCAACCGATTTTGGCCAATCAAAATTGTTGAGGAAATCAGAGAATGCACATTCGAAACCAACATCAACTCGCAAACTCGACCGTCCTGTCGATTTGCAGCTTTTTGTTCCTTGGAATTACAACGCAACATGCATTCGCCAGGCAAGCTGACCAAACTCCGAAATCCGATCCTGCCCCGAATACGGCCAAAATCGAGAACGCAAAAGAGACTCCCTCTGCAAAACCGCTGACAAAAAGACCCGACCCGAGAAAACCGGTCGTAGAAGACAAGACGCCTCCGAAAACCGAACGGGAAATTGCCCAAGAACGAACCGCTCGCGAAGCGGCAAAAAGGAAGGGCGAAATAACCTTTGACGATATCAAGTTCGACATCGAAAAGGGGGGCGAGTTCAAGCCTGAGATGATCACTCCTGAACTGAAAAAACTCGACAAGAAAGTGATTACGCTACGTGGCTTCATGCTACCTGCGTCGGTTTTTCAGCAGAAGGGAATCAAAAAATTCGTTTTGGTACGCGACGATCGCGAATGTTGCTTTGGTCCCGGCGCCGCCCTGTTCGATTGCGTGATGGTTGACATGGCCGCTGGGAAATCTGCCGACTTCTCCATTCGAATGGTGGCAGTCAAAGGCAAATTCGAAATCGACACCGAATCGTTTAAAGACGGGAATGGCGGTTACGAAGCTGTTTACAAAATAACTGCCGAAGAGGCGAAATGAATTTTCCACCATTGCTTGAGACCCATTTGCCTTTCCCTCGTCGTCAAGGAAAGGTCCGCGATGTCTATGATCTCGGCGACAAGTTGTTCATCGTTAGCACGGATCGCATCAGCGCATTTGATTGGGTAATGCCAAATGGGATCCCTGATAAAGGTGCGGTGCTGACACGTCTTAGTCTCTACTGGTTCGAGCAACTTGGCGTGGAGAATCATCTCATTAGCGAAGCGGTGCCTGTCGAAGTTCAACCGTATGATCCCGATGGTGTCTTACGGGGACGCTGCATGGTCGTTCGCAAAGCCGAGGTCATTCCTTTCGAATGCGTCGTACGAGGCTTCCTCGAGGGAAGCGGTTGGAAAGATTATCTGGCCACTGGCCAAGTTTGCGGAATCGATTTACCGACCAATCTCAAGCAATGCGATGCTTTGCCAACACCGCTTTTCACACCAGCCACCAAAGCGGAAACGGGTCACGACGAAAACGTGTCCTTCGAAGTTATGTGCCAATCGATCGGCAGTCCGCTCGCGAACGAACTCAAGGAAAAAACCCTTGCGGTCTATAACCGAGGAGTGGCGTTAGCAAAGCAACGTGGCATCATTATCGCCGACACGAAGCTTGAGTGGGGTTGGTTTGATGGCCGAGTCATCTTGATCGATGAGGTCCTGACTCCGGACAGCTCGCGTTTTTGGCCAGCCGAAAGCTGGACGCCGGGCAAATCGCAAGCCTCGTTTGACAAGCAGTTCGTTCGTGAATATTTGATGGGAACCACCTGGGACAAAAACAGTCCGCCCCCAAGCCTGCCTGAAGCAATCGTGGAGCAAACCAGAGCCAGGTACGTTGACGCCTACGAACGAATCACCGGCAAGTCGTTCTCTTAAGTATTGAACTGCAAATGCGAACGAAGGCCTTATGCCTAAGTTCGCAACATTCTTGGCGGGCTAAAGTTAGCGAGATGGAAAGTCTAGCAAGCATTTCTTTGATTTTGTTCGTGATTTCGTGCTCGTGCTCAGTTGGTTGTCGTTGCTAGTACTCGATTTCAGCTAACGAAACGATTACGAGCACCATTTCATTGAGTACGAGCACGGCGGAGTGACAAGGCTAGCGTGCCGATTCATGGAATAAGATTGAAGAAGAAAGTGAGCTTCAAGGCGGTTAGGGCTAGCTTGGCGTGGATTCCGGCTGAAGCCGGTACACCAGTTCTTTGCCCAAGTCGGACTGGCTTCGCAGGCTAGTCGCAATGATTGTTTCTTTTGTTCCGGTTATCGTGATTGTCTGCCCTGTTCACGAATCGTTCATCTTTTTATACGGAGAGAGCCGAAACCGAAACCTGAGTCTTTTTAGTTCTTCAATCTATTTGATGAACTATGTTTCAGTTGCGGCATGGACGCCAAGAACTAATTTCAGCAGTCGATGTGATTGCCGGATCAATACCTTTCGAGGCGTCCCAAAATGCGTGCAAAGTCCGTACTGTTACTCGTTATCGCACTTGGCTGCGGTGTCGTTGCGTCTGTCGCAGTTAGTCAAGTTGTGCTCGATCAAAAGAATAGAGCGGTTGTGCAAACTGCACCGGTTTTGGTCGTCTCCAAGGAGATCTCTGCTGCCACAAAAGTCCCAATGGATAGCTTCCGTTTGGAAGAATGGCCAATCGACCGAATTCCGATGGGGACCTTGTCCGATCCGAAGATGATTGAGAATAAGTTCACTAAACAACGCTTCTATCCCGGTGAACCGATCATCGAAGCCAAACTATCTGCCAAGGGGCGTGAATTCACTGTTCCAGAAGGCTATCAAATCTTTGACATACCGGTTAAAGATGAAACCGGCGGTGGTGGTTATATCGGCCCAGGTGACCACGTCGATGTTTACGGATACATGGACAAAGTCACGCGAGTCAAAGCAGCCAAAAGCGTCAAGGTCATGGAGAATCTCGAAGTTGTCATGATCGATGGCGTGGCTGTCGCCGATCCTGAAGCCACCAAACAAAAGAAATCCAGCACCATTCAATTGCTCGTCAAAGACTCACAATACATCGTTCTCGATACTGCTTCCAATCTCGGAAAGCTGCGACTCGCGCTTCGCCCGCCAGGAAAGCAAGTAACCAGCAATGTGCCAGATGATGGGGAAAAATTCCTGACATGGCTCAGCGAATCGGAAGGCGATACAAACCAAAAGCAGATTGTAGAACCCGTCGCGAGCCCCCTTCCTGCACCCGAGGCCGAGAAAGCAGAAAAACATGAAATGGTCATTGTGTCATCCTCGAAGACGACACTCTACCGATTCAACGAAGGTCAAAGATTGCCCCAAAGGATCGACGGAGATCAATCGCCAGATTCCGTCGACTCTTTGATCGCTCCTCTAGGTGGATATCAGAGCGGTACTCTTCCAACTTTCCAGCCGAACTTCCGACCACCGGTTTCGTCCAAAGCCTCAAACCAGCCTACATCGGCAGACGCTTCGTCAGGGAACCAATTGATTTCACCGGTAAATCCTCCCAACGCCCCACAATCCAACTTAACTTGGAATCCAGCCTCGGGAAGCTGGCAGTCTGGGGGGTTTAAGGCAACCTACCCCGATGGAAACTGATTTCCCGGTAGCATTGTGCCGATTGATAGAGTTGGGTGTAGATCGTTTGCCTTTAGGGCTTATGACCTAACAATTGACAGCAAAGCCAAGGATGGCTCTGACCTGACCGTTGGACCCCAAAATACTGCCAAATCGGTTGCAGTAGGTTCGAAAAATGTTCACAGGGAAGTGAAACAGAGATGGGACAGAAAAAGTTCTACCGCGTTCGAATCGCGACATCGCTAGCAATTAGCACGCTTTTTGGTTTTGTGCTTTCTGGCCCTGCCTATTGCGGTGATGGCGAAAAGATTATTCCATCCGGTAAGCTTGCCATCACCAAGACACAACAGTCGTTGCAAATGGTGGTGACTACTTCTCAATACCTTACTTTCCCTCAGCCTATTCTCAAGGCTACCGTTCAAAATGACGCTGCGATCCAAGTCCAAGCGTCCGGGCGCAATGAAGTCTTAGTCTCGGCCCTTGCCAACGGCGTCGCTCAAATCGATTTGCTGGGAGCCGATGAGCAGGTCTACAACGTACAAGTGGTCGTAACGGGTGACGCTCGTGAGCTCCAAGCGATACTCGCTCAGGAGTTCCCATCCGCGACGTTGAATGTTCGTCCCATCCAACAAGCTGTTATCATCTCCGGCCAAGTAACCGCGGATGAACATGTCGCCCAAGCCGTAGAGATCGCCGAGCAGTACTATCCAACTGTGATCAACAAAATTGAAGTTATCGGTGTTCACACCATCATGCTTCAAACTCAAGTCATGGAAGTTTCCCGAACGAAACTGCAGCAACTTGGCATCGACTGGTCCATGGGTTTCGGCAATGACTTCGTAACGCAGTCCGCCAGCGGTTTGGTCGGAACCGGAGCTACCACAGGGTCCCTTATCAATGCGGGGAACGAGACGATGAAATTTGGCATCGTCGATAACGGTAACAATTTCTTCGGGTTGCTTCGAATGCTGCGACAGAAGAATTTGGCGAAGGTCATGGCCGATCCAACGGTGGTAGCAATCGATGGCCGGCCAGCTAGTTTCAATTCAGGCGGTGAATTCCCCATCATTGTCCCAGCTGGCTTAGGGCAGGTAGGTATCGAGTTCCGTGAGTTTGGCACACGATTGGACTTCGTTGCGAAAGTACGCGGAGATAGCCGAATTTGGCTCGAAGTGCGACCGACGATCAGTGAAATCGATCCAGGTCGAAGCGTTGTGATTCAGGGAACAAGCATACCAGGCATTCGCAGTCGATTCGTCGATACGGCTGTTGAATTGCGAGCTGGACAAACACTTGCTCTGGCTGGTCTATTGCAAGTGCGAACAGAATCCGAATCCATTGGTCTGCCAGTTCTTGCCGACCTACCTTACCTCGGTGCACTCTTCCGCTCGAATCGCGAAGTGCAAAACGAAGTGGAGTTACTGATCTTGGTTACCCCGAACTTCGCTGGTGCGATGGACGCACATGAAGTACCTCCGGGCGGACCTGGCTTTAACAGCAACAGTCCGCTTGAGCATGAAGTGTATGGCAAAGGTTACATCGAAGTGCCTCCAGGATGCGCTCCGAATGGAGACTGTCCTCCTGGATATTGTCCACCGACCAATCCAGATTCAAACTCATCCGACATGCCAACCATCTACAACAACGCCTACGCACCGGCAAGCACGCCAAACGGTGCTTTGATCAGTGGCCAGCAGCGTGTACCTGGGCCACGTGCGCAGACCGCAACTCCGAACGGTGTGGCGTTGCCTCGAACGACCCCGACCCGCCGATAGTCTGATTCAAATGCCCCGCCAGTCATGAACCGACTCCAACGCTTAGCTTGAACTGAATATAAATGAGCAATGTACTAAGAACAGCCATCGTCGACCCGAACGATCAGACGCGTGATAGCCTCAAGGCGATGTTGCTTGGCATGGATATTGTGTGGCTCGACGCGGAATGCTCTCGCTATGAGTTTTTCGCCGACGTTGTTGAGCAGTCAAAACCAGATGCAGCAGTGATATCTCTAGACGGCGGAGCGGATCGCGCGTTGATGTTGATGGAGAAGCTTAGGACAAGCTCACCAGACTGCGTTCTAATCGCCGTTTCGAAGAGCACCGATGGACAGCTCATCTTGAAGACGATTCGCGCTGGCGCTAAGGAGTTTCTGCCGCTGCCGTGCGATGTCGAGGAATTGCACGTCGCGCTCGAACGGATCCTCCAGTCGAAGTACGGGAGCGGTGCAGACGGTCGCGCTCGCGGTTGCCGCATGATTGCCGTGGCAGGTGCAACAGGTGGCGTCGGCTGTACGTCCATAGCGGTCAATATCGGTTGCAATCTTGCGATGCGCCCTGAGAATTCGGTCGCTCTGGTCGATTTGGACTTGGCACTAGGAGACGCGGACGTCTTCCTCGATTCGATCCCTGACTATAGCTTGGTTGACGTGACGGAAAACGTCGCTCGATTGGACTTCCATTTGCTTCGCAAGTCGTTGACGAAGCACTCCTCCGGGCTCTATCTATTGCCTCGGCCTGTTCAATTGCAAGATCTCGAACTGATCACTCCTGAGAGTCTTCGCAAAGTATGTGGTCTTCTGCGTGCCTCCTTCTCGCACATCGTAGTCGATATTTCGAAGTCTTTTTCGCAGGTGGACCTGACGGCATTAGAACTCTCGAACGAGATCGTACTGATTGTTCAGCTCGACTTGCCTTGTTTGCGCAATATGGTCCGGCTGCTAATGAGCTTACAACAAATTGAAAGTATTCGGGACAAAGTGAAGGTCGTGGTGAACCGCGTAGGCTTAGAGAGCGGTCAGATCAGTCTGAAGAAAGCGAAAGAAACTATCGGTCGAGAAGTCTTCTTCCAAATTCCGAACGACTATCGAACCATGGTTGAAATGCGAAATAATGGCCAGCCTCTGATTGAGCAGGCGCCCAAAGCAGCCATCACTTTGGCGGTTCAGCAACTCACCGATTTGCTGGCTGGCGCCGAAGTTATCACCACAGAAGCAGGTGAAAAACCAGCTCTCGACAAGACTTCGTCGAGTAATTGGATGAACTTCTGGCCGGGTAAGGGCGGAGCAAAAGCCAAGACGAAGTAGCCCAAAGTGCCCTTCACCTGCCGAGTGGAGGCTAGAAAATGTCTCTGCTCTCATGCGAATGGTGTTCGCCGCGGTTCTCGACGGGTGTTGCGTTTGCTTGGCAACCGGAGCTAACGTCCAATGACACTCATGTTCGGTTTTTTTTGCTGTAGCGGCGGGGCGCGAACCCTGCCCCTCGCATCTTCTAGGCAACGCTGTGATCTAGGCGACGCTGTGAAGCATTTTGTAGCGAAACTCGTCAAGAGTTTCGGTGGTTTATGCAATGCAGTCGAAAGTCTTGACGGCTTTCGCTAAAGAAAAGCCTGTTTTCAGTAGAGGAAAATGCTTCACAGCGTTCCCTTCTAATAACAGCGTTCCCTTCTAGGGAAGAAGGGCTCGGGGGAGGTGTTTTGATTTGGTTTGCAAGCAGTTTCGTTTGGAACAATTCTTCCGGCGGTTCTAGGTGTGATGGTTATCGAGCCGAGTGCGGTTGACAATGCTCACTACAAAATCGGATGAAATCCAGGAATTCTCTAGCTTCCTGTGAACTCGACTTTGATGAAATGCTTCGGTAAGTAGAATGATAGGCAATGGTTTTATAAGGTTCAAAGGTTAGGAAATCGAATGGCGACGCGGGCACAATCAGACACAGAAGCTCTACTACGAGAACTCATGGAGCAACGTGTACTGTTGCTAGACGGCTCGATGGGCGCCCTCATTTTTCAAAAAAAACTGCCAGAAGCTGCGATTCGAGGCGAACGTTTCAAGGACCACCCCGCCGATCTCTCCAAAGCCACCGATTTATTGGTTTTGACGCAACCCGATGTGATTCGGAGCATCCATGCCGAATACCTGGCTGCCGGCTCCGACATCATCGAAACGAATACATTCAACGCCAGCTTGATCGGCTTAGCCGAAAACAAACTCTCGGACTTCGCCTACGAGATCTCCAAAACGGGAGCCGAAGTGGCTCGTTCCGCCGTCGAAGCCCATCTGAAAACCGATCCATCGAAGCCGCGATTCGTGGCTGGAAGCATCGGGCCGACCGCTGTCCAACTTTCTATGAATGCGAAGGGTGACCCTGCAACTCGACCATTCAGTTTCGAACAGATGGTTGCTAGTTACGAAGTCAACGTAAATGGCTTGCTCGATGGTGGCGTAGATATCCTGTTGCCAGAAACATCGTTCGATACGTTGAACTTCAAAGCATGTTTGCTCGCGATCGAAAATGTGTTCGCCAAGCGTGGTCGTCGTTGGCCGACCATGCTGTCCGCCACGGTCTTCGAAGGGGGGGTTACTCTTACAGGCCAACAACTAGAAGCGTTCTGGATCGCTGTGTCGCACTTCCCAATGCTTAGCGTCGGTTTGAACTGCGGATTGGGCGGCGATCGTATGCGCCCTTATTTGGAACGCTTGGCAAATGTGGCAGATTCAGCCATCAGTTGCTATCCCAACGCGGGATTGCCTAACGAAATGGGAGAGTTCGATGAAACTCCTTCCAAGATGGCTGGCTTTGTTCGCGACTTTGCAACTCAAGGCTGGGTCAACATCGTTGGCGGTTGTTGCGGAAGCACGCCAGCCCACATCAAGGCAATCGGAGAAGCTGTCGCTGGAGTGAAGCCCCGTAAAGCCCAGGAGAGTAAGCGATCGACTCAGTATGCAGGCAACGAACCTTTTGTTTTCCGAAAAGACAATCCGTTCGTCATGGTCGGCGAACGCACCAATGTTACCGGTTCCAAGAAGTTTGCACGCTTGATCAAGGAAGGCAAATTTGAAGATGCGATTCGGGTTGCCAAAGCCCAAGTGGACGGCGGTGCGAACGTCATCGACGTCAACATGGACGAAGGAATGCTCGACGGTGCTGCCGCGATGAGTACGTTCCTCAATCTCATCGCACACGAAGCGGATATCGCCAAAGTTCCGTTGATGGTCGATAGCTCCAAGTGGGAAATCCTCGAGGTTGGCATTCGCCACTCGCCTGGCAAGCCCATCGTGAATTCGATCAGCCTCAAAGAGGGTGAAACCGAGTTTCTTCGAAAAGCCAAGTTCATTCAACAGCACGGCGCTGCCGCGGTTGTAATGGCGTTTGACGAACAAGGCCAAGCCGCTGACTATGAAAACAAAGTCCGCATCTGCAAACGAGCCTACAAGTTGCTGACCGAAAACGGCTTCCCAGCCGAAGATATCGTATTCGACCCAAACATCCTGACCGTCGGGACAGGCTTGCCCGAACATGCCAATTACGCCGTCGACTTTATCGAAGCTGTTCGAACGATCAAAAAAGAATGCCCTGGCGCAAAGACGAGCGGTGGTGTAAGCAATGTTTCCTTCTCCTTCCGCGGCAACAATACGGTTCGCGAATCGATGAACGCAGTCTTCCTCTACCATGCCATCAAAGCTGGCTTGGACATGGGGATTGTCAATCCGGAAATGCTCGAGGTGTACGACGAAATCGAACCGGAACTTCGCGATCGCGTCGAAGATGTCTTGCTCAATCGACGCCCAGATGCAACCGAACGACTCATCGATTTCGCTGAAACAGTCAAAGCCAAAGACAAAGGCCCAGTCAAGGTTGACGCATGGCGTGAGCTACCCGTCGAAGAGCGACTCAAGCATGCGCTGCTCAAGGGCATTTCGGACCATATCGCCGCCGATACAGAAGAAGCGCGCGTCAAATACGGCCGTCCACTCAAAGTCATCGAAGGACCACTGATGGACGCCATGAACCTCATCGGAGACTTGTTCGGACAGGGGAAAATGTTCTTGCCACAGGTAGTCAAATCGGCTGCGGTAATGAAAAAGAGCGTGGCCTACCTTACTCCCTTCATGGAAGAGGAAAAGAAACTTGCTGGGAATACAGGTGGCCACACCAGCCGCGGAAAAGTCCTACTAGCGACAGTCAAAGGAGACGTTCACGATATCGGCAAGAACATTGTCGGAACAGTTCTGGCTTGCAATGACTTCGAAGTCATCGATCTCGGTGTACTCGTCCCATGTGAAAAGATTCTGGCCGAGGCCAAGAAGCACGGTGCCCAAGTTATTGGACTTTCAGGACTCATCACCCCGTCGTTGGACGAAATGGTTCATGTAGCCAAAGAAATGCAACGAGAGGGGTTCACCATCCCGCTTTTGATCGGCGGCGCGACAACCAGTTCAAAACATACGGCAGTCAAGATTGCTCAGCACTACCATCAAGAGGTAGTCCACGTACTCGATGCTTCGCGCAGTGTGCCAGTCGTTGAGAAGTTGGTCAATCCAGAATCTCGCAAGGATTTTGCGGTCGAAATCAAAGCCAAGCAAGACGAAGAGAGAGCGAGTTTTGCGATGCGCCGCGATCGAAAGTTTGTCGATTTCGCAGATGCTCAACAGCGAAAGTTTTCAATCAACTGGGAATCCTACGAAGCTCCCAAGCCAGCATTTGTTGGCGTACGCGAGATCGAAGCCACCGTCGCCCAGTTACGTCCATACATCGATTGGTCTCCGTTCTTCATGACGTGGGAACTCAAGGGCAAGTTTCCAAAAATATTCGAAGATAGTTACGTCGGCGAGATTGCCAAAGAACTGTACAACGACGCTCAAGCAGTCCTGGATAGCTTCGAAAAGGATCCGTCCATCGCACTCAGGGGTGTCTACGGTTTCTTTCCAGCAAAGAGCCTTGGCGACACGGTTGTTCTCTATTCCGACGACAGTCAGTCTGAGGAGATCGCTCGCTTCGAAATGTTGCGACAGCAGTGGGAACGCGTTGGCCAAAGTTCGTTCCGAAGTTTGGCCGACTACGTATCCTCGAATGGCAAGCCAGACTACATCGGCGCGTTTGCCATCACTGCCGGCCACGGCGTCGACGACATTGCCAAAAAGCTTCGTGAGGAAATGGAAGATGGCAAGGCTATTCTCGTCCAAGCGTGTGCAGACCGATTGGCCGAGGCGTTTGCCGAAATGCTTCACCAAAAAGTACGAGCCGAATGGGGCATCCAAGAGAGCCTTACCAACGACGATCTCATCGAAGAAAAGTATCAAGGAATTCGTCCAGCCGCAGGCTACCCGTCCTGTCCTGACCATACCGAAAAGGCAACCTTATGGAAGCTGCTCGATGTCGAGGAGCGAGCGGGTATAAGTTTGACCGAGAGCTTCGCCATGTGGCCAGCAGCATCGGTCAGCGGTTTGTATTTCTCGAATCCCGAAGCGAGATACTTTGCTGTCGATCAGATCACGCGTGATCAAGTCGAGGACTACGCAAAACGCAAAGGCTGGCCAATATCCACAGCGGAGCGTTGGCTGGCACCAAACTTAGGTTACGACGCGTAAGCAATTGGGTGATAAGTTTTTGTTGCATTGCGTAGCGAAACTCCACAAGAGTTTCGGTCATTTAGTCAATGCAACCGAAAGTCTTGACGACTTTCGCTACACAAAAACACTACGCATTTGGCGACGCGTTTTGCGAGTTGGCTCGAGATTGCTCTAGCCAAATCTCTTCAACCGTGTGATGTTGGGATGCAGCAATTTCCTCGATATTTTCTCGCTGGTGCAATATCAGCCTCGTCAATTGGTTGCGTGCATCGTTGACCAACGCTAGAAAACCATGGATCAGTCCTTCGCCCTCTAGCTTTCCAGCAGCAAACTTGCCGACCGCTTCCGACTTGAGCGCCGCAAGCTCTCGTTGCAAACGAATCAACGTTGCCAAATCAAGCTGAGAGGCCAACTCGTTTCGCATTGATTCGTCTTCGATGGCAATAACTCGCGCCATGTAACTCGCAAAGCTTGCTTCACGTCTTCGGCGGCTCGCCCGCAGATACCATTGCACCACAAAGAATGCCCCACCAGCGACTGTTGCTACGATCGCAAGAACTTTTTCTAGGTAATCGACCGCGTCGCCGGCGATAATGGGTTTGTTCCTTTGACGATAAAGTTCGGCGCCAGGATGCAATGGAAATTCCGTTGGCAACTCCAAAATACTTGCGTCGATCGCTGGACGCTCCGCCTTGATGAGATTCGAACGATAGAGACACTCAAGAAGTCGTTTGACCTGATCGCCACGAATGCGTTCGTGAGCAACCAACAGCAGTCGAGTGCCGATCGTTTCAAGGGGTTGCGAGGGTGAGGCAGGTTCGACGCTATACGTAAAGGCGGGAATCGTTGTCGTGTAGATATGTTGCTTGTCCACGGCGCCAGCGGTAGGCTCCGATCCAAGATCCAAGAACGCTTCTAAACAAATCGCTTCACCGAACCTAAGCGGCACAAGCTTGTACTGGTGCTTGTCGGTCAAAAAATCCGCAATCGGCGAAGGCAAGGTCGAGACAGTAAAAACCGCATCGGGTAGCTCCTCGGAACTCAACTTCATGATCTCGGAGTACCCTAGCGAATTTGCTTGGTATTTTGCTTCTCCTCCTCTGTTAGCCGCCCCGAGCCCCGCAAACTGCAAGACCTCAGATGCAAGCGAGGAGGTACCGCTCCCCGTCGCGCCCAAGTTGACTTTTCGCCCAGCAAGCTGGGATAGTCCTTTCTGACTGATGAGCTCAGCGAGTTCCGACTTGACCAGCAAGTGCAACGGCTCGATATGCAGAGCACTGATTTGCCGGATAGGCGAATCGGACTCCATCACAAGCCCACCTTGAACCAACGCAATATCAAACTCCCCTTCGCTCAATCGCTCCAACGCATCCTCAGATCCATCGGTCGGTGCCACCGAGAGTTGAATTCCCGACTTGGCAGCTTCCCGAGAAAACTCAGTTGCCAGCCGATGTCGCAATCCAGATTCATCACCCGCGGTAAACCTCAACCTAAGCTCAGGCTCTTTCCCAACACCTCCCAAACCAAGGTAAAGCCCCATTACGACCATCAACATCGCGATGGCGAGCAAGAAAAGTTCTTTCGAGTTTCGCGGCATTGCATTACCCAAACAGGTAGCGGAAGAGCAGGAACAGCGTTCCAGACATGGTTACGCAGACTGGAAACGTAAGCACCCAAGCCATCAGGATTTTCGTAATCATACTTCTTTCAAGATTCCTCACACCACCCGATGCAAACATGGAGCCCGCGATCCCTGACGAGAGGACGTGCGTTGTGCTTACGGGTAGCCCAAGGTAGGTGGATGCGGCTATCGTACTTGCGGCAACGATTTCAGCCGATGCCCCTTGAGCATAGGTCAAGTGTGTCTTGCCGATCTTCTCACCGATCGTAACTACAATACGCTTCCAACCAATCATCGTACCGACTCCTAGCGACAACGCGATCAGCACAATAACCCACGTCGGCGAATAGTCGGTATGCTTTTTCAGAGCCTCGCAGTTCTTGTAAAAGGCCTTCACCGAAGGCGTTTTCTCGATTTCTCCAATCGCAGCAAGCTGCTTCGTTTGGTTCCGAATCAACAAGATGCTCTTGCGAATCTCAAAGGCAGGGGATTGCGGCGCGACGCCGGATTCTGAATCGCTCGTTGCAATCGACATGAGTTCTGTGATTGGCTCCTTGGCTGCTTCAAGAACCTCACGGAAAGGTGCCGCAGCAGGGTCTGCCACTGCCGATTGAAAACTTTCCTCGACAGCTCTGACTGTGACAGTCAGGTTCTCCTTTGGAATCCTATCGTCCAGAGCGAACTTGGCCGGAACAATCCCAATCAAGATCAACATCATCAGGCCGATTCCTTTTTGGCCGTCATTGGACCCGTGCGAAAAGGAAACCAGTCCGCAAGTTGATATCAACACGCAACGGATCCAGGTCGGCGGTGGCGCATCCCCTTCTGGCGACCTGAAAAGGTTTTCGCTTCTTCGAAACAACATAGAGAGCAAACTCATTAGTGATAAAGCCAGAACAAAACCGAACAGCGGCGAGATCAAAAGCGACAGTCCAACCTCGCCAGCTTTATGCCAGTTGACTGCCGCCTCGCCCGTGCCCGGCAGAAGACTATACGCAATGCCCACGCCAAGAATCGCCCCCACCAGGGTGTGCGAACTTGATGCCGGAATCGATAGCAACCAAGTACCGAGATTCCAAAAAATCGCAGTCAAAAGAATGGCCGCAACCATCCCTAAGCTATGAACAGTTACTTGATCGACCAGGGTTTCGACTGGGAGCATGTTGATGATTCCCATCGCGACAGTTGTTCCGCCAACGAAAACGCCAAGTCCGTTGAGAATTCCTGAGAGTAGCACGGCATGCCATGGCTTCATGGAATTCGTGTAAATCACGGTGGCAACGGCATTTGCGGTATCGTGAAACCCGTTAATAAACTCAAAAGCACAGACACAGAAGAGGCAAAGCAGAAGCAGCACCGAGAAGCCAAAATCGAGTCCAAACACAGGTTTTTTCTCCGATCAAACCAACTATGAATTTTCGTGAATGCGTTTCTACACGTATCAGGCCGACATACTTTACAGCAATAGGCGCGTGCAGTGTTAAGCTTTGATGAAGCTTGTTGTTCGTCCTTTGCGATGCGGCGCAAGTCCTACAAAGGGATCGACTGGTATCCGAACTCCCCTCCTCCTCCTCGGGGAGACTGCTGCCCGTAGCGAAAGTCGTCAAAACTTTCGACTGCTTCACGAAGACTACCGAAACTCTTGACGAGTTTCGCTACTACGTCTCGCCTGACAGGTTTTTCAATATCGACTCAACGCGAAACTACTCAACGCGATATCGCACCGTCAAACTCAAGTTCTGCTTGAGTTGATTCAAGCTATCCATCCGAATTTCGCCGGTCGGGATAAGAGGCTCCCAATCGCTCAACGTGCTACTGGATGAAGCCACAGGATAGGATGGGTAAGAGTAATAGGTCGGCAAAGGCAAGCTAGAGCTAGTTGCAGCAAAGCGTGGACTCACACCTACGTTGACACTGTCTATCTTCCCGAGCTTCAAGTTTCCAGCTTTGGCCATTTGAATCGCCATCTTTTCTGCGGATTGAAACGCAGCTTTCAACGTTTCTGCGTTGTCGGACTCCGCTACAAAGCCAACGAAGAAGGCTCTCGGTGATGCAACAGGACTGCTGAACATACTGCGAGTATCACCGTTGCGAATATCGATCTTCGTAAGTTCAAAAATTTCATCTTCCTGCTCAGGCGTGAACTTATGGATCAAGTTTCTGCCGTCGAGGTTTTCTTTGGCGATTGCAGCCAGCAGTTTGGGCTTCATCGCAGCGATCTCGATCGGGGATTTGCCCTCAATACTCCAATCCGCAGAAACCGCGGAGATCGCAATGACAAAAGTCGGCAATGATTTTGCAGGCTCGGTGCGTTGAGCTGGAGTAAGTCGCATTGCAGGCATCGCCTGGACCGCGTTCATCGGAATCGCAGGTGCTATCTGAACCGCCTGGAATGCGTTGGGTAATGCATTCACTTGCACGCCCATCTGCGCCTGTGCAACCGAGTATGGATTTGCGTTCGAGGGATTCGTTTCTATTTCTGCAAATTCAAACGAACTTGCTAATGCTCCAAGCTCAATGAGCGAAGCCTGTATTGCTTTCATGTGCGTAGAAATCTTTTCAATTGCCTTGTCCTGGGTCGCATCCTCGGCTTTGAACTGAAACACCACACGAAGCGCTTTCGGCTTAACCGCGATTGGTCGAATGACGTTGAGCGTTAGACCTTCGCTTCGCGCGGTCGCATTCAATGCGGTTGCGGAAGCAGGATAGTTTTGCGCATTCGCAGTGGAGACGGCAAGAAAGCAAACAGTCAAGATAACAGCAATCGTGTTCCGAAACTGGATGAGCATCGTTAGGCTTCTCTTTTCAATATGGGCTACAAAGTTGGTAAGTTCAAATGCCTGTGTAATTGAATGGCGTAATTTTTGTCAGCTCGACTTTGATCGCATCCGATACGTTGAGCGACTGGATAAACGTGGCGATCGTGGTCGCATTGATGGCTGCGTTGGTTCGCGTTAGCCCCTTGAGCGCTTCGTATGGCTCGGGATATCCTTCACGTCGTAAAATGGTTTGGATCGCTTCTGCAACGACTGCCCAGTTTGCCTCCAAGTCGGCTTGGATCGCAGGCTCATTGAGCAGTACTTTACTTAACCCCTTCAATGCGGATTTGCATGCGATCAACGTATGCGCGATAGGGACTCCAATGTTCCGCAAAACTGTCGAGTCCGTCAGATCACGCTGCAAGCGCGAGATCGGTAGCTTGGCACTGAGGTGTTCGAACAATGCATTGGCAATCCCCAAATTTCCTTCGGCGTTTTCGAAGTCGATCGGGTTAACTTTGTGCGGCATTGCAGACGAGCCAACTTCACCCGCCTTGATCTGCTGTCGGAAATAGTTCATCGAGATGTACGTCCAGAAATCTCTGCACAGGTCGATCAAAATCGTGTTGATGCGCTTTAAGCCATCAAAGTAAGCGGCTAGGTTGTCATAGTGCTCGATCTGTGTCGTCGGACTCGAACGCTTCAGCCCAAGCGAGGCCACAAACTGATTGCCAAAAGCATTCCAGTCTTGATCGGGATAAGCGACGTGGTGCGCGTTGAAGTTTCCGGTTGCTCCGCCGAACTTGGCCGAAAACGGAACTTGCTCGAGCAAATTCAACTGCTGCTTCATCCTCTCGACGAACACCTGTATCTCTTTGCCAAGGCGAGTTGGCGAGGCGGGTTGACCGTGCGTTCTCGCAAGCATCGGAACATCAGCCCACTCGGCTGCCATCGATGCGAGCTTTTCCGTCACTTTGTGAATGGCCGGTAGCAACACCGAGAAATGAGCTTCCTTAAGCAACAGCGGAGTCGCGGTATTGTTGATGTCCTGAGACGTTAGTCCAAAATGGATGAACTCCTTGATGTCATTCAACCCAAGGCTATCTAGCTTGCCCTTAATGAAGTACTCGACAGCTTTCACATCGTGGTTCGTCGTGCGTTCGATGTCCTTGACCGCGATCGCATCCGCCTCCGAAAACGACTCAAAAATCGTGCTTCGAAGCTTCGGATAAACAGACGGTGAAACGCTTTTTAACTGGGGTAGGGGAATCTGGCATAGAGCGATGAGGTATTCCGTTTCAACGCGAAGCCGGTATTGGATAAGCGCCGCTTCTGAGAAATACGGCCTTAGTTCTGCGGTCTGCTGCGAATAGCGACCATCGACAGGAGAAACGGCCCAAAGTGGGTTCTGAGTCATGAATTGGGAGATAGCAAGGGGGAAAGAAATCGATCCAAGGCACGCAATCTAACGGTTTTTGCACGGATTGGAAATTGCAGTAGACGTCTACTTGCGATTTCTGCGACTATCCGGACTGAGCCAAGATCTAAAAATAGGGGCCTTCCTGAGGTTGCGAACGTGAGAACTGCAAAAATACTGCGAAATTCGTTGGTTTGTGCCACGCTAGCCTTAGCATTTGGTTGCGCGAATCGCAGCTCGTACAACCCATACCAGCAGTATCCTCAATATCCACAGCAATACGGCCAACAGCCGATGCAAGCTTATCCCTTCGGCCAGCCAGGGCAAATCCAAGCAAGCCCTCAAGTTGGCACGCCTCCAGCAGGCGGACTTGCCCCCGTCTATCCAATACCAACTGGTTACAACCAACCCGGATACATGCAGCCCGGATATATGCAACCGGGTCAACAAATGCCCCAATACAATGGGCCACCACCTGGTCAATCACGCGGACCACTCATCGGAAGTTAGGCCAGCAGTAACATTGCCACTTTCAGCCCCCTGAGTTAGCACGACTTTGGATTCATCGCACCGCCAGGGGCAAGTGTAAAACGATTGTCCTCAATCGTTTCGGAAGTGCAGACCACAATCGCATTCCAATTGCACCATCAAATCGCGGCTTGTCTGTTCTGCGGGACGGGACCTAAAGTGCCCGCCGAGCGATTGAGACAATCGCTCTACACTCTGAATCTAAAACGCCAAAGCTGCGGACGGCGGGGGCAAGCCCCGAAGGGGCGAATGTAAAACGATTGTCCTCAATCGTTTCGGAAGTGCATACCACAATCGCATTCCAATTGCACCCTTAACTCGCGGCTTCTATGTTCTGCGGGACGGGACCTAAAGTGCCCGCCGAGCGATTGAGATAATCGCTCTACACTGTGAATCTAAAACGCCAAAGCTACGGACGGCGGGGGCAAGCCTGGCACGAAACGCAAGAGCGTAAACTAGCATTCGCTCGCTTGCGCGTCGTGCTATAGCTCTCTACCATGAAATCGATTGCGTGATCACAATTTCCCCTTCACGCGGCAGTGACGCTCTCAACTCCTGGTGGTCGCCTATCGCCATCAAATCCGCTTTCACGCCGGCCACTCGAATTTTCGCTTGCTTGCTTAACGTAAAGCTACCATCCGCCTCAGATTGGATTTGACCGCTTCCAAGCAGCACCGTAAGACCATCTGTAGGCTTATTCACTTTAATCTTCAACTCGCGATCGAATCCAGAACCTTTACCACCAGAACTCTTAGCATGAGGACGTGGTGTGTCTTCGATCTCCACATCCAAAAACTGATATTTGAATGTAGGTTGGCCCGAAGTATTCAATGCGTAACCGCGGAACTGATAGCCTCGAGCCCTCGCTTTCTCAGTCGGCCAAGCTTCCGTCGGGGATGCAAGCTTCGCAATTGGGGCAGCTTTTTCAAATCGGACTACCTTGTCACCTAACGGGCTCTGAACACCTTCACCTCGTCCCGTCCAGTGCTTCCCCGCATCGATGAATTCGTTTTGCCAAAGGATGGACAAGCTCATGTTGCCAGCGTCCCAGGCAAGATTCACATGCTCCGGATATCCAACTGCAATTCCGCGCGGGCTAAGCCCCTCGATGAAGTTGCGATAGATTACGGGCTTTGTGTCCGCCGCCAATACCATTGCTTCGGCATCAAGCCCCGACGGCTTACTCGCGTCCTTGCCCTGAGAAAGGTACAGCCAAAGCGCATCAATCTGCCGATCTGCATCCCCGTCAAATACGGTTTCAAGCGCCGATTTGCCCTCAGGGAAACTAAGCGGCATGCGAGTCCCTGGCCGATACTCCGTTGGAGCCAGCATGTAGCGATGGAACCAGTCCTCTCGCAATCGCTCCGTCATGGTCAACATGTCAATCGCTTGGATTCCCGGCGTACCCTTGTTACCAAACCGATGGCACTTGATACAGGATAGACCGTTGCTGCCTGTTAGCTTGCGACCCGCAACGAGCAACTCTTTGCCCTCGGGACTTTCGATGTTCGGGATGTGGGATGGCTTCGCGGATTTGCGTTCGTCGATGGCAACCAACTTCGACCGAAGCCCCTGCAAGTTTTTAGCGCCAAAACCTGGCATACGCGTGATCATGTAAGGTCGATCCTTGGCTCCTTCTGCAATGATCTTGTCGATGACTTCTGGCCGCAATTTATCACCGACTCCCGTCAACGGCGGAGGAACTCGGCCTTCGTTCCCCATTTCCTTCATGGTCGTGGTAAACAAAGCGTCGCGTGCAGGCTCCGGTCCAACCACCGAATCGCGACTATGGCAAGCGTAGCAATTCTTGGCCGCCATCTGCAAATGCACCATCTGACTGTCGGTCATCGGTTTCGATTGTTCGGCCAAAGCGGTTTCGATGGCACTGCGTTGCGTTCGAGTCAATGCATAGTCTGGCAATCCTGGCGAAACTTTTTCTGCCAAACAGCCTTGGGCAGGTCGAAGCTGGTTGAGCGGCTTTGAAGTGATTTTCGCATTCGCCTTTTTCGACTCCAATTCAAGCTGATGGCAATTGACGCAGCCCTTCGATTCAAAAAGCTCTTGCCCTAAAGCGACTTGCGAAAGGTCCGGCCTAAACTTGGCCTCAATCAGCTCTTCTCGCACGTTTCCAGTGGGGTCGGAAGTGACGATATTCCCGATCGAGGTCCGAATAATATCTGGGCCCTCAACCTCGAGTGACAGTTCCTCGCCACCGGACGCTTCGAAGTACTCAATTCTCAGCTTATGAATGCCGGTCTCCAAGCGAATCGTCCCCTGTACGTTGGATTTCGGATGAATACCATCGGAAACAACAACCTGCTTGTCGTCGATAAGCAATCTGCTACCGTCATCCGATCCGAGAAAAAAAGTGTGATCGCCAGTAGTGGTCACTGGAAGATAAGTATCAAATCGCATTGCGAAATCATCCTTTCGGCCAGCAATCGATAGATCGAGGCCGATGGTAGTGCCTGTCTTTACCGCTTTGAGTTTATCGAAATCTGGGAGCTTATCGAATTTGCCGTGATAGACAGTGGCTGCAAACTGCTCGACCCCAGGAACGATGATTTTTTCACCGAGCAGATAACAAGCAAGATCGTTGGCTTCATCGCGGCTCTTCGTCAGCTTGGGCATAGTCCCGCTGGGACGTATCGACAGAGGATCAAGCAAGAAGGCTCGGAGCCCATCGAGGGTGTACTTGCTAGTCAAGTCCCCAAGTGGCACGCTCGTGCCCACCAATGTGTTCATACCTTGGCGAGGTGCATGGCAGGCTACGCAACCGATAGTGTGAAACAAAGTTTCACCGCGCAGTGCCGCCGCGGAGTCACCTGAGCGATCAATTCGCTTGCCTGTTATCGAAAGGAAACTTGCGATCGCTTGCACTGACTTTGACCGTTCCTCCGTCGATTGACCGTGGAACAAATCAGGCATCGTCGTTCCCGCCTTAGCTTTGTGAGGAGTCCCGATCAAGGTAAGCATATGGTCAGGCCGCAGTCGCGAAGCAACTCGATCTAGGATCGGCGCTGATTTGCGAGCAAGTTCAGCGTCGTCCGTCGCATGACAAGCGACGCATCCCAGTTCAGAAATCAGAATCTTGCCAGACAACGAGGCATCCTCCGAGAATCGCTCAGCGCCTGACACGATTGGTCGCAACGATTCGCGGTCCGCATCGCGAGACAGGACCCAAATATTTCGGTATCGAACTGGATTTCCATGGTCTTGTAGATGAATGGGGCCGTCCGAATTGTCTTCGGCGATTGGTGCAGCGGCTGTCGGACCGGGGACGGGCACATCGCGCTGAACAACAACACCATTGAGTCGTACTGTCAATTTTGCATCGGACGTTTTTTTGCCTGCCGAATCAAAACGGGCTGCCGAAAATTCAATATCGTACGTTTGCCACGTCAGTGGTGGAAAACAAAGGTTGATGTCGGGATCGCGAACAGAGTAAATGCCTCCCGTTTCGTTGTTTTTGCCCTCAAGGCCAAACGAATCCAGGATTTGCGTTTCGTATCGACCTTGGTGGTAAACGCCACTATTGCCCCGCCCTTGCCCGTTTGCTTTCGGTTGGAAAGGGGTGCGAAACTCGATGTGCAGCGTGTAATCACGGAAGGTATCTTTGCTCGTTACCCCTTGAATGAGCAAGCCGTCGTCGGTTCGCTTTGCGCCGCTATCCCAGTGCTTTGCAATCGAATCTTGCGTTCCATCAAATAGCACGATGGCTCCGGTCGGCGGTTTCGCGCCCAACGAAGGGCTTTGACGTTCGATCTTCTTTAGCCCTTTGCTTTTGACTATCTCCGCGACGGTATCAGCATCGCCGTCGGTGCGCTGTGGAGGAGCCCCGTTCCAACCTGCACCAGGAAGCCCACCGGGAAAAAGAACCACATTAAAGTCCCCATCGCCCGAAGCGATCACCTGCAACCCCATCGTCGGAGCAGCATATTCCCCTTGGACGGCGAAGTCGGGATCGGACTGAGCAGCCTCGGGAGAATCGGAGACTTTTGGCTTTTGAGCGATTGAAGTCGCCGTCAAACACAGGAATCCGAGAAACAAAGAGGCCATTCGACAGATTGCACAGCGAGCAGCAATTCTCAGGTGCCGAGAGTGAATTCGAAGCATAATTCTCAAGGAAAAACAGTGGGAAGCCTGCGGTCAGGAAATCGACTGCGAGGATTATAATCGGACTTGGGTATCCCAAGGTGGCGGCAAAAGAATTTTGGTTCGCTAAAACAGTGTCGCACACTTGTCTCAATTGTTACTGTGCGAGCAACGCCCGCCAAAATCAGCGCTGTGCCTTTCCTTTCCTGCGATTGACTGAATACGAGCTTACCCCCTCTAGGTCGTATTGATACGCAGCAAACAGTTCCTCTTTTGCAATCCGCTGCTCATTGCGTTGGTCTGTCTGACTCTCCCGTCCAGCAGCGACAACGGATTCCCCTTCACCGCCTTGCTTCACTTTGTTAATCGCATTAATGACAATCAACGCATCAAGCGGGGAAACCGATCCGTCAGCGTCTACATCAGGGAAGTGCTTGTCCTGGTTCGCTGCCCCAGAACCATTTACGTGATTGATGATCGCTAGGACGTCCAACGGGCTAACAGAGCCATCGTCGTCTACATCGAGTGCACTGTTCCAGTTGTGCGTTGATTTCGAGAGGGACTTCTCGAGCCGCACCACCGTGGAGAACCTGTCATACTTTTGCCGTTCCATCAGTGCTAACCACAAACTACCGTCGTCCGCGAATTGGATGTCTTGGATCGACTCACCATACTCGGAGAATTCGTAGTCACGGACACCAAGTGGGCCAAGTTCAGTCAACGGCTTACCGGAGTAGTCCAACGCAACAAGTCGAATCTTTGCCTCGAACAAAGAATTTGTTCCGGCCAGGGCGATAATGCCATGTCGCAGCGATAGATCGAGGTTATCGAAACTGGCATTGAATTCGATCGGCAAGTTGACGACGCCCGCGGTCCCAAAATTGCTTACAAGCGAACCATCGGTGCCGATTTTGTAGAGCTGATGTTTTGGTGCGTTGGAATAGCGGTCATAGGTGACAGCGGCAACGAGTCTCCCTTGTTCATCGATTGCGCCGCTTCTCCATGTTGCAGAGCGGATCACCGCATTTGCGATCCCTTGGTTACCAAAAGAGGTTTTTGGCAGGCCAAAAGCGTCAAGTGCTTTGAAGTGGAGCCCAAAAAGAGGGTCGCGAAGGTCGCTGTTTTCGAACACCAAAATTGTACCCAACGCATCCTCATGCAGAACGTCGATCAACGTTCCGGTTTTTTCGTAGAGTCGCAATACACCATTGTTACCAAACCGAACATCTAGATCGCCATTTGCCTTCAATCGGATTGCGACTGCGACCCCTTGGCTAGTTGCTGGGTTCGTTGAATCGTTATAGTTGCCCGCAACAATCACGACCGAACCGTCGCGAGCCGTTTTCATGAAAATCCCTTCCATTCGATCCGTAGGGACTAACATTCTACCATTGGTGCCAAAGGTGAGATCCAACGCACCAGACGCAAGCGCTTTCGAGATCCTGACGAAGCTTCCGCCATTGTTATAGTAAAGTTGGGCTACGAAATAGCCACCATCGTTGCTTGGCGAATGAACGATGTTGACTTGCGAGTCGTAACTGCCAAAGACACCGTCGACAATCACATCGCCTGCACTATCAAGCGTTGTCGCCTTGCCCAGGAAGAAGTCGCTGGCGCCATAGGGAGGCCAGCCGGAAACCAGACTCATTTTGCCACCGCTGCGTTGCTGCAGTTGAACCTCCGAAATGGTTTTCGAAGCAACAGTCAGATCGCGTTGCAGAAATCCGTTCGTGCCCCACGATCGATCGAGGGCTCCATTGCGATCCAATTTCATGATCCATTCATCGTAGATGAAGTTCGCGTTCGAGTTTGGCTGGATCACCCCTCGCCAGTAAAGATTGCCAAGCGAATCCACATCGGTGATCTGAAATACCCCACGGACCGGCAAGTTGAAGAGTACTTTTCCTCCGTCGCCAAAGGAGGAGTCGAGCATTCCATTCCTGGTAATCTTGGCCGTGAAAGCAGTGAGAAAATTGGACTGAGGCGTGTTCGTCCAGGACGCTGTAACAAAGGCCCCCCCTGTTCCATCAAAAACAATCTTTGCGCCACCCGGTTCGTTCGCAACACGAGGAATCTCAACCTCAACAACTCCATTTTGACCGAACGATTGGTCCGGCTGTAGATTGGGAGAAAACTTTTTTGGGACGGCAAGATATGCAGAAGGAGCAGTCGAAACCGCGTTGGTAACAATAAAGACGGACCCGTCCAACGGATCAATTTTGGGATAGCTGAAGGACACGTTATCCGTTGAGCGTGTCCCATTGGGGCCGTACTGTAGGTCTCGATCTCCAGTTGACAGCAACTGAATTGCCACCAATGACTGTACCGAATTGTTGTAAGCAAGACCTGCAATTTTAATCTCACCAGTCCGTGCGACGATTGCATCCAAATTAAACAATCGCGGAAATGCGACTGTGCCTTGTGCGCCGAACGCCTGTACAACGCTTCCGTGCGAATCATATTTTGTAAGTTCGCAGTTGAGGTCGAAACTTTGAAGGATGTAGAAGCCACCTGACGTGTCGGGCAATATCTTGGAGAGAAATGCAAATCTTTCGTAGCTAAGGCTTAGAAAACCATTGTTTCCAAATGCCGTATTGAGGGTTCCATCAGCGAGCACGCCGATAAGTTGTCCAGGGCGGAAAGTCTGCGCGGCGTTCATGACGACATAAGTCCCGTCGGCAAGTTGGATCGCGTCGATCGCTGTGGAAACAAAATTTTTGCTTACGATGCGCGACACGCCTTGTTCCCCAAAACTTGGAACCAATTCGCCCTTGGTGTCCGTTCTCACAACAGACAAGATTGCGCCACTACCCGCATTCGAGCTCGCGAAATGCAAAAAACCACCGTTTACCTCAAAGGATTGAAAGGTGTTTTCAGGTGCATTCTTGAGGAAATCATAGCTTGTTCTATATATACCTTGATCAGCGAAACCTAAATCCACATCGCCAAATGCCTGGCATAAACGCTGGTCCAAAACTTCTACGTGTAGTTTTCTGTACATCTCGGGCCTAGTACCATTTGAGAACTCACAATGCTTCACAACCTGTTCTATTCTAATTCCCTCGGCTCGTAATTAGTAGAGCGGCTATGGGCTATGGTCGGGGACACTCAGTGTCGCACAATTGTCTCAATTGTTGCCGTGCAAAAATCAATCGCCTCAGAGGGGCTGGGAATCGAAAAGTGGGTAAAGACGACGATTTCATCCATGGTCGTCGTGGAGTGGATAGCCTGAGAGTCGCGATTGCGTCACAATAGGCAATGAACGCTCACGATGAACTCTGACACTGGTCAAAACAAGTGTGAGCTGCGATGAGTTCGAATAGATTCGAAAGAAATTCAATCGTGTACGTCTCTGTTTTTTTGCTTTTCCTTTTACTACTTCCTCACACTGCTCGTGGCGAGGACTCCGCTTCAATTGTAGGTGTCACTGTGGTTCCGCATCACATTGAAGAAAACATGCGGTACCGACGCCCTCGGGATTCGTCGTTGGCGGCTAAAGTTCAAGTGTTTGTTCAAGGACCAGGTCTTCCAAAAACATTCGCTGGTAAAACCCCAGCTGAGCTTTTGGATTCGGGTGATTGGGCATGGCATGATATGGCTTCGACCGTCAAGCCCCCTGAAGGCGCAATGACAGTCTGGACCTTCAACGGCAAATCATCCCGGTGGGGAGTTGGGGAATCGTTTAAGGCATTGGCCGAAGGACTTCCAGAGACTTCGATCGATATTTCCAAACCACTTCGTTGGATTTCCGCAGCTACCTTTCTATCAAGCGACGGCAACATTCAACCTGACACCATCTGCTTGCACCTAGCCAACGACACGAACACTCCACTAGCAATTACTGGCTTGCGACTTTGGCTGCCAAAAAGCGGTGCAACTTGGCAAGTTCTATGGCCACACGAAATTATGCCGGTCGCCAGCGTCGTTCCTGCAATGGACCGAGGATTCGTTAAATTGAACACAGAGAAGTTGCCGCTAACGTATGCTGCGTTGGAGCTAAAGACAAGCGAAGGCTCCCTGTGGACGCATTTGCGGATTAAGCGAGAGACGTTCGACATAAGCGGAGGTTGGGTAAACGACACGCTTACGCAGGAACCCTTCCTGAAGCTGCTCAATCATTTGCATGTGAATACGGGACAAATCGATCACATCAGCGGATATACCGATAACCGAGCTCTTTATGATCGCTACCCGATCAAGTTGTTCAACCGCTTATGGCCACTCGAAAAATGGGATACTGACGAATGGCTTCCGAAAATTCACGCTGTCGAGTTTATAGGTGAGCCACAATTTGGCGGCGGCAAACCCATGCCGCCCCAAGAGGTCTTTGACAAGTTACTGCCGTACCGAATCAGTCGTTTACCAACATCCGTGACCCTTAGTGAGGAACGCACTTGGCGATGGTATGCGGGTCTATCCGATTACCCTCATTACGATGCCTATAGGGTTGTCGCTCCAGCGGCCGATGCATGGCAAGAATATGATCGCTGGGGGGGAGAGCATATCCGTTGGGGAGCGCCGCTAGAAACAATCGGCGATATGTGTCGTTCGCTTCGTGAACTGAATCGACCGGTGCCGTGTGCTTATTGGTCTCAGGGGCCTCACGACGGCTGGGGTCGTGGATTTTTCGGGGGTGGACGAGCCCGTCGCTCACCGACATCTGATGAACTTCGATCTCAGGCGATGCATGCGCTTTCCAGCCGCATCACTTCGCTCTATTGGTTCAACTTGAGCCTCAAGTCACTATTGAAGTTCCCTGATACTTGGGAGCCGATCCAACGGATAGGCAGAGAGATCCGAATGCTGGAACCCTTTCTACTGGAAGGCGATGCCTACCATTTTGAACGCCTCTTGAAGGAGGATGGTAGGCCGGATTGGGATTTGGGATCGATTGCCTCTCCCTCCGCAGCCGTCCTGTTTGCGAATGATACGGCTTACATCGCTGACACAAAGGAATCCGTTTTCAAGTTCGGGCCCCCGCGCCACGCGGAGTTTTCCTTTAAGCTACCTCCCTGGCTGAGGAAACCGACTCAGGTCTTTCGTATGGATGCAAATGGTGTTTACGAGATTGAGTGGTCAATGCTCAATGAACATGTAACCATCAAGGACACTCGTACACTGGACGCTATATACATTGTTGCCAAAGAGGATGCAGTCCGAACCGGTATCCTCCAGCGTCAACAGATTGCGATCGATCACGAGGCGCTTAATTCTGTCGACATCCGCCAATTTGATACCCAGAAATCCAACCGTTAGATTTTGTTGCCGTCTATTGTGAAACGCTTGTCAAGAATTCTCTTGCAATGGGCAGTCGCATTCCACCGTAATAATTGAGTCGAGCCCTCCAATTTTGAATCTGGTCGAAACGAGCTTGCTGGCCAGTCACGGCCTCGATCATTCGCTGAACAAAGAGGTCCGGGCTATTTCCGGCACGATCGTAAAAAGCGGTACTTGCCAGAAGCTCAGCCTTCATTTCGCTGATGTTCATCGTACCTGTTGCCATTTGATTCGACCATGCTTGGGATTCGCTCAGCGACGGATCTCGCCCCAGGTATTGCCGAAATGCCTGAACCATCTTTGTCATGTCGGGCGGGTAGTACGAAACTGTGTTAAAACCACCTCCGTTGTACAAAGCCGGACCTTGAAGACGAAGATTATACGCGACCTGCGTTCCAGGGGTCGGAGCAGCGATATCCTGAGTGGCGAAGGCCACAACCGATCGATTGGCATCGTAAAGTGTCGCGACCAGTCGATATCGGTCCAACGGGCTAACATACTGCGGGTCATACCGAATACTATAGTTAAATGGGCCATTGCCCCAGGCTTGCCGGACGTCGCTGCCTCCACCAACTTGCATAAAGGGTCGCGAGGCGTTCTGCAACTCCACTTTCAACATGCCGTAGCCTAAATTGAGCACCCCTCGATCGAAGCTAACTTCGCCAGAGACAGCGGACACCATCTGAGGTGCTTGCGCAATCACAAGGTCCAAGCTCTTGAGCTGACGTGTGAACGCATCGAAAACGACCAGACGAGCGCGACCGTATGCATCGACTCGTCGACTGATCTCATAGACTAAATCGACGGCCCTGCCATTGACGTATCCAACTTGATAACCAGCAACGGAAACCACGACATCACCTGCTTTCAAGCCCGAGTTCGCTGCTATACCTCCTGGCACTACTTGCTGGACCAAAACACCGTTTGGTGTATTTGTCAGATACGCGCCTAATTGCCAATTCTGCGAAGTTGGCGCAATAGGCTGGATCGCGCTGGGGCTGCCAGTCCACTGCGGTAGCTGCATGATCCCTCCAGCATAGTAGTTTCCCCATTCGCTTCCGTAGCCAACGTTAGGAGCATAGCTTGTGCTAAAGCCATATTGCGCCTGGAGCGTACCTCCATGTGCCAGAGAACATACAATTGCGAAAACAACCCAAACAACGTTTCGTCGCATGCAGCGGAATTGAAACAACATCGTGACGCATCCTCCTTGAAAGTGTGGAGCTAAGTAGCAGTATCTTGTAGGGAAATCGAGGAATGTTTCTAGGACCACGGAACTAGATGGTTACCAAGACTCGGTACGAGTCTTTATCGAAGTTGCTGACCAAAAAGTTCGGTCAACTGGTGATAAACAAAACCGGGATCCAACGGAAAAAAGCCCGATTTCATAACCACATTTTGCCCATCACGGCTTAGCACGTAACGCAAAATAGACTCGCGAAGCTTTCCATCTTTGGTGAGCTGATCTTTGTCCAGCACCAGCATCAAGGGACGAACAATTGGATACTTACCTGCCAGAACGTTGATTTCGCTAGCCTGAACCAGTTCCCCTTGGACCATTAACGGCACTCGGCGAACATCTGGGTGCTCAAAGTTGATGTCGGCAAAGCCTACTCCTTTGATGTCTTTGCTTATCGCTACGCAAATATCGGTGTTCGAATTGCATGGAACGAGTGACGATGTCAGTTCTGAGCCACCTAGAAGCACGCGAGAAATGAACACTCGAGATCCACTGTTGGCCTCGCGTTCGTAAACTGCAATTGGTTCATTCGAAAGCAACCCCTGCACTCCCAAATCACCCCAGACTCTCGCTCTCGGTTTTCCCTCTTTGTCGGCTGCAAAAATTGCTTTGACGGTGTCCGGGGAGATGCTAACCAGTGGGTTACTGCGGTGAACAAAGAGTGCCATCGCCTCCATTCCTACAGTGATTGCGATTGGCTCTTTGCATTTTCCTGCTTGCAACAGCTCCTGGTCTTTTGCATCCACTGGCCGGCTCACCCCTGCTATGATCGTAGGATCTTCGCTGAGCAATCTCAGCGCCACTTCAGATCCCTCGGCTGTCCCAGTCACATCCAATCCAGGATGAAATTGCTTGAAGTTTTGTGCCCACTGGTGCCCCAAGTCGCTCATCGTTTTCGATCCGCTCAACTTGGCTTGACCGCTTAGTTTTTCGGCTGGTCGGTAGGGGGGCAGTTGCTCCAGCATCTGCATCATCTGAAATTGCTGCTGCCGCTGCGTCTCGGGCGCCACTGCCTGGGGCATGGTTGCAGGTGAGTTTGTTGTTGGGTTCGCCCCCGAGACCGCCTGGTTCGACAAAGCCCTCTCAGTTGGCGACTGCGATCGAACTTTGCTTGTGTTGCAAACAAGAATCGTCGCCAAAATCAAGAAACAAACTCTTCCACTTCGAAACATCAAACTACTCCGTTATCTCGATGAAAATTCTCGTCGCCATTCAGGATCTACGATCATAAGTGATTTTTGATGAAAGGATTGTATCGGCCAGTCCGCTGACGCGGTAGCTCCCCGGGAGAAGTGCAGCAACGCGAGTTGGAGTTGTGATATTGGCATGCCCGGAGGGCGGAACATCTCTGCCAGCGGCGTGAGCCGCCGTAAGCCACCGGTCTAAGGTAATCATCGGTGTTTGAGCCCGGGGTGCGACACATCTTGCATGATTCGATGTGCCGCCCACCGGGCTATTCAACGCACTGCCACCCGGCCGCTTGTATGCAATTGTCGCGGAGCGACGAGCGACATTGTCGCCCTACGCTCCGCGTAGGTAGCGTGCGACAAACCGGTGGCTTATGCCCTCATCTTTAACCCCATTTCCAGTGCTGCTTCGCCGCTATTCGCGGCTTTTGTTCGTGATTTCGTGCTCGTGCTCAGTCGGATGACGGTGCTCGTGCTCGTGCTCGACTGCAGCTGATTCCGTCCTTCGGCATTGCCGGGTTCAATCGTGTCGGACGTATTCGCAGGCGAAAGGCTATTCTTCGTTAGTTGGCTACGCCCGTGAGTCACACTCAGTTAGAATAGAGGCGTGCTTGACTTGGTTCGAAATGCAAAAACCTCGAGAAATATGTATGCTTCGTTTTTCTGTACTCCTGTTTATCATTTTTGGCACCCACCTGACGACATCGGCGCAGGATGCGGCGAAAGCGACAACCGTTTACGACCAATGGACTCAGGGGATTAGTCGAGATCCAAAGTTTTTTCCTCTCGCCGTTTGGTTACAGAGTCCTCGCAACGCGAAGCGTTATAAGCAAGCGGGCATCAACCTCTATGTCGGATTGTGGAATGGCCCCACAGAGCAGCAGTTAGTTGACCTAAAGCGAGCTCAGATGCCAGTCGTGTGCACGCAAAATGAAACAGGAATGAGATCTTCCAATGCAGACATCATTGTTGCCTGGATGCACGGTGACGAGCCCGATAACGCGCAGTCGCTCAAGTCAGGCGGCTACGGACCACCTATCGATCCAAGCGTCATAGTAAAAGATTATCAGAAGATTCGCGAGCAAGACCCGACGCGACCAGTTCTATTAAACCTCGGGCAGGGGGTCGCTTATGACAACTACGTTGGTCGTGGAGTTCGACGAAATCATCCAGAGGATTACCCTTTGTACATCAAGGGTAGCGACATTGTCTCCTTCGACATTTATCCCGCAGTGCATGACAAACAGGAAGTTGCTGGCAAGCTTGAGTTCGTTCCTCGAGGTGTTGAGCGACTCAGACAATGGTCAAATGACGAGAAGATCGTTTGGAACTGTATTGAATGCAGTCGCATAAGCAACACCGCGGTGAAACCCACGCCGCAGCAGATTCGCTCTGAAGTGTGGATGTCTTTGATCAAGGGATCACGCGGCATTATCTACTTCGTGCATCAATTCGAACCGAACTTTAAGGAAGCTTCCGTGCTGGATGATCCGGAACTTCTGGAGGCAGTCACGCGGTTGAACCGCCAGATTACAGAACTCGCGCCCGTGCTCAATTCTCCGAGCCTTTTGAATGCAGTAGCCATTGAATCGGATTCGGAAAAACCACCTCTCGATGTCATGTGTAAACGCTACGGCAATTCGCTATACGTATTTGTTGCCAACGCGAGGCCAGAGAAATCTGTTGCAAAGTTGCGGCTCTTGAATCCAAGTTCGGCGTCAACTCAGGCCCGCGAAATCGAAAACGGAAGCGAGGTGATGATTCGCGACTCAATCATCAATGTGGAAATGGCAGGTTACGGGATTGTTTTGTATCGCATCGATGGTTGACGAGTTGGGCTGTGGTGGCAAGTAATCTTGCCATCAAGAAAACGCCGATCCACCTCTTCGGTGCATCGAATTGTTGAGGCGAATTCGCGATATCGCTCAGTTGGACTATTTCTCAATGCTCGCCTCCCATCCGTCGTACTCTCCGCCAAGCGTAGATGCCAATGTATTCATGCGATCCGTTGTTGCGAAAACGCTTGATTGCGATGGAACGGTATGTGTTTCCGCAATGCATGAAAAAGTCTTGGAGCCAAACAACTTTTCCCAGATTGAGGTTGGTGGGCTGGGATGAACCTTTACCGTCTCGTATCCCGAGCCACGAAGTTCATCAGCTGCGGCGTTAGCATTTTCAAGGGTCTTGAAATACAAGTAGTGAATAGTGTGTGCGGGCTTACTTAAATCCGCGCCATGCGATGCCATCGCGGCCAATACTTGTAGATCGCCTTCGTGACTAGACATTTGTAACTCTTCTTCCTTTCGCCTAACTCGTAATCCTTCGGCGCTGTGCCGGTAAACAAGTGTAATCCATCTGGTGGTTAGACGGAAACGATGTACTCGCTTGCACTTGCAAACCCGGCTTGCATTGCACTTTCGTCAACATACGTCTGCAAATGATCTGGTAACTCACCTCAAATTGTTGACATCTCTAGACTATCCTAGTCAAAACAGCAAACATCTTCACCAACAGCCCGCGCCCTCAAACATTGTTTTGCCGCTCAGGACATTTGGGAACGCCTTCTGTTATAGGCTAACTGGGGCTTATTCGTAGAATCTTGCCAAGACAAACTCTTCTCGCTTCTCTGAGTAGGGACTGGCTGCTATGCGCCTCGCCGCTTGATTGACTTAGAGCCTTTTATTCATAATCGCCTCGGGATCGCGATACAGGTGCGCGCATCTGCTAAATTGACGGTTTTCCGATCACGGTTTCCCGACCTTAACCTTTGCCTTTGCAGGCACATCTGGAGTTCATGATTATGAGCACACTCAATCGTCGCGACATGATTCAATTGAGCGCCGCAGGCAGCCTGGGTGCCGTGATTGGTGACGTTGGGTTTTCTGCACAGGAGATCAAGGCGGATGCTCCATCAGCCGAAGCGCAAATAAAGACGCGGATGTTCTGGACCTGGGACCACAGCACCGAATGGGCACTGAATCGTCAGGGCGCACACACGCACGGATCATGCAATGAATATGGACGCTCAACGGAAGCGTTCCTGCTGGACTACACGTCCCTTCTTCGCTGGTGCGGGCGTCACAAGATCGACGCGGTTGTCGTTTGGGGGCTATTGCG
>CANHVO010000023.1 GCA_947463915.1 Planctomycetaceae bacterium
ACCGGCCACATCGACACCAGCCACATCGACACCGGCCACATCGACACCGGCCACATCGACACCGGCCACATCGACACCGGCCACATCGACACCGGCCACATCGACACCGGCCACATTCACCGCGGCTACATTTGCGACCGTGGCAACGGCCTCTTCGGCGTTGTCAACTGGGCAGCATACGGAGTGCTTTTCGAAACTCGACGAGGAAAGCTTAGCGATTTCAGCCGACTGTAACTCTGGACAAACCGGATCCACGCCCAGCTGCCATGGATGTGAAAACTCCGCTGCGACTGCTGAATTCCATTGGCTGATCTCGGCTTCCGTTAGTAAATTGTCGCCGATGTACTCTGAGTAAGCGACTGCACAGGAGTCAACGATCTGGGAATTCCCCGTGAGTGTAGTGGCAGTGTCTTGGCTACTCGATTCAGTTGAATTCGCTGAGGTCTCAAATGAGTAAATGAAAAGATTCGCGCTGTCGCGGCTTGGGAGAGAGACGGTCAATGGTCTAGAGTAGCCTTGACACCATTCACCGCAATTCCAATCGCAGTCATAGGCACGCTCATCTTGGGGCACTACGGCAACAACGGGCAATGTCTCAGCCGAAACTGCGAACTTAGCTAACTTAAAGTTCTGATTCTCAAAAAGCGTATAGAACATCTTTTTCGATCGTGCGAGCGACGCAGTAAGCTGTTTCGAGAGATTCGAAACTTCCGCAACGTTAGATTCAATTGCTGCTTGAATTGCATCGACCTGTTGCTTGAGTTCAAACCGCTTGGCTGCGGCGAGGCAGGTTCTCAATTCGGGGGCTAAAGCCTCCGAATTCGTTTCGTCGACATGCAGTGCAGAATTCCCCAAGGAAACGGCATTGATCGGTTGCGGTTGAAACCGTTCCCAATGCAGATCGTGGATGAAACAGGAGCCATTCCGTGGAGGCATGCAATCCTTCCACGACGCGGAAGCGGTGGCGAATTGACTAGATCCAATGAGTCCGGCCAATAGAGCGGCGCGGAAAACGGAACGTATTGGTAGGCAACGCATCGTAGAAACCTTTTGATTTCGTTGGTCAGCCGCCAATGCAAAAAGACTGACTCAGCGCCGTGGCTGAATCAGCCTTCCGTGGCCATCGGCGAACCAAACAACAGTTTGGATGTATTTATTTTGGTAAGGTGGGTGCCGAACAGACGCCACAATTCCTTGACTGCGTTGAGTTCGACTAATGATGCTTTTGTTATCGAAAACGAAAGCTCAAATCATTAGCGGAGTACTCAACGCAATTCGAAAACACTTCCTAGTCGCTACCGATTACCCATACGACAAGCATTCTCCTGATCGTTCCGCCTCTAAGGATTTTTCAGGAGAATCTCATTGGCAACCTGCTCGGCAAAACCAGTCTGTTGCAATCGGCCAGTAAAGTAGGCAACTTCTTGTTGATTGGACGGCCGATTCTTGAGAACCTGAATCATGCGGTCAATGTAGGCTGCGTCGTTGAATGCGAAGCGTTCGCGATACTGGGAGCTCGAGAGCAATTTCACCTTCAGGTCATTGGGCGAGTTGCCCTGGCTAAGGTATTGCTGCCATGCGACAACCTCTCGAGCGCTTGGCTGGCGATTCAGCACCTGCATAAAGAGCTCATTCAATTGGGCTGGCCCAAAGGAAGCCGGGTAACCGACGTTGACGACGTTAACTGGATTGCTCACTGAATTGTTCGGATTGGAAAAAGCGAGTCCACCGGACGCTTGCTCCAAAACAAGATTCAACGGCTGTCCTAGGTTGTTCACATCGACAGGAATCGGCTGTTGTATTCCATACATTATCTGATTGCCAACCGAGATCGATGCAATCAATTGATATCGATCTCTCGTGTCAATGTACCGCGGGTCGAAGTGGATTTCGAAGCCGAAGGGCCCGTTGCCTTCGGCACGCGTGGCAGATTTTCCGCCAGCGATCACATAATAAGGCTTAGATACATTTTGCAGTTCCACGTTGAGAATGGAACCGTACGGCAAGGAAGCCCGGTCGCGGGTCACGACAACACCAGTTAAGGTACTTGAAGTTGAATTCATCGATACAGCTAATGCCGCGAGCGATCGACTGCGTGAATTCAGCACGAGCAACGATACACGACCGTAAGCATCGGTGCTTCTGCGAATTTCGTCCGCAAGGTCGACGATTCGGTTGTCGAAGTTTCCGATGCGGGCTCCACCTACCGCAACGATGATATCGTTGGGTTGCAAGCCTGCAGCTTGGCCGGCGCTTCCCGGCGCGATTTGCTGAATTACGGCTCCGGTCTCTGTATTCTGAACATAAACGCCAAGCTTCCAATCCTTTCGAGCGGGAGCATACATCGAGCCAGAATTTGCAAACCCGCTCGCGCCATAAGAAGCCCCGTTGAAAGAGGGATCGTAGGGAGGCGCGCTTGTGGTATTTGAGACACCGGACGTTGATGGGAAGCCTGGAGTCTGCGTGTTGAAGTTCGAGCCATTGTTCAACACTCGCGGAATGGCGCTTGAAAAATCGAGCCAGTTCGACTGTGCCAAGCAACGTACTGGCAAAGAGGAAGCTACTGCAGTTATCAAAAATACAATCAAGTGTTTCATGTTTAGGTTCTTCTATGTTGAAATCGATGTTGTTTCGGAATCACAAACACTATCGCATCTGCGGACCACTAATTTGGTCTAGCTGCTTGCGTATGTACGTAGGATCGAGCGGGAAGAACCCTTCGCGGACGGCCTCCAATTGACCATCTCGACTCAATACATATCGAAGCACCGCTTCCCTCAACCCACCGTCGGATGCCATTTGTGCTTTGTCGATAATGAGCAACAACGGCCTTACAAAAGGATACTGCCCGGAAAGGAAGCTTTGCTCCGTTGCGGGCACTACTACGCCATTCATAATCAAAGCGACAGGCCGAACTTGATCGGTCGCTTCCCCAAACCCACAAATGCCAACTCCACCCATGTCTGTACCAATCGCGGTGCAAATCTCTTCGTTGCTTTTGTGCGATTGGGCTTCTTTCGCCATATCGCCACCACGCAGGACCATTTGCTTAATGAAAGTTGTGGTTCCACTCACTTCACTTCGAGAATGAATTCGGATCGGCTTTGAGGCCAATTCGCCTGTCACTCCCAACTCACCCCATGTAGCGACATTCTTCCCCTTCCCACCCGGTGCGCGAAATATCGACTCCAACTGCTCGGGTGTTACCCCCGCGATCGGGTTGCTTTTATGAACGTAGAGAGCGAGCGGATCCAGGGCCACTATCACGCTGAGAGGGTCTTTGCACTTCCCCTTTTTAAGAGAGGCCAAGTCTGCTTCCGTCAACGGACGGCTTGAACCCGCAATGACAGTTGGATCCTCAGCCAACGCCTTGATGCCAGCTTCCGTTCCATCGGTCCCTCGCGAGAAAACAACTTCTGGGTGGAATTTTTTGAATCGCTCTGACCACTTGCTACCCAAGCTTAACATCGTCGTCGATCCAGAAAGCACCGCCGACCCTTTCAGCTCTTTTTGCTTGTGGTACGGCTCAATAGAGTCGATCAAATGCAAAAGTGCAGCGTGCTCGATATCGTGCTGGGACATCAATCCTTGGGTAGGTTGCGATACAGGGCCTGCTGTGCCTTTTGGCAAGGGTTTTGAATTGCTGGCAGGGGTGGCTGTCGTCTGAGACCAAACTACCGGCGTCTGAATCATCGCCAGCAACACAAACGCAACTACGGAAATACAAGAACGGCAAAAGCGATTTGACATAGACTCCACCTCCTGGGAAATTTCAAAAGACTCCTGGCCGGCAAATTGACGGCCACTGCTTCCTAATGTAGCCAAAAAACAAATCAAGTGGGAGCTTGATCCGCTGGTAAAGCGGCCATAATCCGCGTAGTCTAAGATAATGAGCACCAATCAACTTAGCGCAGTCGTGGCTGTTTCCCAGAACGGCGTCATCGGCCGCAACAACACCTTGCCCTGGCGGCTTCGAAGCGATCTTCAGCGATTCAAACGGTTAACGATGGGGAATGCACTCATCATGGGGCGGAAGACATTTGAATCGATCGGAAAACCCCTGCCAGGGCGACAAACGATTGTGCTGACAAGACAAAAAAATTGGGACTTTTCCGGAGTTTGCATTGTCCCCTCTATCGATGAGGCTTTGACACACATAACCGCTGGCAAGATCGGTTTTATTGTGGGGGGCGCCGAGATTTATCGATTAACTATGCCTAGAGTCAGAAATTTGTATGTGACAAAAGTTCTGGCCGATATCGCTGGTGATGCGACACTTGAGCCATGGGAAGATTCCGGATTTCGATGCATCGAACGAGCATATTTCCCCGCCGATGAATTCAACGAATGGCCATCTGAATTCATGCATATGGAAAGAAAAGTTTAGAGCGCTCAAAACGAGTCGCATTTACGGACTTTGATGCACCGCAACGTTATTGATCATCTCAATCCCTCGCGTTGCTGACCGTACTGTTTCCTGAGCAAGCTGCTTCAAAAAAAAACTCTCCACTCGTCCCATCAACATCACGTTGTCGCCCAACTGCTCGACATGCAGCATTCGCAACGCATGAAAAGGACTTTCGTTTAACAACTTCTTGGCCTGCCCCAAGACATCTTGAAACCCTGAATCAATCATTGACCCACTCCTTCGTTTTTTCTCGGTTTCGTTTCCTCTCGTTCGACAGCCGTATCCCGTTTCTTAAGCACGGGACTTCAGACCTCGATTCCGAAAGCTCGGTCGTCAAACCGCCATTTGCACATCCTGAAGCAACATCATGTTTCGCCCACAATGGAAGTTCTACAGTCTCGATTCCCCACTTTGCCCAACTTATTACGCGTTAGGCAGGACTGTCAAGTACCCAGCCTATCCATTTCGGAATAATCTGCACAACCGTCAAAGCCTGGCAAATGCTATCAATATTTAAGTTAGGGTTTCCCTTGCCGCATCGCATGTCGGAAGCCTGGGTGTACGTTTCCATGATCGTTTTTAGTTTGGTCCTATTGGAAGAGCGACTTGGTTTATCCATGCAATTGCTTTCGATTGAATATCTTAGCCTAGCCGCGGAAGTGACAGTTGTATTGCTGTTGCTCTCTTTCGCTTGGCCCCAAAAGAATAGGACAGAACACGATGTCAGCTCGGATGGTAGCGAATCGATCAGCTGGGAACCTGCCAAATTTTTCTTTTTACAAAACTGGATACACCGCGGCCTTTACTTAAACCTGTGGCGAAAGCAACTCCAATCTCAACCGGGGAGTTCTGCAAAAAAACCGTTTCACCCTCCGATCATTGAGGACGATGAAGATTCGAAAATCCCTGCTCCCTGGCAGGATCGGCTTACCCACTTGCTCAATCGACAAGGTTTCGATGCAATTCTTAGTGCTTGGCTGTCATTAGATGGTCAGCACCGAGGTTCATCGTGCGTTTCGATGATCACCTTGAGCACCTATTCCGATCTGACCAGCTCACTTGGAGCGATGGTTACAGAACAAGCAGTACAGCGGATCGGCAAACAACTTTCTGCAGATGTTTCCGGCGACTCTCTTGTGGCAAGATACTTGCCGGACCGTTTCGTCGTTTTGCACTTAGCAGCGACTGCCGCTTCATGCCAAAAAGCTTTGTCTCTCTTTCATGAGAGGACTCAGGATAAAGCGTTTTTTCAGACAGCAGGCGAGCCGCACAATATTCCTTGCAATATTAGCGTCCTTGGGCTTGAAGCTCGGCGGGAACTAAACGCTACCATGGATTTGCTCGAGGAAGGCGCAATCGAAGGGGGGCGACTCGGAAAATCCATTGTTTCGCATGAAGACAACAACTGGACTGAAACGCCTGTAGGACTTGAGAAAACTGCTCCCAGGAACCAGTCTAACCCACCCGATGCGAACCCCAATTCCTCCAATTCCAATTCAAGTAGTTCCGGCGAATCCGAACACGAAAAGGCTCATGACGAGCATGAGGCGGCGGACCTGCCCAACGACAAGTCCAGCACAGATCCATCGGATGCAGAAGACGAACAATCAGCATCGAACGACATCTCTGCCGTTGCTAGCCCTGACGATATCGCCGCATTGTTTGCCCAAATCAACACTCAGAAGTCAAACAACGGAGCTAGCGCACCAATCGCTGCCAGCAAGATAGAAAGGCAACCAGAACCGAAAGCGGCGATAAGCGATCCTACTCCAGATTCGAGTGATGCTGCGTCGGCAGACGACATTGCCGCACTCTTCGCAACGGTTAAGCCGAACGCTAAGGCGCCAGCAGCTCCTGCGAAGACGCCCACTCCACCAAAGACACCCACACCAACGATTCCGGAAGTTGATAAAACCGAAGCCGCATCAGCGGATGATATTGCTGCACTTTTCGCAAGTGTCAAACCTTCGGCAACGGCAGCGAAAACGACCACTTCACCCACAATCCCTGCTGAGACCAAACCCAAACCAATCGAAACAGCTAAACCTGTAGTCGATGTTGATCCGAGCGAAGCGGCCACAGCTGACGACATCTCTGCGCTCTTCGCTTCAGTCAAACCTAGCAACCAAGCGGCGAATGCCGTTTCACCAACAAAAACTCCCGTTGCAAACAAAACGGAAAACTCAGAAGCTGCCAAGCCCCTTGCTGATGTTGATCCTAGCGAAGCGGCATCCGCGGACGATATCGCGGCGCTCTTTGCTTCTGTTAAGCCTACGGCGAAATCTCCCGCAGTTCCCGCACCCGCAAAAGCAACTGAACTTTCTGAGGTAGATCGCGCCGAAACAGCGACAGCCGACGATATCGCAGCCCTCTTCGCAACCGTGAAATCTTCTGTAAAACCAGAAACACCGACAAAGCCATCCAATCCAACTCCAGCATCCTCCCCAACGCCAGGAGGCCCAACGCCAACAGGCGAAGAGCTCAGCCAAGCTGCTACGCCTGATGATATCGCGTCGCTTCTGGCGTCGATCAAGCCTGTCGCACCTGCTCCGAGCCAACCTACAAAAGCGTCCAAACCCGAGGCTCCTGTTATCCCAACGGGCGAGCAATTGAGCGAAACTGCCTCGCTAGACGATATCGCAGCATTGTTCGCTACCGTTAAACCTGCTGCTCAATCCAACTCTGCCAAACAAGCGACTCCCGCCCCATCAGCTCCGAGCCAACCCGCAAAAGCCCCAGAACCCGCTGCTCCTAATATCCCAACGGGCGAGCAACTGAGCGAATCTGCCTCGGCAGACGATATCGCAGCCTTGTTCGCTGCCGTTAAACCTGCCGCTCCATCAAACTCTGTCAAGCAAACGACTCCCGTCGCACTAGCTCCAAGCCAACCAGCAAAAACCCCAGAACCCACTGCTCCCGATATTCCAACGGGCGAGCAACTGAGCGAATCTGCCTCGGCAGACGATATCGCAGCCTTGTTCGCCGCCGTCAAACCTGCTGCTCAATCCAACTCTGTCAAACAAACGCCCCCCGTCGCACCAGCTCCGAGCCAGCCCGCAAAAGCCCCCGAACCCGCTGCTCCTAATATCCCAACGGGCGAGCAACTGAGCGAAACAGCCTCGGCTGACGATATCGCAGCCTTGTTCGCTGCCGTCAAACCAGCTGCTCCATCCAACTCTGTCAAACAATCGACCCCCGTCGCACCAGCTCCAACCCAGCCCGCAAAAGCGACAGAACCCGCTGCTCCTGATATCCCGACGGGCGAACAACTGAGCGAAACTGCTTCGGCAGATGATATCGCAGCCTTGTTCGCCACCGTCAAACCTGCTGCTCAATCAAACTCTGCCAAGCAAACGACTTCCGTCGCACCAGCGAGCCTCGCAACTAAAACAGCTGCTTCGACTCTTCCAATTCCCCAAGAAGATCTATCTGCTAACGCTACCCTAGACGACATCGAAGCTCTCTTCGCAGCCATGAAAAAGTAATTGCAAAATTGTAAATTCGTTTGCTTGCATTTTGAAAAACTTACAAAACCATCTCTACTTGCCGAAAACGACAATAACTTTCGTTTCAATTCCCTGGAAAAACGCATCCGGAAAATATTTCTGGAGCTCTGGCAATTCATTGGCACGGTAAGTGCTTTTAGTTTAGTCATCGAGAGACGATCAACTCGATAACTGTGGTGGAACTGCAGTTGAGACAGTGCTGACGGAGTATGTTCAGCACTGGCGCTCCCTAATCAAGGAGGTACCGTGATCTTAGCGGCGTCGAATGACCGAGCAACCTCGGACGAAAACCGACAGACCTATTCGCACTAGGTTCGGCCCATCTTTCACGGTCTAAAGGGCCCGCTTTCGCTTCCCAAAAAAGGTGGCGACAGCGGGCTCTTTTTTTATTTCATCCACTCTCGTCGCAAATCCAGTGTCGATGGGAATTCTGGATTGGCTCGCGGCATTTTTGGAATCTGCATGCCTGGCGTATGACCAAACGGAAGAAACCGAACATTCCGTCGCCCTTCCGCTTCTAATGCATTCACTGGAAACGTCGCGTAGTTTCGGCCGCCCGGGTGGGACACGTGGTAAGTGCAACCGCCCACCGAATGCCCTGTTCGAATGTCCCATAAGTCAAAAACGAGCGGTGTGTTTACTGGTAACGTCGGATGCAAACAAGAAACAGGTGCCCAAGCCCGATAGCGTATTCCCGAAACCTGCGTACTCGGATCGCCACCAAACTGCAGTGGGACTCGAATCCCATTGCAAAGCAGTTGATGCTTGTCCGCATCCATACCAACCACCTTTACCTCGAGTCGCTCAACGCTCGAATCAACATAACGGGCTGTCGCACCTCCAGCAGGCTCCTCGCCCAAGACATACCACGGTTCTATCGCGTTTCGCAATTGAATGGAGACTCCGTCGTATTCCACGCTTCCAATCACTGGGAATCGGAATTCGAAATGAGGTGCAAACCAATTGTCTTCCCAGTTCCATCCATCTGTTTGCAAATAGCCCAAAACATCCTGCAGATCCCGCCACAGATAATGCGGCAACATCATGCGATCATGCAAATCGGTGCCCCATCGCTTCAACGGCTGCGTGTATTCATTGCGCCAGAAATGTGCAACCATGCAACGAACCAACAATTGGGTCGCCAAACTCATCTGTGCATGAGGAGGCATCTCAAATCCCCTCAACTCAACCAGCCCAAGCCGTCCCGTCGAACTATCCGGTGAATACATCTTGTCGATGCAAAATTCCGATCGATGCGTATTTCCTGTTAGGTCGACAAGCAAGTTCCTTAGCAGCCGATCGACCAGCCAAGGCGGACAATCCTGCCCGCGTTTCGGTATCAATTCCAAGGCCGTCTGCAATTCGTAAACCGCATCACGCCGTCCTTCGTCAGCTCGCGGAGCTTGACTAGTTGGACCAATAAAACGATTGCTAAAGAAATACGAAAGGGAGGGGTGATTGATCCAAAACGCAATCATGCTCCTCAAGATATCCGGACGTCGAAGGAACGGGCTATCCCATGGAGTTGGCCCTCCCATGACGACGTGATTGCCGCCACCCGTCCCCGTATGCTTGCCGTCCAAATCGAATTTTTCCGTCGCGAGCCGACATTGACGGGCATCTGAGTAAATCATGGTCGTGTTGTAAACAAGCTCTTCCCAGTCCTTAGCGGGATGCACGTTTACCTCGATCACTCCAGGATCCGGCGTCACTTTGATCAATTGAACTCGATGGTCTCTCGGCGGCAAATAACCTTCCAAAACAATCGGCAATTGCAGGTCCGCTGCCGTCTGCTCGATCGCGGTAACCAAATCCAAATAGTCTTCCAATGTCTCGGTAGGTGGCATGAACACATAGATGCGTCCATCTCGTGGCTCAACGCAAAGTGCCGTTCTTACGATCGCTTTCGGATCGCGACGCTCTGCAGCCTGCAGCCTTGCTAACTCCTCCGCCCAACGCTGGTCATCATCCATGTTGATCGGAATGGAAACTGGAACAGCTGCGTTCGCCGGAGGGACGGGATCGCTTTTTCGTTGAACGAGGGGCGAAACGGGCGGCAACGCCGGCCTCGACGCAAAAGGATCGATCGGATAAACCGGCTGTCCTTGCGATTGAGTACTCGTCGGCAAGGTATCCAATGGGAGTCGAAGCCCAATGGCAGAATCACCCGGCAACAAAAACAACTTTTCCGGTCTAACAGGCCATGGGCCCGTCTGCCATCTAGCCTTGCCCTGCCACCACTGTCTTCGTAACGGTAACACGATCCCCGCAGGCTTGTTAAGACCGCGATTGAAAACTCGAGCTAACCGACTTCTCTCTTCAGCGTCTGACAGCTTCGGGTCCCATGGATTTATGTCGATCGGCAATCTTTGCTCACGCCAAAGATAATAGTAGGTGTCCTCGTAAGCCGGGACCATCCACCGCGGATCTACATTCAAGTACTTTGCGAGCGCATCGGTAAAACGCCTTGCGTGAGTGAAGTTAAATCCATAGTTCCGATTCTCATCGGCAATCAGTCGATCGTCTTGCCAAATCGGTTGGCCATCCAAACGCCACAAACAGGTTAGCGCCCATCGAGGTAGCGATTCGCCAGGATACCATTTGCCTTGTCCATAATGCAGCATCGCCCCTGGAGCAAAACGGTGCCGCAGCAGTTTGATTAACTGGCCAGAAAGCCCACGTTTCTTTGGCCCCACAGCATCCGAATTCCATTCCGCCCCCTCCATGTCATCGATCGATACAAAGGTCGGCTCGCCACCAAACGTTAACCGGACATCATCTTTTTCGAGCTGAGCATCGACTTTTTTGCCTAACGCGTCGATACGATTCCATTGTTCATCGGAATAGGGCTTCGTGGTTCTTGGGTCCTCGACCATGCGCTGCACGGACATCGAGAACTCAAACTCACACTCTGCCTCGTCCACCATCCCTGATATCGGAGCAGCACTCGAGGGATCAGGTGTACATGCGACAGGTAAATGCCCCTCGCCACACAACAGTCCGCTCGTGGGGTCTAACCCAACCCAACCCGCACCAGGCAAATAAACCTCTGCCCAGGCATGTAGATCTGTAAAGTCCGCTTCCGGGCCACTTGGACCATCCAGTGATTTTTGATCTGCCGTCAATTGAACCAAGTACCCCGAGGCAAACCTCGCCGCCAGTCCTAGCTTCCGCATAATTTGCACGAGCAACCACGCGGAATCTCGGCAGGAGCCGCTCTTGAGAGTCAACGTCTCTTCGGGACTTTGTACACCTGCTTCCAATCGAATCTCATAGCGAATCTCGCTCTGCAATCGCTGATTCAAGCTCGTTATCGCATCCATCGTCGGCTTCTTCGTTCGATCAACACTCGCGACCCATTCGTCGACAAGCGGAGTCGCCGGCAATGTCTCAAGATAGGCTGCAAGCTCTCGAGACAACTGTGGGTCGTATTCGAACGGAAAATTATCTGCGTAGCTCTCAAGAAAAAAATCGAAGGGATTGATCGCGGTCAAATCGGCGACTAAGTCTACGACAATGGACATTCGCCTCGCTGGCTTTGGAAAAACAAGCCTTGCTTGGTAGTTGCCCTGAGGGTCTTGCTGCCAGTTGCAAAAATGATCGATCGGCGTAACTCGCATCGAATAACTGACGATTTTAGTTCGACAATGCGGTGCTGGTCGAAGCCTGACCACCTGCGGGCCAAGCGTGACAAGTCGGTCGTATTGATAATTAGTTTCGTGATGGATGGCAACGCGTATGGACATTGGAAAACTGAGGTGAGAGCAAACTTGAAATGCGTTTTTAGAACAGTCAATGCACGAACCTATTCGGGAAAATCCGAAAAGAGCGAACAATGGCAATGGAGAGGAGCGACCATCCGTCGTCGCGAGAGCATGCCAATCATAATCGAAAAGCAGAAAGCTTGTGAGTCAAACGGGAAATGCGCGACGGAAATAGAAATCGCCAGCGAAAAACGCTGGCGATCGTGTTTGGTTGAAATTCAGTTAAGCTGAAATTCAGTTAATCAGCGTGCAGGCTATTTCCCTGCTGCACTATTCATCCCCTTCTTTCCTCCACCCGACCCGCTCATGCCTGGTCCGCTCATGCCCGGACCGCCCATACCCGGACCGCCCATACCCATTCCCATGCTATCGCCTCCCGACATTCCTCCTTCGCCACCGAAAGCAGTCGAGCCTCCAATGGCAAGCCCACCCCCTAACGGTCCAACTGGGGAACCGTCTGGCTGTGTATGCAAGTGGAAATTCGTGTAGTTGTCAAATTCGCGACTTACTACGATTTGACCAGTCAGCGGATCAAACGACACCATTTCAGCACCTGCCTTCAACAGGTCTCTCGCACTTCCCATCTGCAACGGGGCTGGTTTCTCGAAACTAACGATTGTGACCAGATTTGAGGATCGGAAGTCCTTCAGCGCCTTAATCACCTTTTTGATTGGGTGAATGATTTCAATCGGTACTTCTTTACCCTTAGACAACTTCGACGTTCCGAAAACCAGACCAGCTTCGACGCTCTCTTTTCGCGGCACATCGATCGCACGTTCCTTTTCGAAATCAACAAAAACCGATTCAAAAGCGTATTCGCTTTTGTTCTCTTTATCTTTAGCCATAAAGACAGCTGCAGGCTTCAAAATCAAAATCGGCTTTGTTGGGTCGGACCAACTTGATTCCCGCTGGCAAACTCTCTTTGCTGGCCCTGAAGCGGCTTCGGTGGTCTTGGGAACTTCTTTCCCTTCCTCGAGCTCAAGTGCCTGAACGCGTTTGAGAGCGTCGTTGCTCAGCGTGCTTGCAGCCGGCTTGAAGCTAGCCCATTCAGGGTGATTGGAATCGTACATCAACAGTCGAACACGGTACTTGAATATCTTGCCGACAGGTGGATTGACGTCGTAAAACCGAACGAGCTTATACTTCGTGCTGGGCAGCTGCTTAGGCATTTCCATAACTATATTCGCTGCGGTACCACTGTCTTGAAATCCACCGCTCCCCCCACTGGAAGACTTGCCTCCCTTGGCCATACCGCCAGCCATGCCCATCGAGCTGCTGCCGGCCATACCCATCGACGAACCTGCTCCAGGTGCACTGCTACCAACCATGCCCGCATCGCCACCGTCCATGCTCCCGCTCGATCCCGAACTCATACCCTTGCCCATACCCATGCTAGAGCCGCCCGAGAAACCGGAAGCCGAAGGGCTTCCAAGTGCACCATTTTCTTTTTCTTCTAGTTCTGCAAGTACCGAATTCGACGCGTACTTGCGATAGTCCGTGAGCAAGATCGGTGGAATTGGCATCGAAATATTTGGGTCTACCATATCTGGCAAATGCACTTCGTCTGCCGTGCCTTGGAGCATCTTCAATTGCTCTTTGAAAGTTGTTGGACTGGCTTTTGGAAGTGCAATCCAATCCGACTCTGCAATTTCTTTGTCTGGATTCGCTGCGCTGACCTCGGCTCGCTGAGCTTCAAAACCGACATAGTTTGGAGTATCTCGTCCGGGCGAATAGCCAACGACTTCGTAAAACTGCTTCTTGTAGTTGTCTTCCATTTCTTCATGAGGCGCCAAAGCGGTCACACAAACGAGCCCAAGTGCAATGGCAACTGGTTTCTTCACAGCTGTCTCTGGCTTTGTCGAATTCGTCCCATCGCCGCCACCAAATGCTGCTGCCGTTTCCGGAAAAGTTCGCATACCGAACTTGTAGCCAAGGTCGTACATAGGAGAAAGCCTTCGTTGTCCGGCCACGGTAGGATCGCCGCCTTCGCCGCCGCCGCTACCCATCATCCCCATTCCGCTACCACCCATGCTGCCTTCCATGCTACCGCTGGGGGCTCCTCCCGAGCCGCTTCCGCTGCCCGACGACCCCGCCGACGAGCTTCCGCCCTTTCCTTTACCGAATCCCTTTTCGCTATTGTTACTGTTGTTCTCTGGCTTTACTTTTTCCTCTTGTTTTTTTGCATCTTCAAGTTTGTCTAATGGGTCAGGATTGGAGGACAAACGCGCCACTGCTCCGTAGAAGTAGGATGCTTCTAGATGTTTCGGTGCAAGCAATGCTGGGTCACCCCGCTTGGTACTTGTGCTCGTTTTGCTCGCACCCATCGGGTTCGAAGCATGCGCCACCGGGTCCTTGATAACTCGCGTATTGAGGGCCGATTTTGCGTAAATCGGGTCAACCTTTCGACCCTCCTCCTTCATGATTACGTCATTGTGGTTTTCTTTGAGCCTACCTGAAACCTGTGTCGCCTGAGCTTGGAGTTTTTCTGGCGTTTTTTCGCTGGGAAACGGCTTAGTATTGAAGCCAAGATACATCACCAAGCACGCGATCGCCGCGATCAAGCCGAAAACAAGTTTCTCAACATGGAGAATAAGAAACTCTTTTGGATTGAAATTCGATTTCGAACCAGAACTCTTCTTTTTCTTGGACATAACCTGACTCCTTGATTCAACTGTTTTGCCTAAAGGCCAAAGATTTGTGACGTATCGAATCGACTCTTAATTATCACTTGGGTTGTTTGGTGCCGCCGCGGCGGGCGCCGGCGTCGCTGGTTCAGGCGTCGCTGGTTCAGGCGTCGCTGGTTCAGGCGTCGCTGGTACCGTTGGCTGATCCGAGGCAGGCTGCGCCGTGTTGGGGTCCGCCACGGGCTCGGTTGTCGTTGTTGGCTCCGCCGATGGAGCCGGATCAACTGCTGGCGTTTCTGGTTTTTGCTCTGCTGCAACTGGCGTTGCGCCGGCATTCGCGGGAGCCGATTCCGATTTTTCTGCCGTCAATTCGTTGGTAATTGTCACAATGTTTTCGGGATTATAAAGGTAGATAAGTCCGAAAATCTCGATGGCAATTTCAGAATCCGGATCATCGGATGCTGCAGCGCTTCCACCAAAGGAACCGCCCCCTTCGCCGTCAGGCCCCCCGCCACTGCTCATGCCACCACTACTCATGCCGCCACCGCTACTCATGCCGCCACTACTCATGCCTTGGCCCATTCCCATCGCTCCCTTGGGACCGCCCATTCCGCTTCCGCCTGCACTACCTGTGGCCGGAGCCGCATCCGTTCCAATGCGAACCTGATAAACTTCGAGCAATAGCCCTTTGCTTCCTGCATTACCGCATTCCGTAATCAATCGACTCAAATTGGCTGGATCGACCTTGAGTCGCATCCGAATCGCGACACGCTTTGCCACTGCATCGACAGCATTCGAAGCCGTCGGCGGGTTCTTAATCGACTCCCTAAGCTCCGCGCCTTTTCGAGGCTGAAAAAGGGATTCGGTTGCAAAGCTAGTGTATCGATTGTCGGCTGGGTCGGTCGCAACCGACGCATCCCCAAATCCTCCGGAAGAACCGCCCGATCCGCCGGAATCTCCGTCCATGCTGCCTCCGCTGCTACCCATGACGTCTTCCATGCCACCTTCTTTACTACCCATCATTCCCGATGACATCCCTCCTCCGGCGTTGGCGGATGATTCCATCTTGGTGAGAACTCCAGCATTGCGACTGGCAAATCTCCCCATCCGAATCCATTCAATCTCGCGAACTACTGTTTGGAAATTTTCGCGAGCATCGCCGTTTGCCCGTCGAATGATGTCCATAATCCCCTTCAATAGCCACATGTCCTCTTGCGTGTAATAGATCTCCAAAATCGAAGGAGCTGTCCCTTTGTCAAACCATGGAACGATTTGACCGAGCATCGTTTGTTGAGATTCCGCCGACCATCGCACAACGTCCGGAAGTGGCGGCACGTTGCTGGTCGACTCAGAAGCAGCAGCGTCGCCCAGCCTTGCCTTCCACTCTGTCCGAATAATGCTCGAAACACTAGCGAACTCGGGACCAATATACTTCTTATAAACTTCTCGATCGTTTAGCGTAATTTTGTTGTAAGGTGGTGGCAAAGTAGCCGGTATCGGATATTCGATGAACTTTTCTACCGGTTGCAGTGACTCAAATAATTTGTGAGTTGATTCTTGGAAAAAGGCTTTACGCGGCCATTCCATCAATGGAATCTGACCTCGATACTGAATCCCCCAAGCTTCCTTGATATCTTTTTCCAACAAGACAAGAGATTTATCCATCTCCACATGGGAAAAGGAATTTGGATGCGACGCAACTGAACTGCTGATAGTGTTCACCTTTTCATGGGTGCTATTCAGAGCAGAGGTTCGCGATGTTATCAGCGCGTTTAGACTAGAATTGGTGAGGAAAAAGACCACTGACGTCGCAACCAATACAAGCCCCGACAGTATCCAAAATTGGAATTTGAGTACTACGAGCAAATTTTTCTTTATGACATCCATCTTTACCGCTCCAATAAACTACGACGCGTGAATTGTATTCGCCAGCAAACAACCAATTGCCTATCCAGCTGATTCGGCAGCAGCTGCCGGGTCCTGTCCTGTCTCAGTTCCAGTTGGCTCTGGCTCCGGCGGTTTTGGCAACAGGCCACCCGCTTTTTCTCCACCTTCTGGATCAAACCGCGGCTGCCAAGCAAACTGCACTACAAAATCACAACGAGGAGCAGGGAAACTAGCCGGAATCGTTTTGCCATCCGCATCCGTAACCGGCTTTCCTGTCGGTTGGCCAGCTGCCCCGCCCCCGCTAGCTCCACTTGAGCTTGAGCCTTCACCAGGCGCACCCGGTCCACTCATTCCCATTCCCATACTTGCACCTTTGCTCTTGGACGAAGAGCTGCTGCTCGAGCTGGATGTGCCACCTTCGGCTGAACCGCCGGCCGTAGGTTGTGCCCAACCTAACTCGATCATGCGTTTTAAATGGGCTGGGTTCGAGATACGGTAGTTTCCATCAATATTGGATTGAATCACCACCGGCAGCCGGATTCCCAAACTGGTCATCGACATCATCACTTGCTTGTTTCCCTCATCATCGGGCAGCTCAACACCGCCCTTTTCCAAAAACTCGATAAGGTACTTCAGAACGTGGGCTTCACCTTCCTCGCCTGTGGTTCCGTTAAAGTAATGATATCCCTTCAGTTCCACTACCCAGCCTCCACCGACGAGCGGACTTGGATCTGGTACTTCCTCGCCCTCATTCGCGGCCTTGAGAAGCTGCCTACGAGTTGCGACTCCTGCCTTGTAACTTTCCAGTAATTGAGCGGAAAACCATCGCGTAAGATCGGTCTCAAACTTTTGTTCGACACGCGTAATGTGAAAGTCTTTTCGTTTCGGATACGGCAACTCTACCGCCGTCTTGTTTGCCAACGCAGGGTCACGGTTTAGCGAGGCCTCAATGGCTTTGTGAAGCTCGAGAACCATGACTCGCTTTTTCGCCCCCACCCCAACTTCATTGCCAACCTTGGCAAGCAACGCTATCGCGCCAGTCTTGTCGGAGTCAATCTTCTTTTCGTTGTCCGATTCGGTCGATACTCGGGCGACGGCTTTTTGTGCTCCATCCCAACGCGGTTCCGCCACCACACTCAAGACACGTCCCATCAATGCGTGATTGGTTACCATCCCAACAAGCAAAAGTGACAGAGCTCCAACCACCCATGGTTTCTTCATTCGAACAACGCGATCGATCACAATCTCGCGTGGCAGCAAGCTTGTTTTCATCGGACCGCGCTTAAGCAATTGCAAGCAGATTCCGTAAACGACCCCAAATGCAGCCGCGTTTTCCTTAAACGCTTGAGCGCCAGTCACCTCGGTTCCCTCCAACTTAGGGAACTTGTCGAGCACATCAACATCCATTCCCAAGTTCTTGTTTAAGAACTGCTGGAGCCCTGGTAGCTTTGCCGTATTGCCCAGAAGCAACATCGCTTCCAATTCGCTCTTCTTATTCAGCGTCTTAAAGAAGTTAAGCGATCGCTGAATTTCAGTGACCATATCATTGAATACAGGACGCATGGCCTGGAAAACCAACTTCGGGTCATCCGCTTGCATTGCATTGCGCTTTAGATGCTCTGCTTTCGCAAAGGTCAGCTTCAAGTCCTTGGTCAACTGACGTGTGAAGTGGTTTCCACCAATCGGAATGCTTCGCTGCCAAACGCGGAAACCATTCGTTACGATAAGGTCGCTCGCGTCGGTACCAATCGATAGGATAACCGTAGATTTCTGAGGGCTCTCTGGATCGAAAGGTTCGTTAGCCATTCGCTCCGCAAAGCGATCATGAGCAATCATGTTGTAAATGCTCATCGGCGCCAGCTGAACCAAGTCGAGATCCATGGAACTCTCGCGGTATGGCTTCAACGAACGGAAAACCGCGTCCCGCTTCATCGCAAACAAGCCAACTTCGCTTTCGAGCGCATAACCATCCTCGATCTGGGCGCCTTCCATTTGCTGGTAGTCCCAAATCACGTCGTTCAAATCGAACGGGATCTGCTGCTTGGCCTCGTATTTAACGATGTCGCCAATCTTTTTCACTTCGACCGGTGGCGGCTTGAAAAACTTCGCAAGACCACTTTGACCAGGAACGCTTACACCGACTTTGGCCCCGCGAAGATCATTGCGAGATAGAAACTGCTGCATCGCATCCGCAATCAGCAGTTCGGGTTCGGCCTCGGGTTGACTAAGAATTTTTGGATATTCAACAAAGTCGAAAACATCCGATACGACTTGGTCTCCCTCAATATGACATCGCAACCCTTTGAGGGCGCTTTGACCAATTTCCAAGCCCCAAACATGCTGAATTTTCTTCGCCATCGTGCGAACCCCTCCTCGTCCCAAGTCCCTCGAACCAACGAATCGAGCTAAAACCGACGAGCAGAAAGCAGTAGTGTAAGTGTGATGAGTATGGCGAATTTCGCAACGGTCGTGGTTCGTTACAGGAATTCGCTCAAACGTTATCGTATCGCCTCGCACTACCCTCTGTCAAATTTTCATTGCGAACAGGGCCAAAATAATCCAAATCCTCTCTCTTTGAAGTCCAAAATAGGGCTCCCAAACCGCAAAATCCATTTTGCCCGTCTTTTTTCTGGACGGAACGAGGATCTCCACTTGGCACGCAACCGAGTAAGACGCCAAGATGGAGCATAGGAATTCGGATAGGATCGAATCAATCCAAGCCCCCCAGTTTTTATGGACTGATTGGACAGCGGTGCAAAACACTATGAAACAGAACCAACTGAATGGAGTCACCCAACAAAAGCCGTCAAAAACCAGGCTGCTGTTACCGCGTTACTTCTCGATTCCCCTCGGATTCGTAGCCATCGGACTTTCGACGATTCCGGTTTTGGTATCTTCGGCTCAAGCTCAATCCGTGGCGGTTTCAAAACCTGCACCGAACGAACTTCGAGAACACATTGCGCAGCAGATCGAAAAATTAGGCGACACAAACTATTCAAGCCGAATCCGCGCTCAGGGAGAACTGCAGAGAATTGGCGTCTTGGCGTTAGATCAATTGCACACCGCTAGTTTTCATCCCGATCCACAGATTGCTTCGACCGCTCGATTTATCGTTCAAAGCCAACAGTTTACCTGGTCCTGGGAAACGGATCCGGTCCGAGTTCGTGAGATTCTCGCCAACTACAGTGCGGAATCGGATAAGTCGATCTACATCGATCAATTGAACCGACTCGAACACGACGAAGGCTTCGGCGCTCTCTGCCGATTAGCCCGTTACGAAACCAGAAACGGGCTCGCCAAACGTGCGGCGCTTTTGCTCATGCGCAGCAAGCCTACGGTAGGGCAGTCTCTGGCGATCCGCAAAGAGTCTATGCGAAACTACGTCGACGGAGGGCAAAGTACTGCGAGTCTTTGGATTGCCCAGTATTCGAAAGCCGAATCTGACTTCGATCTTCGTTGGTGGGAAAAGACGCTTGGCGAAGAATTGGAAACATTGAAATCGGGCTCCCTTGAAACCAACTTGGATATCGTTGCTGACCTTCATCGTTGGGTCGTCGAACAAATCTTCGATCAGCCAGACACACATGATAAAGCACTCGAACTTGGACGAACCATACTCGGCCTCGCGAAAACGGTTCCTACGCTTGAGTCGATGGCAGGAAACCGATCGACACGCGCCAACGAATTTGCCCAATGGGCTCTGAAATACAAACTGCCTGAGCTCGTTCAAGAGCAGCACGCCAAACTTCCGTATAATATTGTCGCCAACGAAATGATGTTCGGCTATCTGCTTGCTGAAAGCTTTTTGATGCAAGACAACGGTGAACTCGCCAGCAAAGTTGCTGAACAGTCTTTAAACCTACAAGCTTGCAGTGAATTGGGTGAAGTCAAAAAACCGCTTGAAGAGGAGCGTCCGGGAAAACCACCCATCGACTTTTCTGCGAGGAGAAGTTTCTCGGACCAAGAACGTCGTTCGAACATCGGAAGAAAACTTCAAGAACGAGGTCGTTTCGAATGGGCCGAAGCGGAGTTTCGGTTGGGTATCAATGACGATCTGACCGAACGGGCCTCGCCGATCATCATGCTCCAGCTAGCGGAAATGCTTCAATCTCAAAGCAAGCACCGCGAAGCCGCGAAAGTTTTGCAACCCTTCGTCGAACGCTACACTAGTGAGCCCATGTTCCGGCGTCAGGTCTTCGAAAACTCCTCCATCGGTCCTCAGTTGGTCTCCTACTACCATTTGTACATTGCAGATGAAGCTCGTATCGAGGGGGACTTCGACAAAGCCGCAAAGAATTATTGGAAGTCTCTCGACTTAACTTCAGACGATGTAGGGTCCATCAACGTGGATGCCATTATTGGTCTTTACAAAACAACACTTTCGACGCGGGACGAGGAAAAACGTCGTCTCACCCTGAATAAAATAGTTCAAGATTTTCGCAACAAGATTCGAGGATTCGAAGACGAGCTAAAGCTTTCCAAGCCAAGTGATTTGGCAAGCCGTGTCGCGTTCCTCTCCGACAAATACAACACGCTCGCTTGGGTCATCGTCAACACAGAAGGGAGCAAAGAAGAAGCGATCTTCTTAAGTCGAAAGGCTTGCGACCTTTCACCCGAACACGCAGAATACTTGGACACTCTTGCCTATTGCTACGCGGCGATGGATCGATTTCAGGACGCTGTGCAGCAACAACGCAAAGCAGTCGAGCTCAAACCGCACCACCCCGATCTCGTAAAGGCACTGCAACGCTTCGAAGCAAAACTGCGGTCCACTTCACAAACACCGGGCAAGTAAAATAGACTCAGGCGACGCGGCCGAAACTCTTGACGAGTTTCGCTACATGGCGAGCCGTGTGCTAAGGACGGCTTTCCTTTTTTACTTCCTAGAAGCAGCTAGTATGCAATCCAAATACGCTCGTACCGTTCGTTGGTACCCCATTTCCAGCGCGTCTCCAATCAACGCGTGGCCGATTGAAACTTCGGCTACCCCAGGCACTCCAACCAAAAACGGAGTCAAGTTGACCAAGTTGAGATCATGACCGGCGTTGATCACCAGCCCATCGTTTTGAGCAGCTCTTGCTGAAGCTGCAAATTTCGCGAGCGTTGATTCGCGAGCGGCTGTGGGAAAGGAACTTGCCCAAGTTTCGGTATAGAGCTCAATTCGCTCGGCACCAAGCTGTTTTGCAATCCCCATTTGTTCCGCTTCAGGATCCATAAAAAGACTGACTCGAACTCCAAGATCATTGCACTCGCGAATCAACGGTTCAAGCTTTGGCGCATCCACGCGCAAGTCCCATCCGTGGTCCGAAGTCCTCTGCGATTCGCTATCAGGCACAAACGTCGCCTGCGAGGGCCGAACGACACGGATGAATTCCATCAAGTTATGGAAAGGATTCCCCTCAATGTTGTACTCGGCACTTGGCCATTGTTGGAGAAGTTCCGCAATCTCAAAAACATCAGCTCGACGTATATGACGCTCGTCCGGTCTTGGATGAACGGTGATGCCGTCCGCGCCCGCCTCAAGGCAAATTCGCGACGCCCGAACAACGCTCGGTTCGCCTAAGTGACGAGTGTTGCGTAACAGTGCAACCTTATTTACGTTGACTGACAAACAGGTTCGCAAAGAGTTAGACATGATAGTACTCCCGATACCAGGCAACAAATTTTTGAATGCCGATCTCGATAGGGGTGGACGGGCTGAAGCCAATTGCGGTTGTCAACGAATCTACGTCGGCAAAAGTATCTAATACGTCACCCGCTTGAATCGGAAGCATCTTCTTCTTTGCTTTGATGCCGATTGTGTCTTCTAACACTTCGATGAAGCGTATTAATTCGGTTGGCTGCTGATTGCCGACGTTGAAAATGCGAAATGGAGCAGAGCTGGACCCCGGATCGGGATGCCGACTATTCCAATTTGGATCAGATGACGGTACCTCCTCCAAGACCAAGGTTACCACTTTTGCAATATCATCTACGTAAGTGAAATCTCGCTTCATTTTCCCTGCATTGTAAACTTCGATTTCATGCCCCTCTAGAATCGCCTTTGTGAATTTAAAGAGAGCCATGTCCGGCCGCCCCCACGGCCCATACACGGTAAAGAACCTTAGGCCAGTCGTTGGTAACCCGTACAGATGCGAGTAGGAATGGGCCATCATTTCAGTCGCTTTTTTTGTCGCAGCATACAAGCTCAGTGGATGATCCGCTGAATCGGAAACAGAAAAGGGTTGCGACGTATTGCTCCCGTAAACACTGGAACTGCTCGCATAGACGAGATGCGCAACATTTCCCTGGCGGCAGCCTTCCAGGACGTTTAGTGTCCCCATTACGTTCGAGTCCACGTACACGTAAGGATTCTCTACGGAATAACGCACCCCCGCCTGCGCTCCAAGATGAACGACCTTGCCAAAAGGACGAGCGTCGAAGAGTTTTCCCATCGCATCGCGATCATTCAAATCGATCTCAATAAACTCAAAGTTCGAGAACTCGGTGAGGCATGCAAGCCTAGCCTTCTTAAGTGTGACGTCGTAATACAGGTTGAGATTGTCCATACCGACGACTTGGAAGCCTGCATCTAAGCAACGCTTTGCAACGTGGAAGCCAATAAACCCTGCCGCGCCTGTAACTAGAATGGTTTGCATTGAATATCCTATCGGCTAAACGAGGACTGATGAGCGTAGAGAAATTTTGGGCAATTGTAGATCTCGAAGAAGCAAGTTGTTCTGGCTTTGGATAACTTTACCGCGTTTCAAACAAACGCGGACCCAACGGTTCATCGACTCTACGTCGTAAATGACCCCGCAAAACGACAATTCTGTGCACCACATCAAGTCTTCCTTGCCCCGCTTGCACCAATCCCAAAGCAGCCGAATTTGTCTATTCGATCGCTCGCAGTACAGGTTTGGGTTCAAATCAACAGCTTCATGGTCGCCGATTTGTTTTGTCAAAGTGTCTCTATCGATTATCAGTACACCTGGTCGCTCAAAACATTCCAAACGCGTCTCGTTTGTTGTCGCTTCAAAAACGCACCATGTTAGCTCAAAGGGAGACGCAGCTGCATCCATTAATGGAATTGAAACTTGTTCGACCGTGCGCCGCAATAACGCCCTGTGCATCGGTTTTATCCCTAACAAACTCCAGTATTGCACTTGCTGAAACTGTATGTTCGTCTTCATAGCGAGCTAGGCAGTGTCGAGGAAAGAACGACCGTGTCGTTTGAGATATCCAAATTTGCAGAAATGCACGCGTAGGGAACCAATATCGATTGGCCTCGTTCAAGCACAAATTCGTTTTTGTCGGTTCGCAAAACTGCGGTACCTTTAGGAACAGTTAGGATCGAAAGCTGAGGGCTCGGCAACGGATACGAGCCAGCTTGAGCGTATTCTTGAAGCGTGAATTTGTCGCATTCTACGAGGGTTCGTGCTCCTGAGGCACCAACGGGAGATGGTGCTACGAACTCCACTGGGCCGCGTTCAAAATCGATTACTTCCAAAGCGAGATCGATATGAAGCTGGCGTGGCTGGCCGTCTTTGTCGACTCGGTCCCAGTCAAAGAGTCGAAAAGTACAATCGCTGGCTTGTTGAATTTCGGCCACCAAAAGCCCCTCTCCCAGCGCATGAACGGTACCTGCCGGAATAAAAACACAATTGCCTGCCTTCGGGGAGAGAACGTGCAGGCACTCCTCGGTTTTCCCATTTTCAATGGCTTCGGACAGAGCCTGTCGGTTGATACCCGACTTGAGTCCTGCGTAGAGTTTGGCGTTCGGTTCGGCATCGATGACATACCAAGCTTCCGTTTTGCCGCGGTCTGGCACAACCATTTGGGCGCCATAAACATCGTCCGGATGAACTTGCACACTGAGTACTCTTTGGCAGTCTAAGTACTTCAGCAGCAAAGGAAATCGCTCGTTAGGAGCGTCACGACCGATAATTTCGTTAGGAAAAGACTCAATTAATTGTCGCAGCGTCCAGCCCGCAAAAGCGCCCTCTGCAACAATCGACTCCCCTTCCCGGTGATCCACAATCTCCCAACTTTCGGCCCAAATGCCGTTTCCTGTTGGTTTTTTGCCCAATTGCGAGGCTAGACGGTCACCTCCCCAGATGTACGAACGAAAAATCGGCTCAAAACGAATCGGCTGATCTGGTAAAAACATGGATTGCCAAAAGGAGAAGGAAGAACAAACTGGGTAGACACGAATATAGTCACCCCAAAATCATTTTACTCGCCCCAAACAAACTACGCACGCCGGCATTCCATTTTGCCGCCCCCCCAGTACTGGAGAATTGATTGATGGCCAAAAGCGCCCTTGCATTAAAGAAGGCCGACGACTTATTTGAGAAAAGCTCGATGAGCTTTGGCGACCACCTCGAAGAGCTCCGTCGCGCACTGCTCAAGGCGTCCATTTGGCTAGCCGTGGGTTTGGTGGTGGGGTTGCCGTCCGCAACGACGGTCCTCAAATTCATGCAAGTTCCCTTGCAGACCTCGCTCAACAAGTACTTTGACAAGAAGAACAAAGCGGAAATGACACTCTCCGCCAAAGAGGAGATTTCGCCCGAGTTCTCGAAATGGTTGATCGACGAGAAAAAGATTAGCCAAGTTGTCTTTTTGGACATGCGACGCGTCAAAGCGGCACTTGACGGAACTCTTGGCGAAAAGGAAGCCACCGCTCCTGACAGTCTTGGACTGCCGCCTGTTACGGCTCTCGTGGCTTTCCGTCAGTATTTAAGCTTCAATTCCAACGCCGAAGCTCTTGGTCTGCAAGAACCCTTTATGCTCTGGTTTAAGGCAGGTATGGTTGTTGCCTTTCTGGTGGCTAGCCCAGGTATTTTCTTCCACATCTGGCAGTTCATTTCCGCAGGACTTTATCCGCATGAACGACGCTATGTCTACTTTTTCCTGCCAACCAGCCTTCTTTTGTTTTGGTCAGGAGCAGCTCTGGCGTTCTTGTTTATCTTTACGATGGTGATCGACTTCCTGCTTGAGTTTAACGCTATGCTCGGCATCGAAGCTTCACCTCGCGTCACGGACTACATGGAAATGGCGGTTCTGCTGCCTCTAGGCTTTGGGATCTCATTTCAGTTGCCACTGGTCATGCTGATTTTGGAACGGCTCGGTATCCTCTCGATTCAGCTCTACGTGACACAATGGAGAATGGCCATCCTGATTATTGCTTTCCTATCCATGATTTTAACGCCGAACGATGTCGGTAGCATGCTGGGAATGGCGATTCCGCTGATCGGTCTATATTTCGTAGGGATCGGAATGTGCAAATACTTGCCGCGCAGCGACATGCTTCGCGGTGAAGCGGTTGATCCCAAGTAATCCGACAGCTCCGATCGCATTGAGTCGAATTTCCAATCGAAAGCACTGCACTATGGCTAGAACGTTTCACCGGCGACAATTCAATCGAGCAGTAGCCGCCACGTCGTTGGTCGGATCGGCACTCGGGGGGGCAGCGCTTTTTGCAGAAGAAAATCGATTCGCCGAGTCGGATAGAGCGAATCGGCGAACTGCTATCGGCGCAAACGTCGCTGCGACGGTTCATCCCTTGGCGTCTAATGCAGCGTTAAAGATTTACCAAAACGGTGGCAACGCGATTGACGCTGCCATCGCCGCCGCCCTTTGCCTAGGGGTAGTCGATGGCCATAATTCTGGTCTCGGCGGTGGCTGCTTAATGCTGATTCGAACACAGGGAGGAGCGATCCACGCTATCGACGGTCGAGAGACGGCCCCTGCAGCCGCTTCGGAAACAATGTATCTTCGCAATGGTAAACCGGTTGCCGAATTGAGCCAAACCGGTTCACTCGCTTGCGCCGTTCCAGGTCAAATCGCAGCCCTGAAGCTTGCGCACGATAAACTGGGTTCATTAAGATGGGTATCGCTGTTCGAAACCGCAATCGAGGCCGCTGAGAATGGCTACGCGATCGGGCTTGCAACTCATAATGCAATATCCTCGGAACGAGAGAATCTGAGCAACTACGAAGCGAGCAAAGCCGTTTTGCTGAAGCCGGACGGAAGCGTGCCTAAAGTTGGTGAGGTTCTTCGACAGCCTGACTTAGCCAAAACTCTCGAGAACATCGCTAAGTACGGCCCAGGCTGGTTCTATGCAGGTGACTTTGCCAAATCGGCCGTCGAATACTTGGACAAACACGCTGGTATCCTGACTTTGCAAGACTTTGGAAACTACAAAGCCATCGAGCGAACTGCCATCCGAACCAGTTATCGAGGAAACCAAGTCATCGGATTTCCTACCCCGAGCTCCGGCGGTATTCATATTGCTCAAATGCTGAACATGCTGGAAACGTTTGACGTAGCAAAGATTTACGCGAAATCGAAGGCCGAGTTCTTTCATTTGCTTGCAGAGTGCATGAAGCGCGCCTTTGCAGACCGTGCGCATTGGCTTGGTGACAGCGATTTCGTCGACGTCCCAAAATTCCTGATCGATCCAGGGTACGCTGCCACGTTGACACAGCAAATTAGTCTAGACAAAGCTTCCGCAAACATCGAACATGGAAGCATGGAAGCCGACGTGGACAAGAAACACACGACACACTTGGCGACCGCGGACTCCAAGGGCAATTGGGTCGCGTTAACCTCCACCGTGAACACAACCTGGGGCTGCAAGGTCATGATTCCAGGCACCGGAGTCATGCTAAACAACGAAATGGACGACTTCAGTATTTCGCCGGGAGTGCCAAACGCTTTCGGTCTCGTAGGCTCCGCCAATAACGCAATCGCTGCCAACAAACGTCCTCTGTCAAGCATGAGCCCAACTATCGTTCTAAGCAAAGACGGAACGCCAACGTTGAGTTGTGGTGCGGCTGGCGGCCCGAAGATAATCAACGCAACATTGCAGAATATCGTTCGGTGCATTGACCTAAACCAACCAATCGATCAAGCGATCGCGTCCGCTCGTGTCCATCAGCAATGGCGCCCTGATATTGTCTATCACGAACCCAACCTGGGGGGTTTGCGCCAACCCCTAAACGAAAATGGGAACGAGAAGAACGAAGTGACTGAGCAACTAACCAGCCTCGGCCATCCGCTTAAGGTGTCGAGTTCACTTGCAATTGCTCAAGGAATACAAATGACACACCGCGGCTTGCTCGCAGCCACAGACCCGCGAACTGATGGCCAAGCGATCGCGATGTAGCTGTCCCCGAACCTCAACCTTTGCAACTGAACCGAGGCAATACAACGTCGATGCCAGTCGTTTATTTCAAGCGATACAAAATGCAGATCGATCTTCTGCACTTCCATCAGGCCCATGTGCCTGGAGAAAGCACTCTTCGATTCGTGCCTTGGTCGGAGAAAGTCTTGGGACAACATGCTTTGGCGAAATGGGATAGTTTTCGGTTGGAAATTGACGCCAACGTTTTCCCATGCCTTGGCGATCGAGACGGTTGTCGACAACTTATGCGAGATATTTCGTTGCGAGCCAATTTCGTACCCGAGGCGACATGGCTTGCCATAGCCGACCCTGAAGGGAAGCCAGAAGTTCCAGTTGGAACCATCCAAGGGTTGCGACTCAACGCAATCGAAGGGGCGATCCAAAATATTGGAGTTGTTCCCCAGTTTCGAGGAATGGGGATAGGCCGAGAACTGCTTCAGCGGGCGCTTCAAGGATTCCGAGAAACAGGCTGCATTAAAGTAAATCTGGAAGTCACAGTTCATAACACAGGTGCAATTCGCCTCTACGAATCGATCGGCTTTCGATACCTCGAGACGGTGTTCAAAGTAGGGAACGTTCCGGTCAACTCGTGATCTATGCCCCGAAGAAGCACGTAGCGACCCTATTCTGCCCTGGAGAAAACTTGCGATTGCGATTCTCTGCTGACTCCTTGAGGCTCTTTGGCGAACCCGCTGCGCTGCCTCGGCCGAAGTACTTCTTGAAATTCCAGACCAAGTCGCACCACATTTTGCCTTCGATGCCGAGCCTATGAATGATCGGTTCAAGATCTTTAGGGATATTCGGTTTTTCGAGACTGCCAACACGTTGTCGGCTGGTCCAAGTCAGTAGCTTCAAGTAATCGGTTAGGTTAGTACAAAGGAAACCTTTGTCACTGGCTCGAACACCGCTGCGGCTTGTTTGTGCACCAGTTTTTGCTCGTTCATTGAGCGTGAGCGGCGAGAGCCAAGCGTCTCGAAGGATCGATGGTCCTCGTTTCTTCTTGGCTTCGGCTTTTCTTTTGCGAAGCTGTTCTGGGGTTTTAGTGCGGTGGATTCGGCCCGCTTCCTCAGTCTCGATCGCGACCAAGTCCACGGCGGCTGATTGGATCGTTTTTCCTTCGAGTGCTTTGATTCGATCGTATGCTGACGTATGGATTGACTCTTGGGGCGACGAAGCCATAGCGGCGCGGATCGGGTTTAAGTCGACGTAGATGCTGCAGGCGAGTAAGGCCGCTTCGTCGGTGATGGCTTGAGCTTTGAAGCGGCCTTCCCAAAAGTGGCCAGTGGCTTTGTCTTGGAAATTGGCAAGTCGGGCGATGGGTTCGCACAGAGCTTTCATAAACCAAGAGGGATCCGACAATCGCAAACGAATCAACTGGATCCGTTCTGTGTTGTTGGCGAGGGTATCGACGGAATTGGTCGTTGGTTCGGCGAGATGTTCGTCGATTCGCTGGCCGGGGAAGACACGTAGCCAGCGAATCGCGACTTCTTTGTCGGACCATTCCTGGACAACGTCGGGGCGCGTACGAGCGACGAGGTGAAGATGATTCGAGAGGATTGCGTAGGTAAGAACATCGATCCCGAATACGGACGCGAGTCGCTCCATGCGGCATCGAATCCATTCCCTACGGTGGGAGTAGTCTTTCCCTGTGGATTCGTCGAAACCGGCCAGAAAAGATCGGCGCACGCATCGCTGGATTAAATGGATGATGCAGACTTGGCTTGGATCGAATTGTTCAGCACGAGGTGTACGCGGCATATTGAATCTCCTCACTAGGTTTTATCAAATCCTCTCAGCTATGTCAATATAGGTGCCAGGCACCTATTAAATTTTGCTGAGGCTCTTGATTTGCTTGAAAGATCGCTGTATTATCACGCTATCACACCGACACTCGCTTGAGTCGAGGTCGAATGAAAACGATGCTTCAGCAGGAAAGGGGGGCGCTATGCAGTTGTCCATCGAGCCGAATAACGGCATCCCTATTTATGAACAGCTGGTTCGGCAAATCAAATACGCTGTCGCGGAAGGGATTCTGGTCCCAGGGCAAGTCATACCGAGTGTTCGCGATATGGCCAAACAGCTGACGCTCAATCCAAACACGGTCCAGCGCGCTTACTTCCAATTGCAAAACGAAGAGGTTCTGCAGTCGCTTCGCGGACGCGGAGTGGCTGTGTGCGAGGGAGCGAAAAAGCAATGCGTCGCAGATCGGCAGCAGATTCTGGCTGAACGACTGGCCGCGGTACTTGATGAAGCGATTCGCGGCGGCCTAGACGAAGACCGCCTGCGATCCATGTTTGAAAAGGCACTCAAAAACGCAATCCGAACTGGAGAAAAGCAATCATGAGCGAAGTCATCAGCGTGAACAATGTCAGCAAGCGTTTCGGCAATAAGATCGTGCTGGACAACATCTCCTTGAAGGTGCCTTCGGGTGTCGTCTTCGCTCTGCTCGGTGAAAACGGAGCTGGAAAATCAACATTGATTCGGAGTATGCTGGGCTATACGAAACTCAATAGCGGCAGCATCTCGGTTTGCGGGCTGGACCCTCTCAAAAAGCCGCTTGAGATTCGCCGTCAAGTTGGTTACGTCTCAGATGCCCCTGGACTCTACGAATGGATGACGGTCGCAGAAGCTGGTTGGTATGCCTCCGGTTTTTATCCAGATGGTTTCCTCAGAAACTATGCGGCACGGATCAACGAGTTCCAGCTCCCTGCCGATACCAAAATACGGGATCTTTCCAAGGGAATGCGAGCGAAGGTGGCGTTGTCGCTGGCTATGGCTTTTGATCCTGAGCTTTTGATCATGGACGAGCCGACGTCGGGCTTGGATCCGCTAGTCCGGCGTTCGTTTTTGGAAAGCATGATCGACCGAGCTGCAGCCGGGCAAACTGTCTTCTTAAGCTCGCACCAAATTCAAGAAGTGGAACGGGTTGCAGACTGGGTAGCGATCCTGCACCAAGGGAAATTGCAAATTGTTTCGCCCCTTGAAGAGCTCAAGAGCAGCGTTACCATTCTCGACCTGTCCCTGCGAGATCCGCTTCTCGCGTTACCAGACGAAATGGAGCAGTTGGAAGTTTTGCATCGGATCCAAAAAGGACGCACGATTCACATGATGGTCCGAGGTTTCACGCCAGCCATCGAACTTGATCTGTCGAAACATGCAAACTTGTTCGAGATCAAGGCCATGCGTCCTAATCTTGAGGAGCTCTATTTAGGCTTCACACAGCCATACGAATCGATCCAAGCTCGCGAACGCAATGGACAGGGCAAGTCAAATCAGACGGAGGTGGCATAATGCTGCTCATGCATCAAAACAAGCCATCGCCATGGGGGGCTTTGCTTTGGAAAGACTTTCTGCAGGTTAAGCTTGCCTTTCTAGTCTTGGTCAGTGGTGCATTGTGCATGCAATTACTGTTCTTGACCATCGTATGGTTGACGTTGGACCTTGACCAATGGGGGCCTTTCGTGAACAGCGTATTCGGGCTCGCCAGCGCAACTCCAATCATGCTGGCTCTAGCGTGCACGGGGATGCTCATCGGGCACGAACGTCAATCCAACAACTGGGCATGGTCGAGCAGTCTGCCTGTATCTTGGTGGCAAGCCCTTCTCAGCAAATTGGTCGTAACAACGCTAGGTTCGCTGGTTGTATCATTGCCACTTGGAATCATACCGACGTTGCTTTCGACATTACAGAAGCTGCATGCGCCGTACGGCGGCGTAAGTGTTGCCTATTACTCGTTAACTCTAGTGATTTTCCTCGAAGTAATCGTGGTCTGTTTTTTGGCCACAGTCTTGATGCGAGATACGCTTGGAGCGTTGTTAGCGGGTGGTTTTGTCTTGACTTTTCTGCATATTTTCATGTCACTCCCCTGGTGGCATGAAAACAATTGGATGACGAATGGACTAGGTATTTCCCTGGATTCAGCACCCAGGTTCTGGTTTGTTTGCTTAGCGACTTTCATTTTGACACTGGGCTTTGGCTTGCTAGTCGTTGCTTTCCGCTGGCGATGGACGTTCGGGCAACAATCAAATCTAGCTTTTTGGCAAGAGCGAGCATCTCCCGTCGTTAGCGGTCACTTTCGTTATCGTGAAAGCTCTGGTGCAAGGCCCAGTGAATGGTGGATGATGTTCGTGCATTCCTTGCGCAATAATTTTGGGGTCGGGCTTTGTGTCCTTGCGGTTCAGTCGACGAGTATGATCCTACTCTTGAAGTCCGCAGAGTTATCGGTTTTGCTTTTCTCTTTATCCATGCTTGTCTTGGGCGTTATCTCATTTCAGAGTGACCAAACGTTGGGGCGATTCCGCTTTCTGGCGGACAGAGGGGTGACGCCTGAAAAGCTCGTACTGAGTCGCTTAAGTATTGCTTTGGTTTTTGCTGCTCCAATTTACGTCATTTACTTATTCGTCTATTTATTAGCAATACCCCATTTAGATAGTCAGCCAAGTTGGTTTGTGGTTGGCTTCTGCGTCGGCCCGTTCGTCTTTAGCACAGGAGCTCTGGCGGCGATTTGCTTTCGAAAGCAAGTAATCATGATCGGCGTTGCAGTTCTAGTCACCGTTCTTGGTCTAATCATGATTGCAACACTTCTTTCCTGGGTGCGTTTTGATGAACAACTCCTTACTGGAAATTTTTCCGATGATCTTGAGAATCGGCTCCTCTACTGCTTGCCGTTTGGTACGATGGTCAACGTGTTCGCACTCTTTTGGCAAACGCGAAGATGGCTCATTTTGGACCAACCCAAACTGGAATTGCGTTTCATTGGGATTTCGATCGTTGCGATGCTGACCCCGCTCTTTGTCCTGTGCACGTTCGGTTTTTTGGCGATTCCAAGTATTTCTGATCTTGCGATACCGAGTGAGTTGGATCCTGCTAGCGAACGAATGGTACCTGAGTATCTCTCTTTTTCGGAGCCATTGTTCGTTGATGCTTGTCCAGAGCTAGTACTCTTGTCTCGTTATCAATCTGAAACCATGCATATGATCGAGGGCAGTGCGTACGAAATCTTGAACACGGTGCGCAACGAAGTCAAAGAAAAGCGAGACCAATCGCTGAGCGAATTGCTAAATCCATTCCTATCTAAACTGCAATCCATCCAAGATGGGCGCAAAGTACCAGCGTCCCGATCCCAACAAGTGCAACTCGAATCGTTAATTGTCCGAACCGCAGCCTTAGCAACCATCGCAACGAAGGAAGATGAACATTTGGCATTGAAGCTTTGGAAGCTAAACCGCGATCTCCAAGACGTTGGGGGGAAGGTTTATCCGTTAGAAACGCAAGCCGCGCGCAAAATAGCCATGTACTTGCTGCTCAAACTCAAGAGCACAGATGTCAATGTGTTGGGAGGTGACGCTGTCTATCGAAGCTTGATTCCGTCGCCCGCCGAGGAACGGTCAGCAAGCATCGCGGAATCCTTTGCCGTAGAAAGAATCAGGAGGCAACAGCTCCAGTCGCCACTTGCAACTTCGCCCATACACTGGATCGCGGTTACTCGATACTATCCGCCTATGCGTTGGCTCTACGAACGCCGACTCGTCCACCATCAGCGCAGTCAGCGGGCCTATTTAGCGTCAATGCCGAAGAGCTACATGACAGGCGAATTGCGGCTTCAGCTTGAACAGCGATTCCCAGAATGAATTAATTGAGAAGTGGCCGCAAACACGGCGAATGGATCGGCAGAAAAGCGCTTTATGTCTTCAAGTGAAAGTAGCAGTGGATATGAGGTTCGCCTCGGAAATACCAGACCATATCGGGGCCTTCGATCTGCCACGTGTCCCAGACTTTATCCGAACCGATGTCGTACTTGCCATCAAACCATGAGACATTCAGTTGATCTACCATTCCTCTTTTCTCAATCGTTTCGATGGTCGCGGTGATGTCATCTGATCGAAACATTGCCAACATGCCGCGCATGGTTTCCACGAAAAGCTTCTTTTGGTCCTCGCTCAAATCCGAGCAACTTAAGCCTCGTTTCTCCGCAGTCATTTTTACGACCGCATCCGGACTTTCGCTCCGAGGTTCATGCGAAACAAGTCCCTTCGCTTGCTGCTTGCCGTCTAACGACTCGACAAAACGATTGAAGTTCTTTCCTTGATACCAATAGGGATTCCCTGGATGGTCCTTGGCCTCGCGGAAGTTCTCATTCATGCGATCAACAGGATGAGGATAATGGCCGTAGAAGACCGGAGCTCCACCGAACCCTTGGCCTTTGTCTGTGTGCGCGTTGCAACGGCGCGTAACATGGTGCCCGGTAAACAGGAACTCAAAATCCTTGTCTTCTGGAGTCCCAAAGAATCCGACAGCAGGAGCGTTTTTTTCGTCCCCATACTGATCAAGCAGTACCTGTTTGTTGATCGCGTCTTGATAGTCGGTGCTATGTAGCGAATCGAAGATCTTTCGGATCAAGTTTTGCTGTTCGGCATTGAAGGTATTTGGGACGCGATGGTCGGGATGGATGTACCACCAATTGCTGACGAACTGGCGACGAGGATGATTCATCGGCAAGCAGACTTTTTGGCGCTGCGATTCATTGAGGCTTTTGTAAAGTTGCATCGGCAGCGAGTCGACGCTCGCGTTGTTGGCGTAAGCAGTCGGAAGAAGCTTCCCAAAGGGGGCTGCAGCAAGCGCTCCTAGGGTGGCGCCAGCGGATTGGAGCAGATTGCGGCGAGTCAGTTGATTCATGGCTTACACTTTCCTCGATTGATTGAACGGTCCAGATCGCACTATCATCGCTGAATCCGGCCACTGAATCAATAATAGTTATTGAAAGCAGTGTCGAAGAATTGTCTTAAAAGTAGTGTCGAACAATTGTCTCAATTGTTCACGCCCTGCGTCCACAGCTCCGTGAGTTGAAATGTTGGCAAAATGCCCCGATGGGCTTGGGGATTGTTGATTTATTACTTTTTCAAAGGCATTTCGTTTAACAGCCGCTTGCGAATGAGCAGTGGTTAATTTCAGTACCCGCCAGGCGTTGAGAAATCGCTGTAGGTATTGAACTCTTCGTGTCGATTTCCAATCTTGTTCATGAATCGGGTGAAGCTGCTTTCCCAGACCAGTTCGACGTCTCCGACTGGACCATTACGCTGTTTGGCGATAATGATTTCCGCCTGACCAGCATATTGTTCGGCGTCCGCACCACGGTGGTAGTAGCCTTCACGGTGAACGAACATGACCACGTCCGCATCCTGCTCGATCGCACCGGATTCTCTAAGGTGACTCAGCTTGGGCCGGTGGTCTTTGCCTTCTTCGGACTGTCGATTGAGCTGCGAGAGGCACAGGATAGGAACGTCCTGTTCACGAGCCAACATCTTCAATCGTCGAGCCATCTTGGCAACCTGTTCTTGGCGTGGATCCTTGGGATTGTCCGGATCCAACAGCTGCAAATAGTCGATCACGATGAGGCCGATCTTGCGTCCATTTGGCTTTCGCATTTCCTGTTGGGAAATGCGACGGGCTACGGCCGCTACTTCGCTCACGGTGCGGCTTGGGGCATCGTCGATGTAGAGCGGGGCTTGGCTAATCTTGGCAGCGTTGGCCAGCAGTCGCTTTTGGTCATCTTTGCTAATCGTACCGACCTTCAGTCTCTGGCCGTCTACTTTGGCAATGGAACACAACATACGGTCGACCAGTTCGATCGCGTTCATTTCGAGGCTGACGAACAAGGTCGGCGCGTTTTCTTTCATTGCCACTTGTTCGGCAATGTTCATGGCAAAGGCTGTCTTTCCCATACTAGGACGAGCAGCCAAGATGATCAATTCACCGTTGTGAAGGCCACCCGTCATCTGATCGAAATCGGTGAAGTGAGTTAAGACGCCGCTTTGCAGTTGTTCACCCTGCATACGCTGATCGATACGCGTCATGGCCGCTTTGAGCACTTCGGAAACCGAAGCCGCAGTGTTGGCACTACGGTCGTCCTGGATGCTAAAAATTTTCTGTTCCGCCTGAGAAACCAATTCTTTGGCGTCCGCGCTCTCGTCGTAGGCATCGGAAAGAATGGATGTGGAAGCGTCGATTAAGCGCCGCATCACCGCCTTGCTTCGCACGATTTGAGCGTAGTACTTGGCGTGGGCAGCGTTGGGGACACTATGCGCTAATTTGGCAAGATAACCGGCGCCACCGATTAGCTCATAGTCGCCTGCGGTTTTCAAGTCGCTGATAAGTAGCGTCGAGTCAATCTTTCGGCCCGTATCAAACAAATTCATCATCGCGCTGTAGAGCTTGCGATGGGCATCATCGTAAAAATCGTCTGCTCGAAGCTCCATAGCCAGATCGTTGGCCACGTCCGGGTTCAAAATCAAACTACCAAGAATTCCCATCTCCGCAGCCAAATCAAACGGCGGCGACCGATCGAGGATGTTCGTCGTCGGCGGCTTCTTTTTCTTGGAATCGTCTTTGCGGTACCGCTTTGAATCATCGATCATGAGAAACCACCACATAAAAAAGGCTCGCGCCACCTCTGCCTAGGCGACGCTTGCATTCTACCGATTTGAGCCCCGCAAGCGAGACAGAACCAGATTTAGTGGTCGACGAAAGAAAACCACAAAACTTGCGCTGATACGACCGCGCTGGTGTCCCGCCTTGAGGCGGTCTTACGTAGCGGAATTCGTAAGAATTCCGTTGACTCTACGATTCGTAGCTGGAGTCGTACGTTCGTGCTGAATTCTTACGATTCCAACTACATTACGACCGCCTTCAGGCGGGGGACCAACCAATCTCTTCAAAATCCCGTTTTTGCTGTCTGGACGACAGTTGTTTGGACGACTATTATTGCGGTTAGATTTGGGCGGACGCCTGTAGGGCATCTATTTCAACTCACTTTCAAGGGCCTTTGCCCGAGTATTTCCTGGAGAAGACCATGATTCAGTCGATCGACCGATGTGACGTAATCGTGATTGGCGGTGGCCCATCCGGTTCTGCAACCGCTACCTTGCTCGCCAAACGCGGATTCAAAGTCACCCTTTTCGAACGGGATCATTTCCCTCGGTTTCACATCGGAGAATCGTTAATTCCTTACTGCTACCCGGTCATCGAACAGCTTGGAATGCTGGACAAGATGAAGGGAAGTCAGTTCTCTAAGAAATACGGCGTTCAATTTATCAATGAACATGGCAAGCTTTCGGAACCGTTTCGATTCAGCCAGTACGACCCTCATGAACGCTCGCAATCCTGGCAAGTTCTCCGCAGTGAATTTGACCTTATGCTGCTCAATAATGCCCGAGAGCATGGCGTAACCGTTCACGAGGGTGCACGCGTGCTCGATCTATTGATGGACGGCGAGCGTGTGGTTGGAGTTAAAGTCAAACTCGAAGGGGAATCTGAGAAAGAAGTTCGTTCGCAAATTGTCGTCGATGCAAGCGGCCAATCCTCTATCGTCATGGATAGAATGGAGTTGCGTGAATGGGATCCCGTTTTGAAGAAAGCCGCTATTTGGACCTATTGGAAGGGCGCTAAACGTGAACCGGGCATCGATGCCGGTGGCACGATCGTGATCCAAACCCAGGAGAAAAAAGGTTGGTTCTGGTATATCCCACTACACGA